>NZ_JBEZDW010000015.1:0-165954 GCF_040802045.1 Microbispora sp. NPDC049125 | reverse complement strand
TCTTTGAGCCCATCCGCTGCTGCCGGCGGGTCTCTTTGGTTTTGTGGCCCGAGCTCGTCCGGTGGTTATGGCTTTGTTGGGGTGCGTCCCCGCCCTGTCGGGGCCGCGCGCTACGTTTTCACCGAAGAAGAACACCCACCCCCACTGGAGGCACAATGCACGAGACCGCACCCCCGCAGACCCTCACGACCGCCGCGCTCGCCGCCATCATGGCGAAGCTCTCCGAGGCGGGGCTGAAGGCCGAGTACATCGAGGACAGCGCATGCGGTGACCGGCTCGACCTGATCCTGGTCGACGGCCGCTACACCGTGAACATCCAGCTCGCCGACGACTTCAGCGAGGGCCTGTCCGGTTTCGACACAGGAATGCGGGGCGTGCTCGACGTCTCCCCCGACGAGTGGGTGTACGTCGTGTACACCACCAGGTGGGCGCCGCTGCCGGACGGCGCGGAAGACGCCACGCTGAGGGCCGTCGTCGCCGGGGCGGCCGCGGCCGCCGGTGCCGCCCGGGGCGTCTACGAGGAGGCGACGGCGAAGCTGGAGCGCGAGGCGACCCAGGAGGACGCCCTGTACGGCGACCCGGCGGCTGAGGGATGACGCTTTCGTCGCAGTTGTGGCCGAGTAGCGCTGCGAAGCGCGTCCTGGTTTTCAACGCCGTCATGTCGGTGGAACTGGTCGTGCTTGCGGTGTCGCTGGGGCAGCGGGGCCACTGGGTGTGGGTTGCCGTCGTCGCCATCGTGGCGGCGATGCTGTGGCTGGGGTACTTCATGATCAGCCGCACAATGACGTCCCTGGACGGAGAAATCGGTCAGGAGCTCCGCGCGCTGGTGGACCGGCTTCCGTCAGACTCATTCGTCGACGACGGCGAGGTGGCGTTTTTTGTCCGTCCGGGGCGCCGCAGTCTCAAGGAGGTCATCCTCACTCGGAGGTTCCTCGGCGACTTCGCCGACGCCGCTTCCGACCTCGACGGGGGTGCGCAAGTCAGCACCCTGTCATTCGAGGAGTTCTTGATCAGCGGGCACGCCCCTGTGGTGATCGAGCGGTATCAGCACGCTGATGTCGTGAAGCGGGGACCGGACGGGAGGCTGGTTCGCGTAGCCCCCGACGTGAGACTAGGGGACTTGCACCGTCTGTTTTCGTTCCGCCTGCGAACCCGGGCGGGCCTGATGTCCGAGAGCGAGGTGCGCGAGCTGGTCGAGCAGTTGCGTGATGCGCTCGACAGCTAGACGTCGCGGCGGCGAAGAACGCTGAGAGGGCGGCCCCGAACGGGACCGCCCTCTCAGCGTGTGTACCCACCTATTCTAGGCGGCGGCTTCGCTATCACGTGTGTTCATCCACGGCCAGTTCGCGCGCTGACCGGCCTCGATGAGCGGGATGAGGTCGAAGGACAGGTCGTTCAGCCCGCACAGTTCGTGGATGTTCGGGAAGCCCGCGGGGATCGCCGACGGCTGGTATCCGGCGATGTTGAACACGAACAGCGGGACCCCCGCGGGCACAGCCTGGTGGATGGTCACTGGGTCTTGGCCGGAGAAGCTGTGGTGGCCGGGACCGGCGGCTTGCTCGTCGGACAAGATGATGATGCGGTCGTGGCCGTTGAATGCCGTCCTGAGAGCTGACCACATTTTGGTGCCGTGCCCCACGTATCCGATGTACCGGGTGAATTCCCGGACTTGCTGGAGAACCGACACGTAGCCGGGCGGGACGTGGAACTGGAAGGTGTAGTCGGCGAAGCCGCACACGTCGACTTTGCCGGGGTTGCGCGCGGCCAGGGCAATGCCGAACAGGGCGGCGGTGTGGATGTACTGCATGGACGAATGGTCGCTCACCTCGTGGCGCATGCTGGCGGAGGTGTCGATCAGGACCAGGGTTCGGCCGGGCAGCTCTGGGATGCGGGGCAGCGCGGCCGTCAAGGCGTCGGCCAGGGGCTGGCGCCAGCGGTCGGAGTCGGTGTTGAGGTAGGCCGCCAGGACCTTCATCGGCAGGATGCGGGCGCGTTCGACCTCGTCGGGGTTGGCGAGTTGCGCGGCCACTTCGGCGGCGAACTCGTCGGGGATGCCCGCGCGATCGAACTTGCGGAGGTTGTTGAGGCGGGCCTCGTACCGCATGAGGCGAAGCGCGACGATCCACGCTTCGGTGTCCATGCCGGTCTCCAGCCACCCGGTGAGGGCCTTCCAGCTCATCCCGGCCTGGCGCAGCCGGTATGTCGCCTCGGGCCCCCAGGAGCGCAGCAGGTCGCGCCGCTGGTCGGCGGGGACGGCCATGAGTTCGGTGAAGGATCGGATTGTCGCGAGCTGCTCGGGGATTGGCTTGTCGCGGTTGTGGCGCCGGTCAAGCAGGTAAGCCAGTAGGGCGCCTTGTTCGGTGCCGCGGATTGCCGGGCGGTGCGTGGCGGGCCGGATGAGTTCGACGACGTCGCCGAACCGTACGGCGGCCTCGCGGCTGTCCCAGTTCAGGGTGGACCGCTGGTTGTACAGGCGGTAGACGGCGTCGGCCAGGCCGCGGCGCAGGCCTTTGGGAAGGGTGAGGGGCCGCAGGTGGCGTTCGTAGCGCGCGGAGGCGTACGAGGTGAGCCACATGTTGAGCAGGGTGCCGGGTTCGTCGGCGCGGTCGACCGCGGCGTTGACGGCCTGGCGGGTGTAGCCGGGAAGTTTGGCTTCCTGGCGGGCGCGCGCCATGGCGGTGGCCGCTACCAGGGGTGCGGTGCGCATGTGGGCGTGCCGCCGCAGGTGCCGGATGCAGCCGGTCATCCATTCGGGGTTGTCGCGGCCGATTGTGCGGGCGAGGCCGGTGAAGCGGGACAGCCGGGCATCGGCCGTCTCATAGAAGGACCCTTCGGTCGGCATGCTGACGCCGAGGAGGAGGAAGTCCGACAGGAGGTCGCGGGTGTATCCGGCGGCGCCTTCGTAGGTGAGGGTTTCAGGTTCGGCCAGGGCGCGGATGGGGCCGCCCCCGGTGGGGCGTGCCGCGTTGCTGGTGCGCCGGTTGAGTTTCGACACCGCCGGTGTTCCTCTCTGAGGGCTTCACGGCGCGCCCGAATCAAGGTGACGGCGGGACTTGTTGCCATCAACCCCCGGCGAACCGGCGAACCGGGAACCGGGGACAGGAGTCGAACCTGCGATCCCAAAAGGATGTACCCGTCGTCTGCATCCCGGGCGCACCGCGAAGTGTCGGGGCCCCTCCCGAATCACGTCGGCGGCGGTGTACTGGACCAATAACGAGTTGGATGTAGCCGTCGCCTGCATCCCGGGAGGGAGTGGTTCTGAAAGTACAGGTACGGGAGGGGCGGGAAGGCGCGGCGCGCCTTACTTGACCGGACTAAGTACCTGTCTTTTCGTTGTGCTTGCAGGTTGAGCGGGGTACACCAGGGTTACGGCCGGACGAGCGACCCGGCAGCCCGCTGTGGAGGACGCCATGAGACGAATGAGGCTGACGGAAGGCCGCCGGGGGATGGCGAAGACGTTACGCCGTCCGGCGATTCCCCTAGATCGCGAACCGGTATATCAGGGGTACCGCGCGCCGCGGCACGACCGACAGGACCTCCGATGAAGGCGATCATCCGAGAGCAGTTTCCCGGCACCGCCGCGGCTGTGCAGTGCGCCCGCACCTTCATCGCTGACGCTCTTGGCGGGCGCGGCCGCGCTGACGACGCGGTCCTCCTGGTTTCAGAGCTGGCTACCAATGCGGTCCGCCACACCGTTTCCGGGGCGCCGGGTGGGGTGTTCGAAGTCGACGTACTGGTCGACGGGGCTTGCGTTCACGTGGAGGTTCACGACGGCGGCGGCTCCGGCGCGCCGTGCGTCCGCGCGCGCGACGACGACGCGATGAACGGCCGCGGGGTTGCCATCATGGAGGCTCTCGCGGACCGGTGGGGGTACTACCGCGATGAGGCGGGGGCGGTCGTGTGGTTCGAGCTTGACTCCCTTGCCGCATAGAGCTAAGTACCTGTAGTATCGGGGGTGTTCGGGATGAGCGCCCCGAGAGCAGGAGGACTTATGACGATTCCCCAGCCTCTTCAGCAGGCCTTAGACGCCATCACCGCGGAGACTTGTGAGCGCCTCGGCGGCATTCACGACATCGTCTACGCCGAAGTGGCGAACTTGCATCAGGTGACCTTCGCCCTCGACGGCGGCCAGCTCCCGGGCCGGGTCGGGCGGATCCGCTACCTCCCCCACCTTGCGGACTACTCGCCCTACATCGTCTCCGCCTGGAGTGTCAGAAGTGACTCCCAGCGATGCGGCTGGGCTGGGCACTCTACGGCCATTCGGCTCGACGATGTCGACCGGGAGCTGCGCGGCTGCGCCGCCTTCGCCGGGATGTGGGCGGAGCGCACCCGATGAAGCTGTTCCGAGGTTCCCCCATGTCCAGCCTGGCCACCTACGCACGCCTCATGGCCGCCCCGGAGATCAAGCGCCGCTCGTATTGGCGCCCGCTGATCGGAGGCGACAACTGGGCGATTCTGGTCATCTGGCGCGGCCGTGCCGGTGAGCCGCCCGAGAGGCCGCAACGCGCCCCCGCTCCGATGCTCAACCCCGACTGGCTGGAGCGCTCCGGCGCCGGACTCCAACCGAAGGACCTGCTGTACAAGCGCATCCGCGACCGGCTCCGCGCTCACACGCAGGACCGCGATCCCCTCACCGCCGAAGACGCCGCCGCAATCGCTGCGGCGGCGGCATGGGCGGCGATGCAGGAGCTCAACTACATCCCCCAGGAGGACACCAATGGATGCTGACCCCAGCGACGAGCGCCCCGAAGGTTGCCCCCCGTGGTGCGTCACCGATCACCCGCTCAACGAAATGCACGCCTCGGAGATCACCTACTACGACACTAGCGACCAGTACGGCCGGGTCGGCTGGTGGCGGCAGAAGTGGGACGACACCCCGGAGTACGTCTGCCTCACCACGATGAACCGTCGCAGCGTGCGCCTGGACCCCGTCATGAACGCCGAGGCGTGCCAGCAGCTCGCCGACGCACTCAGCGCCGAGGCGGCGCGCCTGCGCGAGGTGAACGGCTGATGGCCGCCAGGAAAGCCAAGCCCCCCTACCAGCCTGGGGACAAGGTGCAGGGGCTGGTCTGGGACAACGGCACAACCCTCGCGACCGGGATGGTGGTGTCGTGCGAGCAGCAGCCGCCGTTCGTGTGCAACTGGTGCCGTGTGCACGTGACCCCTCCGCCCGAAGGGCTGGGCGGCCACACCGACTCCTGCGACTGCGACTGCCACCAACTCCCACCCCAGCCCGTCGAGTGGGTCGTGAAGGCCGACATGGGCGTCGACGGCGTGAAGGAATACCGCAACGTCAACTCCAAGGGCGAGTCCGACTACCTGGGGCGGGCGGCGTGAGCGAGCTCCACGGGGACTGGCGGGTCACCCCCGAACCGCAGGCGCCGCCGAGCTACGAGCACATCGAGCGCACCGCCGCCGACACGCCGCCGTTCAGCAACTCCACCGAAGGCGACGCCTGGACTGGCCGGTGGTGTGACACCTGCAAACACGACCGCACCGGGCGCGGCGGCAAACACGGGCCGGGCTGCCCGCTCCTGCTGTACGCCTACCTAGGCAAGACCCCGGCGGAGTGGAAGCCGACCGGCGAGGGAGAGCTTTCCCTTCGCTACGACTGCAAGCATTACCTGGCCGACCCGGAGACGGGCGTGGCCGAGGGAACAAGGCCACGTTCACGCCAATGCTGATCAATACGGCTCTCATCTGCCACTGGTGGGAGCCTTCCGACCGGCCCGGGGACAAGCTGTTCGTCCCCGGGTGCTGGCCCCGCCTGTACGACCCAGAGGGACCGTGTGAATGCACTCCGGCGGTCGCCGAGATTGCCGAGATGCGTCGGGAGCGCCGCGAGCTCACCCGAGAGCGTGACCGTCTCCAGCGTCAGTACAGCGCGCTGCTAGCGGCTGTCAGCGGCCGACCGGACTCTGCGGAGATCCACGAGAAGGCCGCGCAGTATTTCCGCATTACCCAGGACGTTGCCGAGCAGAACGAGCGCGAGAGGGGAGAATCATGAAGAGCTTTACACACTTGCACGTTCACACCGAATATTCGATGCTCGACGGCGCCGCCAAGCTGGACCTTTTGGCGGGCGAGGCCGCCCGGCAGGGCATGCCCGCTATCGCGATGAGCGACCACGGGAACATGCACGGCGCTTACGCCTTCCACAAGAAGGTCACCGCGGCCGGAGTCAAGCCGATCATCGGCATTGAGGCGTATGTCGCGCCGGAGTCCCGCCACCACAAGAAGCCAGTGTTCTGGGGGAACACCGGTCGCGCGTCCAGCGACACCTCAGGCGAGGGCGGTGACGTCTCCGGCGGCGGCGCGTTCCTGCACATGACGATGCTCGCGGAGAACGCCGCCGGGTTGCGGAATTTGTTCCGGCTGTCGTCTTTGGCTTCCCTGGAGGGCTTCTACCGCAAGCCCAGGATGGACAGGGAGCTCATATCCGCCTACGCCGAGGGTGTCATCGCGACGACCGGGTGCCCGTCCGGGGAGGTTCAGACCCGCCTGCGGCTTGGGCAGTACGACAAGGCGCTACGGGCGGCCGCCGACTACCAGGACATTTTCGGCAAGGGGAACTTCTTCCTGGAGCTCATGGACCACGGGCTGGACATTGAGCGGCGGGTCCGGGACGGCCTCCTGAGGATTTCCAAGGCGCTGGGGCTGCCCCCGCTGGCGACCAACGACTCGCACTACGTCACTGAGGATCAGGCTGACGCCCACGACAGCCTGTTGTGTGTCGGCGTCGGCCGGACCAAGGACGACCCTGACCGGTTCCGCTTCAACGGCTCGGGCTACTACCTGAAGAGCGCCGCGGAGATGCGGGACATGTGGGACCAGTCCGTGCCTGGGGCGTGCGACAACACCCTGGTGATTGCCGAGCGCGTCGGGTCGTATGACGAGGTGTTCGCACCCCGCGAGCTCATGCCGCGTTTCCCCGTCCCGGAGGGGTACACCCCGAATTCATGGCTGCGCGCTGAGGTCGCCCGGGGGGTGCGGGAGCGGTTCGGCGACACCCCCTCCCAGGAGGTGATGGACCGCCTGGACTACGAGCTCGGCGTCATCGAGAACATGGGGTTCTCCTCCTACTTCCTGATCGTCGCCGACATCTGCCGCTACGCGCGGGACAACGGCATCGCGGTCGGCCCCGGGCGGGGCAGCGCGACGGGCTCCATGGTTGCCTATGTCACCCGGATCACCGAGCTCGATCCCATCGAGCATTCCCTGCTGTTCGAGCGGTTCCTCAACCCGGACCGCGTGTCGATGCCCGACGTCGACCTCGACTTCGACGAGCGGCGCCGCGCCGACATGATCCGGTATGTCGCCGAGAAGTACGGCGAGGCCAGTTTCGCGCAGATCGTCACGTTCAGCACGATCAAGGCGAAGGCGGCCGTCAAGGACGCCTGCCGGATTCTCGGGCTTCCCTACGCGCTCGGCGAGAAGATCTCCAAGGCGTTCCCCCCTGCTACGCAAGGCGTCGAAATCCCCCTGTCGGGCATCTCCGACCCCAAGCACCCCCGGTACGGCGAGGCCGGGGAGTTGCGCTCCCTGTACGAGTGCGACTACTCCGCCAAGCAGGTCATCGACACCGCCCGCGGACTGGAAGGCCTCACCCGCGGCACCGGCGTACACGCCGCCGGGGTCATCCTGTCCGCCGAACCATTGCTCGATGTCCTGCCCGTGTCCCGCCGCGAGTCCGACGGCGCCGTCATCACGCAGTTCGACTACCCGACCTGCGAAAGCATCGGCCTGTTGAAGATGGACTTCCTGGGCCTGCGCAACCTCACCGTCATCGACGACTGCCTGAAGATGATCGAGGTGAACGCTGGGAAGCGAATAGACCTGCTGACTCTCCCCCTCGACGACCCCGCCACCTATGCGCTACTGGCCCGCGGGGAAACCCTGGGGATCTTCCAGCTCGACGGCAGCGGAATGCGCGCCCTGCTTCACATGATCCGCCCGGATGCGTTCGAGGACATCGCCGCCGCCCTGGCGCTATACCGCCCCGGGCCGATGGCGGCGAACTCGCACGTCAACTACGCGCTGCGGAAGAACGGGAAGCAGCCCATCACCCCAATCCACCCGGAGCTGGAGGAGCCGCTCAGCGAGATCCTCGGCGAGACCTACGGTCTGATCGTCTACCAGGAGCAGGTCATGGCCATCGCGCAGAAGGTCGCCGGGTTCTCCCTGAGCCGCGCCGACCTGCTCCGCCGCGCCATGGGGAAGAAGAAGAAGGCCGAACTGGACAAGCAGTACGAGGCGTTTGAGCAGGGCATGCGGGACAACGGCTATTCGGCCGAAGCAGTCAAGACCCTGTGGGACATCCTGCTCCCCTTCTCCGACTACGCCTTCAACAAGTCGCACACCGCCGGGTACGGGCTGGTGTCGTACTGGACGGCCTACCTCAAGGCCAATCACCCCGCGGAGTACATGGCGGCGCTGCTGACCAGCGTCGGGGGTGACAAGGACAAGGCAGCCCCCTACCTCAACGAGTGCCGCCGGATGGGCATCAAGGTGCTTCCACCGGACGTGAACGACTCCGACCGCGTCTTCACCCCACAAGGCACCAACATCCGGTTCGGCCTGTCAGCCGTCCGCAACGTCGGCGATGCCGTTGTGTCCGGCATCTTGTCGGCGCGCGCCGAGAAGGGCCCCTTCGTGGAGTTCGGTGATTTCCTCCGGAAGTCGCCGCCGGTCGTCTGCAACAAACGCGCAGTCGAGTCGTTGATCAAGGCGGGCGCTTTCGATTCGTTCCCCCACTCCCGCAAGGGCCTGTTCATCGTCCACGAGCAGGCCGTCGAAGCGACGGCCGGGGTCAAAAAGAAGGAGGCCGCCGGGATGGGCTCCCTGTTCGAAGCCATCACGGGGGTCCCGGACCAGGTCGTGGACGTGCGCATCCCGGCGGGAGAGTGGGACAAGGCGACGTTGTTGCAGTTCGAGCGGGAGATGCTCGGCCTGTACGTCTCCGACCACCCCTTGTCCGGCATGGAGGACGTCCTCCGGGCGGCTTCCGATTGCACTATCGCCGCCCTCTACGACGAGAGCCGTCCCGACGGGCAGACCGTGAAGGTCGGCGGCATCCTGAGCAGCGTCCAGCGGAAGGTCACCCGGAAGGGCGACATGATGGCCGTCGCCACGCTGGAGGACTTGGAAGGCAGCATCGAGATGGTGGTGTTCCCCGCCGCCTACCAGCTTTACGGCGCGAGCCTGATCGGTGATGCGGTCGTCTTCGTGACGGGCCGCCTCGACCGGCGGGACGAAACGGTCAAGCTGATCGCCGCCGACGTGGTATCCCCCAAGCCGGTGAATGACGCGCCGCCCCCGCTCGCAGTGGGGATAGCTTTCGACACCTGCCGCCCTCCGCTGATCAGACGCCTCAAAGAGGTGCTGGCCGCGCACCCTGGGCCGACGGAGGTTCATCTCCACGTGCACAACGGGCCGCGCACGACCGTCATGCGGCTCGAAGATGAGTTGCGCGTGGACCCGTCGTCGGCACTCAAGGGTGATCTGAAGCAGCTCCTCGGTCCGGCCTGCCTGGCGGTGTGAGGATGTCACTCACCTGCTGAGCAGGTCGGCTATCCACGTTGGCAACTCCGCGAAGGGCATGTCCTGTTCGATGGTGTAGCGCCGCCCGGCCACCATGGAACCTGGACCGATGAGGAATCCGCCGCGCCCGCCGCGGCCGGGGCCGCGCGTATCGATTCCCGGCCCCAGCGGTGACCTCCCGCCGGATGTACTGCCGATGAGATGCCCCGGCGGTGCCCGGAAGTACAGGTGGAGACCGCCGGACGGGGTCCGGGCGGTGAAGGTGTCGGGCCATGGGCGGCCGCGCGCGGCGCACAGGTTGGCGAGGACCTGTGCGCCGTCGGCGTCCTCATGACGGTCGAGGTCGAGCCCGACGATCTGGTTTAGCCAGCACCCGACGCCGATGTTGTCGCCGGGCCGCCACGCCTTGCGAACCTCATCTTCGGTATGCAGGCCGTGGCGTTGCCATCCCCGCCGGTCGGGCGCACGGCCGCCCGGCGGCAGGGGGAACACCGCAATTCCGCGGGCCAAGAGCGGTAGCGGGTCGGGGGCTGGTCCAGTCAACAGATACACCCGGCGTCGTAGCCAACCAGCGAGAGGCTGCCGCCGCACTCCTCGCAACCGTCTTCGTCGAAGCCGTCGTCACTGTCGCCGTTTTCCCATTCGCCGTGCCGCCATCCCGAGCACTGGCCGTTGTAGCAGCCGCACCCGGGACACTCGGGGCAGATCATGCCGACGGTCCACCCGCACACCTCGCAGAGAATCTCGTTGGCCGGGTCGGTCATGATGGCCACAGCCTCGCGCGGGGTTTCCTCCCGCCCTTCCAGCCACTCCATGAGCTCGGCGCGGACGGCGGTGTAGGTCTGGTCAGGCCGGTGCGGCATGAGTTCGCGAACAGCACGGCCAAGATCGCGGTTGTTGTGCGTCATGTCTCATCCATCCCGCGGGGCGCCCACGCTCATCCCCGCCAGGTCGAGAGCGCGCCGGTAAACAGGCGCTGAAGGCCGTAGGTGGGGTGCTGCTCGCCGTCGAACGACACTTTCCCGCTGAGCGGCGTTCCTGCGTGGGCGGAAACGACCAGGGGTGGGCTGGAGCAGCAGCCCGGTTCCTTCAGCATAGCGGGAGCCGCTGGCGTTCCGCTATCGGCAGTTGACCTGTTCATTGCCCAGGCCGCTAAGTACCTGTATTATCAGTGGTGACACGTCTCGGACGAGCGACCCGAGGCAGGACGGAGGCCCCATGCTTGACATTTCCGCGCCTGAAATCCCCACTGGCGCCCTCACTCTGGCCCGGCGCAATCTCGCCGCCCTCGAAACCCTCTGGGAGCTCGACGACACGCCGACGCCCGCCCAGCTCGACGCACTCCGCGGGTGGATCGGCTGGGGGCCACTCGCCACCGCTTTCAACAAACGCCAAACCCTCAAGGGGTCGTGGATCGACATTCAGGACCGCCTCCTGGAGGGGCTGTCGGCGTCGGCGGAACTGGCCGCCCGGCAGGCGGTCGACGTGGCCTTCTACACGACGCCGACGCTCACCCGGGCCATCTGGCGGGTGGCGGAGGCGCTGGGCTTCTCCGGTGGCCTGACCTTGGAGCCCGGGTGCGGCGCGGGAGCTTTCATGGGAGAGGTCCCGCCGGGCCTGCCGGTCGAGTGGTTCGGCGTGGAGAAGGACGAGACGAGCGCCCGGATCGCGCAACTTCTTCACCCGCATGCCCGCATCATCAGCGCACCCCTGGAGCAGACGAGCTTGCGGCCAGGCACGTTCGACCTGGTCGTCGGGAACGTTCCGTTCGCAAAAGACGCCCCCTACGACCCGACATGGCCCGACGACCTTCCGCAGTTGAACCTGCACAACTACTTCATGTGGCGGGCCATCCAGGCGACCCGGCCCGGCGGGCTCATCATGTTGCTGACCTCGCGGTACACCATGGACTCCGGCGACGGCTTCGCCCGGAAGCTCTTCAACCAGGACGCGGCGTTCGTCGGGGCGATCCGGCTGCCGACGGGCGCGTTCGGCGAGAACGGCACGGGGGCTGTAGCTGACCTGGTGGTGCTGCGGCGCCGGACCGGCAGCGAGGGCGCCGCCGACGAGTGGCTTAACGCCGATGTCGTCGACGAACTCCACACGACCATCAACACGTACTGGCGGCGCCACCCGGAGATGGTGCTGGGGCGAATGGAAGCCAAGGCCGCCGCCCAGTACGGCCACACCATTGAGATCGTCGCCCCCGAGGGGGCCGACCTCACCGAACTCATTGCGGGGGCAGGTACGCGCCTGGTCGCGGAGGCCGCCGAACGCGGGCTGTTCTGGGAGCCGCGGGAAGACCCCGCGGCGGCGAACGTCGTGCTCGACAACGACGGCGCCATGGAGGGCCGGTTCGAAGTCCTGTCCGACGGCACCGTGACGCAGGTCATCAACGGCGAGCCAGTCATCCGGGAACGCGCCACCGACGAGCTGAAGGAGCTCATCTTCCTGCGGGACGCCGCCGAGGCCCTGTTCGCCGCCGAGGCCGACCCCGACCGGCCGGACGCGGAAATCACCCCGGTCCGGGAACATGCCCGCCACCTCTACAACACCTACGTCGGGCGGTACGGGCCGCTGAACCGCAACACCCTGGTGGAGCGGGCGGCCAAGCCCGACGACATCCTCGAAGGCCGCGCCGTGCCGTCGGCGAAGCCTGTGGCCGACCTGAGCGAGTTCGACCCGGCGTTGTGCGACGCCGAGGGTCGCCGGTGGGTGACGTTGACGCGGCAGCGCCCCCCGATGGGCGGGTTCCGTTCCGACCCGGGGTTCGTGACGGTTCTGGCGATCGAGACATGGGACGACGACACCCTGTTCGCCGCCCCGGCGCCGATCCTGCTGCGGCGGGTCAACTCGCGGCCGGTACGCAAGGCGTTCGCCGACGACCCCGCCGAGGCCATCGCCTTGTGCCTGGACGAGCTGGGCCGGTTTTCGCTGCCGCGGGTAGCGGAGCTGCTTCAGGTGCCCGAGGCGGACGCCGCAGGGCAGGTTGCGGGCCTGGCGTTCCACGACCCGGGGAGCCGGGAGTGGGTGACGGCGGAGGAATACCTGTCCGGTGACGTGCGGGTGAAGCTGCGCGAGGCCCGCGCCGCCGCGGAAGCCGACCCGGCCCGGTGGGGTGGCAACGTGCGCGCCCTGGAGGAGGTTCAGCCGAAAGACCTCGGCCCGGCGGAGATCCGCGCCCGGCTGGGCGCGCCGTGGGTGCCCGCCTCGGACGTCCAAGCATTCATCGCGGAGACGTTCGACACCAACCCGGCGTACATCGACATCCACCATGACCCGGTGACGGCCACGTGGGACGTCAAAAGCTACGCCGTCTCCCAGACTCGCGCCGCGACCCGCACGTACGGTACGGACCGCGTCCACGCGGTCCGGCTGATCGAGCTGGCCTTGAACGGTTCGGGGCCGGTCGTCTACGACACGCACAAGGTGAACGGCAAGAAGATCCGGGTCCGTAACCACGAGGCCACCCAGGTTGCCGAGGAACGCCAGAAAGCGCTCCAGGACAAATTCGGGCAGTGGATCTGGTCGGACCCGGAGCGCACTGCGCGGCTGTGCCGGTACTACAACGACACCTACAACGCGCACCGGGCGCGCACCTTCGACGGTTCCTATCTGACGTTCCCCGGCCTGCTCGCGGGGTTCAACCCGTACCAGCACCAAAAGGACATGGTGGCGCGGATGATCGCGACTCCGTCCGTGCTGTGCGGGCACACGGTCGGCGGCGGCAAGACGGCCATCATGGCGATGGGCAGTCAGACGCTCCGCCGCCTCGGGCTGATCAAAAAGCCGCTGATCACCGTGCCGAATCACCTGCTGGAGCAAACCGCCGCCGAGCTGCGTCGCCTGTACCCGGCCGCCCGGGTCCTCATGGTGACCAAGGACGACCTGAGCAAGGAGCGGCGCGCCATGTTCGCCGCCCGGGTCGCCGCGGTCGACTGGGACTTCGTCGTCATGACCCACCAGCAGTTCGGCGCGATCCCCGTCTCCCCGGACCTGGAGGCTGAGTACCTGGCCGATACGATCGACCAGCTCACCGAGGCCGTCATGGTCGACGGCGTGGCGAAGTCGCCGACGGCGAAGCACATCGCCGGGATGATCCGGAAGCTGGACAAGCGGTACAAGGAGCTGCGAGCCAGCACTGACGAACCCGTCGGCGGCCTGTACTTCGACCGGCTGGGCATCGACTACGTCCTGGCGGACGAGGCGCACGCCTTCAAGAACCTGTTCGCGCCGTCGGCAATGGAGGGCTTCAGCTTCCCCGCCTCCAAGCGCGCCGAGCACCTTTTCCTGGTGACGACGTGGCTGCGGCGCCGCAATCGGCACGGTAGGGCGCTGGCCATGTTCACCGGCACCCCCGTCAGCAACTCCCTTGTGGAGGTGTGGACGCTGATGCGGTACCTGTCGCCGGAGACGCTGACCAGGCTGGGCTTGGCCGCGTTCGAGGCGTTCGTCGGGCAACACGTCATCTTCGAGTCGAAGATCGAGGTGGCGCCGGACGGCAGCGGGTTCCGGCTGCACCGCCGCCCGGCCCGGTTCACCAACGTGCCTGAGCTGCGGCTCGGCCTGTCGCAATTCGCCGACATCCGCACCCGCCGCCACCTGAAGCTGGGCGGGCCGCGGATCGTGAACCGACTGGTGCGCGAGTTCGAACCGGCGCCGGAGCACGCCGACGTCACCGGCAAGCTGGTCTGGCGGGCCGACCAGATTCGCCGCGGCCGAGTCAAGCCGAAGGAAGACAACATGCTGTCGGTGTGCTCCGACGGCCGGAAGGCGGCGCTGTGGCTGCCGCTAGTCGGCGTGAAGCCGTCCGCCCCGGGGAAGATCGAGGGCTTGGTCGCGGAGGTTGCGCGGATCTACCACGCCAACAAAGACCGGGCGTTCCCCGACTTGAAGGCGGGACTGCTGTTCGGCGACACCCTTGGCGCCCTCCAGGTGGTGTTCTGCGACCTCGGCACCCCCAACCCGGAGCGCGGAGACCAGGTGTACGGCGAGGTGAGGCGTCAGCTCATCGAAGCCGGGGTGCCCGACCGTATGATCCGGCTCATTCATGACGCGCGGACCCCCTTGGAACTCAAACGGCTGTTACAGCAGTGCCGGGACGGGGAGGTTGCCGTCCTGCTGACGTCCACGGAGAAAGCCGGGACGGGCGTCAACATCCAGGACCGCCTAGTAGCGATCCACCATCTGGACGCGCCCTGGCGGCCGTCGGATGTAGAGCAGCGCGACGGCCGCGGCGAACGCCCAGGCAACCTGTGCGACCTGCTCGAAATCATCCGGTACGTCACGCAACGGTCCTTCGACGCCTACATGTGGCAAACCCTGGTCAGGAAAGCCGAGTTCATCTGGCAGGTGCTCTGCGGCGACACCGACGTCCGCGAGGTCGACGACATTTCCTCCGACCAGGTGCTCGACTACCACCAGATCTTGGCCGTCACCACCGGGCAGGAGATTCTGCTGGAGCTCGCGCAGGTGGAGGCGGAGGTGGCGCGGCTCCAAAACCTCGCCGCCGAGCACAGCCGCAACCGCCGCTCCACCGAGTCGGAAATCGCCTACAACCAGGCGCAAGCCGAGGAGTTCCGGACCTCGGCCACCCTGTTGGACGACATCGTTCAGGCGTCCGCCGACGCTGACCGCGTGTACCGGCGAGTCGACGGCGCGATCGTCGAGGACGAGGAGGAAGCCGCGAAGGCGCTCGGCGAGGCCGCCCGAACTTCCCGCGCGCAGAAGCGGGAGGTGTCGGCCGGGAGGTGGCGCGGCGTGAACGTACAGTTCAGCGTGCTGTGGTGGAAGAACAAGGCGGAGATGCACGTGAAGCTGTCGCACCCGCGGCGGTTCAACCGCCACTACGACGTTGTGGTTACCGCCATGTCGTACCGGAAGGGCAACGAGGCCGACCTGTTGCATGTCCTCGACTCGGTTCTAGACCGGGCGGCTGAGCGGGCCGCGTTCATGCGCGAGAACGCCGCATATTCCGCCGCCCGGGTCGAGGAGATCAAGCCGAACCTTGAAGGCGAGTTTGCCGAGGCGGCCGCCCTGGAGGCGGCTCTCGCCCGGCGGGAAGAGATCCGGCTGGAGATCGCCGCGCAGGCCGACGCCGTCCCCGGAAACGGTGAGGACGTGGACGCCGCACCGGTCGCGGCGTGAGGCCGCGACGCTAGAACGGGCCCGGCGGCACCGTGAGAGGAGTGCGGCGCCGCCGGGTAACCAAAGGGGAAGGGAGCCATTCCTTGCCCCGTGAGCTAAGTACATGTAGATTCAATTTGCCGGGACGAGCGACCCCGGCGAGCAGAGGAGAACCATGACCGCGACCTCGCCGTTTCGGCGCGCAGTTCCAACCCTGTCCTGCCGCGACACCAGCGGTGATTCCGACGCATGCCCTGGAGGGGAAATGGCCCGTTTCAAGGAGAACCTCGTCACCGTCCGCAACAACGACGGCACCACTGAGACCGTGCTCGGCGTTGAGATGAACGGCGGCGTGATGGTGCCGCTGATCGGCATCGACGACGAGATCGCCAGCATCTACGCCACTCCGGCCAGCGGCGGCACGGACGGGCAGGTGAGCTCATGAAGTTCACCTGCGAGTACCGCGACCTCGCCGCTGGCCTCGGTTGGGTGGCCCGCACCCTCCCGGCCAAAGCGGCGCACGTGATCCTCAACGGTTTACTGTTCGAGGTCGACGACGACGGCGTGCTTCACGTGTCGGCGTTCGACTACGAGCAGTCGGCCGCCGCGGTGGTCCCGACGGTGACCTCCTCTCCCGGCCGGGCGGTTTTGCCGGGCAAGCTCTTGAAGGCGATTCTCGACAAGAGCCCGAAGGAGTCTTTCGAGGTCGTCGCCGACGACGGGGTCGCCACGGTGACCTGCGGGCGCGTCCGCCTGGAGATCCCCCTCATGCCGATCGAGTCGTATCCGGCCCTGCCGCCGTTCAGCGACCTGCGGTACGCGGGGGCGATGGACGGAGACGCCTTCGCCTCGGCGGTCAACCAGGTCGCATTCGCCACCTCCAACGACTCATCGACGCCCCAGCTCACCACCGTCCTGTTGACCTTCGAGCCGGACCAGGTCGCATTCCTGGGTTCCGACCGGCATCGCATGGGGCTTCGCCTGGTCGAGTTCGACTCCGCTGAGGGGTTGACGAGCTGCGTGCTCGTTCCGCCGCGCCTCCTGGTGGATGCGGCCCGCATCGCGCAGGGGCGCTCCGTAGAGGTGTACCTCAGCGACCGGGAGGTGGTCGACGAGATCGAGGTTCACCGGCGCATCGGCGTGAAGATCGGGGGGCGGAGCGCGACTTCGACGGTCCTCGCCCGGCAGTTCCAGGTTCCGTACACCTCGTTCCTGTTGCCGACGGAGGGTCGGACGGTGGCGACCTTCGACGTCGCCGATCTGAAGGCGGCGATGGAGCGGGCGCGGCTCGTGCTCAACCCCGTCGAGTCCATCGCACTGGAGATCACTTCGGAAGGGATGGAGCTGCGGGGAGGCTCGGAGGCCCGGCTGATCGAGCCCGTTGCGGCGAATGTCGAGGGGGACGAGGTGACGGTGCTGCTCAACCCGTCGTTCATGGTGGACGGCTTGGATGCGATCGGTACGCAGGTGGCGCGGCTGACCGTGCAGGAGCCGCGACGGCCGGTCATGCTCACGCCGTCATGGAACGGGGGCGAGGTTCCCTACCGGTACATCATGATGCCGGTCAGTCCTTCCTAGACCCGCGCGCTAAGTACCTGTAAGATAGCTCTGGTTAGCAAGGACGTCCCAGGGAGAACCATGGAAGTTGGCAGTAGCACCCCCACCGCGGCAAGCCGTGCGGTCGCCTGGGGGCGGCGGTACGGGCTCCACGAGACGGCCCTGGGCATGCTGTTCGGCCTGGCGAGCGGCGCGATTTGCGTCAGTCGCCTCGGCTGGCCCGTATGGGTGTGGGGTGCGGTCTACGTGGGCCTGTACCTTGCGATAGTGCAGGTGCACTACACGATGCGCCAACGTCGGCGCGCTGCCGCCCGGGGGGAAAGTGGAGTTCGTCGATCTCGATTTGCGCGACGGGACGGCCGTCATCGAGCACCGGCTGGGGACGGAGGAGCTCGCTGTTTGGGTAAAACGACCTGACGGGGAGCTTGTGCAGCCGTTTTTGGCCGTACCGCTCGACGCGCAGCGGGTTGAGGTTTGCTTCGTGCCGGGCGTGCCGGTTGCGGCCGTTGTCGTGGAGGCGAACCATGGCGACTGAGGTCTCGCAGAAAGACGCCGGTTCGGCAATATTGAACTGGCGCTAAATACCTGTACAATCAGGAACGATTGCACGAGCGACGCGATCTAGAAAAGGAGGAATCTCATGGGCACTACTACTTCCGCACCTCGCACGCCCACCCGGTTCGACAGTGTGGCGAAGCTGGAGCTGCTGGACAAGCACCCGCCCACGCGGGACATGCTGAACGACATTCGCGACCCGGAGGAGTGCTTCGTTGCCGCCTCCCGGATCGCCCGGGAGACCAAGCGGTCCACCGAGGAGATGGACGATCTTCGGGAACGGCGGCGCCGCTCCCTTGCCGCACTGCACTACAAGTGCGGCTGGAACAAGATGGACATCCTGCGCTGGATCACCCCGGAGGGCGAGAAGTTGGACCGGCGTGTCGTCGACTTCGCCATCGACTATGTCGACGACGAGAACGACCTTCCGGAGGTTCTCGACGACTGCGAGATCCAGGAGAGGGGCTGGGACGCCGACAACCTTCCGGAGGGGTACTGGTCGGAGCGGTTCGCCCAGGACGAGGCCCGCGAGACCACTCACCTGTACATCTACCAGGACAAGCGCGGCACCACCGCCCGCGAAGTCATGCGGGTCATGGTGCAGTGGATGACCTCCGAGGAAGCCGTCCTCGGCAAGGTCTGGACCAACTCCGAGCTGGCCAAGCTGTCCGGCTACCCGTCGGCGCGGATCGGCCAGATCCGCAAGGGCACCACCAACGCCTGGAAGCAGGCCCGCCGAGCCGAGGAGCGGGCGCGTAACCCTCAGGGCCGCAAGCCCCGCGCCAGGAAGGCCGCCCAGGCGGCCGACCAGGTCAAGGCGGTTGCCTAGCTGTGGTGTCGGCGCAGGAGTACCACCGCATTCTTGCGGCGCAGATGAGCGAGGAGGCCTTGGACCGGGAGGTCCGGGGCCTCCTCGATGCGTTGGGCTTAGGTCTATGGCGAGTCCACCTGCCCGACGGGACCGGCGGCTACGTCCCCGGGTTCACCGACCTGGAGATAGTCGGCTACGGGACCACTTTGTACCGGGAGCTGAAAAGCGAGTCGGGTCGGCTCAGCCCCTACCAGCGTGCTTTTATGGAACGGCTCCGTTACAACGGGGCGGATGTCGACGTGTGGCGCCCCCGCGACTGGTACTCACGCCGCATTCATCGGGAGTTGGAAGCCGTCGCCGGGCCAGTGGAAGTTCAAGCCCTGGAGAGACAGCGCCATGCCCGATTCAAAGCCGAAGTTCGCAAGCGTGGAAGCCGTCGCGGCTTTCGCCGGTCAGCTTGAGACTGAGCATCTTCTCTGCCGGACGCTCCGGCACCCGTGGAGCGACCTGAAGTCCTCGATCAAGGACCTTGGTGGCGGACGGATCGAATGGACGATGGAGTGCGACCGGTGTACCGCGCTCAAGGTGATGACCTGGGAGCCCGACGGAACGGTCTCCCGGGTCCGGTACGCCTACCCTGACGGGTACACCTCCAACGGCATGGGGCGGGTTACCTCGGGCGGAATGAAGGCGATGCGCGTCGCCATGCGAGGCCGGGTCAACTACCGGTGAAGATTCCCGCGATCCTGGCGTTCTGCGATCAGTGCATGTTCGACCGGCGCGTGAAGGTTCCCGCGGTTCACTCCGGCCTCGTGGTGTTGTTCGGCGTGGAGGCGGAGCTCGACCTGTGCGAGTCGTGTGCCCTGTCGTTGACGGGGCCGCTCTTTCGCCTGCTCGACGCGGTCGGGCACCGCGCCTCACGCCCCGGTCGCGCTAGTTCTGACCCGGCCCGCCCCCGGTCGGCGAGCGGGAATGGCAAGTGGCGGTGTTCCACCGACAAACTCATGGTCGTCTGCGGGCACTGCGGTAACCGTGTCCGGGCCCGTAAGCGCACTGAGCATGCCGGGTATCACGGTATGGACCCGTGGGGAATCACCTGGGACTTCGGGCCGGATGTGACGGAGTTGTGGTGGTGTTCCTGCGGGATGCCGTTCCCTAGCCTGCACGGCCGCGGGGGTCATGTCCGTTCGACTGGTCACGCGCCGGGCCCCGACCAGCCGAGCATTGCCAGGCCGCGACCTTAGCGGCGGTCGCAGGCGACATTTGGCCGCGTGGGAGAGGTCGTATCGCTGGCTGAGGCGCGCGCCGAGCGGGCTCGCGCCGCGGAGCTGAGCTCGCGCGTCGTCATGCACCCGGCGCTGCGTTGGGTGCGCGCCGGGGACCCTGTATGGGCTCATCGACGGCTACGTGACGGCCGGACGGCGTGCGGCAAGACGGGGCCGCTCACCCTGGCCGACCGCACGGTGGCGCGTTGCCCCGGCTGCTACCGGGCCGCCCAGCGGTGAACGTTGTCGGCGCGGCCAACGAGCACGTGAAGGGCCGCTCGAAGGAAGCCTCGCGGCTGTTCGCCGACCTGATGGCTGCTCCCCCGCCGGTGCGGCGCCGGTTCATGTCGACCTTGGCGGCGCCGGAGCTCGCGCAGGTCCTCGCCGTGGCCGCCCGGGAAGGCGGCACGCCGTTCTACTTGTGGCAGGACGACCCGGTCGGGTTCATCGAGGACGTCTTGCGGGAAAACATGTGGTCCAAGCCGCGGGAGATCCTCACCGCGCTGGCTGCCAAGCGTCGCGTCGCCGTCCCGTCCTGCTTCGACTCCGGCAAGTCGTGGTCGGCCGCCCGGTGTGCGCTGTGGTTCGCCTTCACCAACCCCATCGGCGTGGCCAAAGTGGTGACGATCGCCCCGCTGTGGAGGCAGGTCGTCCGCCAGTTGTGGCCGGAGATCCGGCGCGCCCACTCCCGGGCGGGCCTGCCGGGTGTGGTGGACACCGCGCAGCTCAAGGTGACCGACTCCCGGGGCCTGGAGACTGTCATCGCCTACGGCATGTCCGCGGCGCCATACAACGAGGCGGCCGTCCAGGGTATACATAGTCCCCGGCTAATGCTGCTGGTGGACGAGGCTGGTGGCATCTCCCCGATCATCGGCCGGAACCTTCGAGCGGCCCTGGTCGGCCAGGACACGTCGATGCTGGCCATCGGCAACCCCCCGACCGACGACGAGGGGTCATGGTTTGAGGGCCTGTGCGCGCTCGACTCCATCGTCACCATCCCGATCGACGCCTATGAGACGCCGAACCTGTCCGGGGAGAAGACGCCGCGGTGCCGGTCCTGCCCGGATGAGGTGCCCGAGCACGCCGTGGCGACACACCTGGTGGACGAGGACTGGGTGCGCGACACCCTCGCCGAGCACGGCGAGGACAGTAACTACTGCCAGGCCAAGGTCTTCGCGAGGTTCCCGAAGGGCGGCCCGTCGCGGGCGCTCCCGGCCGCGTGGGTGGACGCCGCCGCGGCCGCGGAAGAGCCTGACGACCACGACACGGTCCGGCTGTGCGACCTGGGGCTGCTGGACGAAACCGAGCAGTGGGCGGTCCGCAAGGGCGCGTGGATTCGGCTCGGCGTCGACGTTGCGGCCGACGGCGGCGACGAGTTCGTGATCTCCAGGTGTGTCGGCGACCTTGTGACGGTGCAGTATGTCGGCGTCGGGTCGGCCAACGCCAACAGCACGGACGTCGCCGGGGTAGTCCTGCGGGAGATCAACAGGGCGGAAGCGCTGCGGGAGGCCTTGGACTCCACGGCGCCCGTCCGTGTGAAGATCGACGCCATTGGTATCGGCTGGGGCGTCGCCGGAACGCTGACCGCCTGGGGCACCGAAGAGCTCCACCACGCCGAAATCGTCCCAGTCGACGTGCGGGAGAAGACCGAACGCGAGCCCGACATCGCCACGCTCCGGCCGTACCGCAAACGGGACGAGATGTGGCTGGCTCTCCGGGCGCTCATCCAGCCGCGCGGTTCGGGCTCCGGCGTGCTACGGCTGCGCGTCGACCGGCGCGCCCTCGCGCAGCTCCGCGCCCCCAACATGGGCACCAACCCGTCGGGGTTCACCGTCATCGAGTCGAAGAAGTCGATGCGCGAGCGCGGCCTTTCTTCCCCTGACCGCGGCGAGGCGGTGCTGTTGAGCGTCTACGAGCCGCACGGCAGCCGGAAGAAGAAAAAGGCAAAGCTCATCGTCTGCTAGGGAATCTTTACCGGCGACGCTTTCGCGGGGGTACGCAACCCTACGCGGCCGGGTCTACCGTGTCCTCAGATAGCCGGTAACCCACCTCCGCAAAGGCCGGACCCACTCCGGTCTGCTCGCCCCCTACGCCCACCCCAGGGGTCCACCATTCGGCGCTACGGCGCCGCATACCAATTCCACCCTTGGGAGGGCACTACTCCATGCCCGTGGCCGACTACAGCGAGGACCACGTCTGGGACTTCGCCGCGATCGTTCGAGGAACCGAACGTCAGGCTCGGCGCGCCGTCCTGCGCCACTCCATCCGGGTACCCAAAGAGACCAAGATCGAGGTCTTGGAGGTGTACTGCACTCAGTGCCGCCGCCCCTATGAAGACGTCGTCGGCGAGCCGTGCGTCGCCGCCGAGTCCAACGAGCACTTGCGGGGCGGGCCGATCGGCGAACGCAAGAAGCGCACGCACAACCACAACTGCGAGCTGCTCGGTTGCGACCAAGGCCCGGAGGTCGCCGCCGGATGACGACACGAAAAAACGCCCGATTCACCCCCCGGCACTGGTCCTGCGCGGGGATCGGGCGTTTCTTCGGGAGAATGCCAAAACCCTCGCGACCGTATCACGCCTGAAGCGCCCGGTCGCCGTTGCTTACGCCGCGACCTAAGCGGCTGCGGCCCCCTACCTTCCCAGCGTGAGACGGCGGGAGGGGGCCGGTGCAAATCCGTGATGCGGTCAAACGGCTGTGGCCTGCCAACCGGGGGGCCGCTGCCGGGCCGCGCGATGCCAGCAAGGTAGTCCTCGCCGACTACTACGCCGCCCTTTCGGCCGCGGGGGTCTACAGCGGCTACCGCGCCCGACCCTGGCCGGTGGAGCGGGCCGTCAGCGAGGCCTACGAACGGATCATCTACGTTCACAAGGCCGTCGAAGCCATCGCCGGGCATTCCTCCCAGCTCACCTTCGAGCTGAAGCAGGACGGCGACCTGGTCGACGATCACCCGCTGCTGCGCGTGCTCAACAAAAGGGCCAACCCTCTCGAAACAGGCAGGCAGTTCAGGAAGCGCCTCGCGTCTCAGATCTTGCTCAGCAAGAAGGGCGCGTTCGTCGAGGTCACCAGAAGCCGCGGCGGCGACATCGTGCGCATGGACCTGTTGCCGCCCGGCCGCATGAAAATCATTCCGGGTAACGGTGACCAGCTCATCAGCCATTACGAGCTGACGCAGTCCGACGGCACGACGCGGCGGATCGACCCGGAGAACGTCCGCTGGTTCCGGGAGCCTCACCCGCTAGATCCATTCAGCGGAGTGACGCCGCTGGAGGCGGCGGGGCTGAGCGTCGAACTGGACTTTTATGCCCGTTTGTACAATGTTGCGTTCTTGCGTAACGACGCAAGGCCTGGCGGGGTTATCGCCATCGGCGGCGAGCTCGACGAGTCCGACATGGACCGCATTGAGGACAAGTTCGGCAAGGGGCCGACCGAGGCGGGCAAGCTGACCGTTATCGCTGGCGACGTGTCGTACGTGGACCTGGCGACCCGGCCGCGCGACATGGCGTATGAGGCGATGGCCAAGTCCGCCCGCAACGAGATCTTGACGGCTTTCGGCGTGCCGGAGTCCCTGCTAGGCCACGCGGCGGAGCGCACGTTCGACAACGCTGACGCCGAGCTTTACGCCTACTGGACGATCACGATGCCGCCGTTCTTGAACCTCCTCCTCACGGGGTTCGACGAGGACAGCGACGACGACCTCGAAGGCACCTTTGACTTGTCGCACGTCGAGGTGCTCCAGCGCGCGGCCATCGCCCGCCGGGACGAGGCGCGCAAGGAGTACGAGCTTGGGCTGATCAGTATCAACGAATACCGTGAGCTGTCCGGCCGGGAGCCGTTCGACATGCCGCGGGCGCGGTCCCTGTGGGTGACCTCCGGCAAGCAGCTCGTCCCCACCTCCGACAAGGACGCCAAGGCCCTGGACGAGGAGGCGATGAAGAAGTTCGAGGAGGCGCAGCGCCTGGCGCCGCCGGTCGGCACAACCGCCCAGCAGCAGCAGATCGGCAATGGCAACCGGCCGGTCCCGCCCGGCCGCCCCGACCTTCCCGGTGGCCGGAACCCCAAGCCGCTGCCGCCCGGCGCGTCCGCCGGGCGCTCCCCCGCGGGGCAGAAGGCGCTTGCCGCGCTGCCCGGCGGGGGGCAGGCCGCGCCGGTCGCCCGGCCGGTCATGAAGCTGATCCGCACCGGCGACTCCAAGGCGGCCGCCGTAGAGTCGGCCCCGGACGAAGCCGCGCGGGCCCGGCTGGAGGTCGCCCTGGCGGCGGCGCTGGCCGGGCTGGGTGTCCGCCTGGTCGAGCGGTCCGCGGCGCGCCTGGCCTCCCCCAAGGCGCGCAAGGGCACCAGGCACTGGGTGGCCCGCTACGAGGTGGACACGGGGGTGGGCACCAAGCAGCTCGACGCGGTTGTCGCGGTTGACGCCGACCGGTGGGCTAGCGAGGCCGAAGATGCGGCCCGGCCGCTCGTGGAAGCCGCCGCGGTCACCGCCGCCGCGGCCCTGGCCGCCGAGCTGGCCCCCGAATCGCCCACTCCCGTACTGGACACGCTGATCGGCGCCGGGGCGGTCGCGACGACCGTCCAGGAGGTGGTGGCCATGGTCGGGAACGCCGCCCGGCGCCACGCCAGCGCCATAGCGGAGCGGGTGGCCGCGGCCGACGCCGACGGTGTCGACATTGACACCCTGGTTCTGACCGCGCGCAGCGAGGCCGGACGTATCCCGGCATGGTCGGAAAACGTAGCCACGCAAGCTGCGACGGCGGCCATCTCGGGGGCGCGGGATGCCGCGGCGGATGCCATCACTGTGGTAAACCCCGGTAAGTTCATCGACAGGACGTGGCGTACCCGTGGGGATGCGACAGTGCGCCACTCCCACAAGGGGGCTGCTGGGCAGATTCGCCCGGTCGGCGAGTCGTTTGACGTCGGCGCCGCGCTATTGCGCTACCCCGGCGACCCGCTTGGGCCGCCCGGGGAGACCCGCAACTGCCGGTGCTGGCTGGTCCATCGCGCGCGCGCCACCGGGCAGTTCGTACCGGCCCCGCCGGGGTCAGTTGTGCGAGCCGACCAGAGAGCATCATGATCAGAAGGCTAAGTACTTGGCGTAACGCCTTGAGGTTCCTGGCTGGCGCCTCATTCGTGACGACGGTCTGGGCACTGCTGCCCGCATGGCTCGTCGACGTGGCTACCGCCGGTCAGACGCTGGACCGGACCCGCCGCGGCGAGCTCATCGAAGACACCCGCATGTTCGTCGGCGCGCTCATCGTCGCCGTTGTCATCGTGGACCGTTGCGTCGTCTGGCGCGACCGCAGCCAGGGCAGGTCGCGACGTTAGCGGCGGCGCTTTGCGAGCATCCTGCACGCCACCCCCGTACGGCACGCCTGCGAGAGGGGCAGCGACATGACGCTGGTCAAGGGAGATGGGACTGTGCTCGGTAAGACGCCGGGCGGCACGGTGCTGGAGTCGGTAAGCGAAGCCGACCCGCAGGTGAAGGTCCTGATCCCGGTGTACAAGGAAAGCCCCTACGAGGGCACGAACTACCCGACTCGGGAGCGGCAGATCCGCTTCTACGAGGGGCAGATCATCCGCCAGTCGGAATGGGATGGGCAGTTCACCGCCCCCGCCATCAGCGCCATCTCCCCGGCCACCGGCGGGGCTGCGGGTGGCACCAACGTCACCATCACCGGCAAGGACTTCACCCTGGACACCACGGTGACGTTCGGCGGGAACGCGGCCACCGGCGTCAACATCGTCACCCCGACGACTCTGAAGTGCGTCACCCCGGCGCACGCCGCGGGCGCCGTCAACGTCGTCGTCACCGCCAGCGGCGGTTCGGCCACCAAGACCGGCGGATTCACCTACTCCTGAGTCCGCCTAGCCGACCGAGGACCCCGGCGAGGTGTCACCGCATGGTGGCCTTCGTTTCGCCGCCGGGGTCCTCGCCATTAACCAGGCCGCGACCTTAGCGACCATGCGTCCTTACCTTGCCGAATACGCGCGCCCACCCCCGTGTCGTGCGAGGGAGAAGCGCTGGTGTCGGTCAAGACGGCCCCGCGGACGCCGGGCCTTGAGTACAAGGCGTCCACCGCCAGCCCGTCGGAGGCGGCGGGGCTTATCGAGGCTGACGAGGAGACCGGCCTCGTCGAGGCCATTGTCTCCGTGACCGGCGTTGTCGACTCCGACAACGACGTCATTCAGCCGGGCAGCTACGCCAAGACGCTCGCGCGGCGCCGCCCGAAGGGCATTTTCAGCCACGACTGGCAGCGCTGGGTCGCGCGCACGGAGGCGATCGAGGAGCTCATGCCGGGTGACCCCCGGCTGCCGACGACCACCAAGGACGGCCACCCCTGGCCGTCGCACGCGGGCGCGCTGTGGGTGAAGGCCCGTTTCAACCTCGACACTCGTGAGGGGCGCGATGCCTTCTCCAACGTCCGCTTTTTCTCCGAGACGTCGGAGGCGGAGTGGAGTATCGGTTATCGCGTCCCGCGGGACGGCTCGACCCGCAAGGACGGCGTCCGCCACATCAAAGAGATCGACTTGTATGAGTACAGCCCTGTGTTGTTCGGCGCCAACAGCATGTCGGGGACGCTGAGCGTGAAGGAGCTCGACGCCGCAGACGGTGAGCCGGTGCCCGACCGCGACCCGTCTGCGGCGCCGCCGGAGGAACCGCCCGCCCAGCCTGACCCGCCGGTCGCCGAGCCGGGGAGTCTGGACGGCCCCGCCGACCTGGAGGACGAACTGCACGTCCAGGCGCTGGCCGACCCTGACTTCGAGGCGGCCTCCACGGTTCCCGACGACGCCCCGGCGCTCCCGAATGAGAGTGCCGCTGAAGATTCCGAAACGGAAACCGCCGAACCGGAAGAGCAGGAAGGGCAGGAACAGGAAGAGGAGCCCGCGAAGGAATCCAAGGCTGGCGCCCCCGGCGTGTCCGACACCCCTCAAGACGAGCGGTCCGTCGCCCAGCTCAAGCGCTGGTATCTGCGGGGTGAGGGCGCCGCGCAGATCCGCTGGGGCACCGGCGGCGATTGGGAGAGGTGCGTCCGGATCGCCGGGAAGCACATGGACCCTGCCAAAGCCAAGGGCTTCTGCGCCAACCTGCACAAGGAAGCGACCGGGGAGTGGCCGGGGCCGCACGCCCACGAGGGCGGCCGCAAGGCCGACGACGCGCCCTCGTCGCAGGAGCCGACCGCGCCGGAGGTTGTGGAGTCCAAGCACTTCCCCTACCTGCCCGGTAGCTATGAGGAGCTGCGCGAACAGATCCGCCAGCACGCCGCCGCCCAGCTCAAGGTCGATCACGTCGAAGTTCTCGGAACGTGGCCGGAGCGGGCTGTCCTGACGGCGTACTCCGCCGACTCCGGCGCCGCCTCCTACGAAGTGCCGTACGGCTTCACCGCCGAACAGAAGCAACTCCTCGTGGGCGCGCCGACGGAAGTGCAGCTCGTCGTCGGGACCGAAGGCGAGGGGGAGGCGTTGCTGCCGTTCCCGGGGATGGTCGATGACGTTGCGGGCGCGGTGAAGGCGTTCGTTGCGCACTACCCGGAGGAGAAGGCGGGGCGCGTGCTGAGCGGAGTGAACGCAACGCGCCTCAAGGCCGCCGTGGAGAACCTGGTGGCAGTATTGCGGGCCGCAGGCATTGAGATCGGCCAGCCGGAAAAGCCGAAGGAGGCTGAAGCGCCGCCGCCCGCTGAAGCCCCGATCGACGGCAAGGTGCTGCTGCCGCCGGACATCTTGGCGAAGGGCTACCGGCTGGTCGCCGAGGCGCACGCCCGTTCGTAGCAGGAGGACACCGCATGCGCATGTGAGAGCCTCGGGAGCACAGCGATGCGCATGCGGTGTGGTTTGTGTGCGCGACGTAACCCCTCAGAAACGCCGCGCACGCCCCCCTACATATACGGGGGCATCTCCCCGGGGCGCCGCCGTCGTCGTCGGGCCTGAATCCCCGGCAACGCCCCGGGGAGACTTCCCCGTTGGACGGCAGGGGTCCCCCTGAGGTGAAGCGGGCTCCGCTCAGGCTTCCTGCGCGTCCGACTCGACCAGCAAGCTCCCGGTCGAGAATGCGACGTGACAGACGATAGCGAAGGCCCGTCGTTTGAGCGGGTACTTAGTGACTTTCCGGTGTCGGCGTGTCGCGCCTGTCAGAACTCGTCATCGTCGGCCGCTGTCACCACTCCGCACGCGGGGTGGTGGTACAGGTCGCACACCAGGTAGCCGTCTTCCACCGCGCATTCGCGGCGGTTCATCGCGCGCAGCACCGCCTTCACCGGCGCCGCCGTAAGGAACGCCGCCGGGTCGCCGCCGGGCTCGTACAGCGACTTGACTGCGACGACGACGCTGTGGCCGCCGTCGGCCGTATAGCAGTACCAGGGCAGCAGTATCAGCGGCAGTTCCCCGGGGTAGCTTCGGCCCGGGACGGTCGCGCCGCCGGTCGCCAGCTTCACGAGGGCCGCGCAGTCCCGCACGAACATCTCGGCTCCATCAGGGGTCGGAGACGGTGAGGCCGTCATCGTAGAGGCCGCCTCCGACAACCCGCAGCCGGTAGGGCGCGACACTACCCAATTGGCCGTTTTACCTTCTCCACGATCGTGTCGTCCTGGTGCTGACCAGGCGAACGGCGGACACCACCCCGCTTCGCTGCGGCCACGCGCTCCCCTAGCGCCCCGGGCCGCTGTTCGCCAGGAGCAAGGACACATGGCTGCCGCCACGGCAATCAAGGATCGCCTGAAGGAGCTCAACACCGCCCTTCAGGCCAAGGCTGCGGAGCTGGAGCAGATCTCCGCGGCCTTCAAGATCGAAGGCAACAACGTCGAGGTCTCGACCGAGCAGCGTGACGCCTACGTCAAGGCTGTCAACGCCGCCGAGAAGATCAAGCAGGACATCATGACCGAGGAGAAGGCCTACGGCGTCTTCGAGTTCCTCGGCAAGCCCGAGCAGGGCGTCCCGGCCGCGGCCGCCGACGCCGCCAACACCGCCCGGCCGACCATCATGGGCGCCAAGGCGCTGTCGGAGATGTTCCTGGAGTCCGAGGCCTTCCAGGAGATGAAGGCCAGCGGGTTCCGGAACTTCGGCCAGGTCGCCACGTTCGAGCGGGGCATCGGGACCTTCCAGCAGGCCCTCCAGCTCAAGGACATCTACAGCGCGATGGCGGGCAACATCACGCTGCCCGCGCTGGGGTCGCAGACGGACCTGGGCCTGACGCCGCGCATGATCCGCCCCGGTCGCGTTCGGGACCTTTTCCCGTCCGAGACCACCACGAGCAACTTGCTCTACGGCATCCGTGAAGTCGGGTTTACCAACCGGGCCGCGGTTGTGCCTGAGCGGCGGGCCGCCGACGGCGTGAGCGCCCCGACGGGCGGGCCGACCGACGTGTATGGCCTCAAGCCGCGGTCGGACCTCCAGATCGTGCCGGTTACGTACCCCATCGCCACGATTGCCCACATTATGTACGTTCATCGCAACACCCTGGCCGACGAGCCCCGCATGAGGGGGCTGATCGACAGGGACATGATCGACGGCGTCAAGCTCGTCGAGGATGCGCAGATCTTGTACGGCGACGGCATCGGGGACAATTTGACCGGATTGTTCAACACTCCGGGCGTCCAAACCTACACCGGCGACTCCGCCGACCCCCGAACCGCGCAGATTCGGCGGGCCATTACTCGCGTAATGCTCGCCTACTACGTCCCGAGCGGCGTCGTCATGCACCCGCTGGACTGGGAAGACCTGGAGCTGGAGCGCGACGACACCGGCGCCTACCGGCTCGCGGTCAACGTTGCCGTCGGCGGCGAAAAGCGCCTGTGGCGCCTGCCGGTCGTCGACACGCCGGTCATTCAGGAAGGCAAGTTCGTCATGGGCGCCTTCGGAACCGGCGCCAAGATCTACGACCGCGAGCAGGTCAACATCCAGGTCAGCACGGAGAACCGGGATATGTTCGAGCGCAACGCCGTAACGGTGCGTTGCGAGGAGCGCCTGGGATTGGTGGTGGATCGTCCCGAATCGTTCCTGATTGGGACTCTCACCACCCCGGCGTAACGATTATCCAGCTCTGTCGGATTTCGCTTCCCGTAAGGGAGTGTAACCGGAGGAAACGGTTGCCGATGAGATCATAGGTGACTAAATTCGGCGCACGTCCCTGTAGCACGGGGCTCGTCCAGGCCCTCGCCCGCACCGGCGAGGGCCTGTTCAATTCCCGGGACGGTAATGCCATCGGAACTCATTCCTGGCTACAGGTTTGCATCCGGGTAGTCACTGTGCGCCGACTAAGTACCCGGCATACGATGGCGGCAGGTGAGCGACCGGGCACCTTGGCTAGGAGAGCCATGACCCGCTCCACGTTCCCGCAATCGCTCCTCATCTGCGGCTACGACCTGCGCGGCGTCACCAACGCCGGGCAGCGCAACACCCGCGAGTCCGGGATGGTCACCCGAACCCACCAGCTCATCGGCGGCTTCGCGCGCCGCCACCCCGACACCCGTCTCAGCGTCACCATCACCGGCGCCCGGGAGTCGATGGGCCCCTACATGACGCTCACCCCCGAGGGGGTCAACGTCAGCGTCCGCGAGATCGGCACGCAGTTCCCCAAGCACCTACGGACCAACGACCTCAAAGACCGCGAGAAGGTGCAGCGCTTCTACGAGGACGAGATCGACGAGTTCGACAACCCCATCTGGCAGAACCTGGCTGGCCAGTACTCCTGCGCCGCCTCCGGCGAAGGCGCCGACCACATCCTGGCGCAGTCCATCAACCCCCTCATCGCCTTTCTCAAGGCCCGCGAGTACGGCTGGAAGCCGATCCCGCTGACCGGCGTCGTCAACGACACCGGCCCCGAATTCGCCCGCCGCTTCGGCTACCTGGCTGACCGCATCTGCGCGGGCTCGCCCGTCACGGTGATCGCCGTGTCGGCGGCGGTGCGGGCCGAGCTCATCGACGCCGGGGTTCCCAAGTGGTCCATCCGTACGGTGCTCAACGGGATGGACGTGGAAGGGTTCGAGGCCCGGTTGCGGCGCGCGGAGAAGCTGAACCTCTGGGAGAAGGTCTGCGCCCGCAACGGTGTCCCCCGGGGGCGCCGCGTGGTACTGATGTCCGCCCGCCGGGTGGAGTGGAAGGGGGCCGAGGACCTCATCCGAGCTGCGAGCCGCCTGGCCGAAGACGGGGCGATCGGCGGCGCCTGCGTCGTCATCAACGGCGCGGGCCTCCTCGACACCCGCGAGCCAGGGTTTGAGAAGGCGCTGGCGGCGCTCATCGCTGAGCGGAACCTCAACGGGTCGGTGTTCCTGCTCGACGAACTCACCCAGGACGAGGTGGCCGCCTGCTACGTCGGCGCCGACGTGTGCGTGCACCCCTCCCGCAAGGGCGAGCCGTTCGGGTACGCCAACTTGGAGGCGATGCTCGCGGGCGTGCCGGTCATCACCACCAACCAGGGCGGGCCGCTGGAGTACATCGAGCACGGGGAGTCCGGCGTGCTCGTCCCGCCGTACAGCCCGAACGCCATCGCCTTCCGCCTGGGGCCGCTGCTTCACGATGACGACCTGCGGAAGCGGATGGGGCGAGCGGCCAGGGCCAGCGCCTCCCGCTTCACCCTGGAGGCCATGGTCAGCGGCTACGAGGCCGCCATCACCTCGGTGGGTGTCGCATGACGCTCCTAACTCCCTCCCCCCGACCCACTCGTGCCAGGTACGAGCGGGTCGGGTTCGGCAATCACAGCGACGTGTACCGGCGCCCCGGAAGCCGGTGGTGCGTGCAGGTGTTCCGGCCGGACTGCCCCGAGCTCACCCCGGACAAGGTGCGCGAGGAGTACGCCTACCTGGTGCGCGCGTACGCGGCGATGCCGGGCCTGATCCCCTGGCAGCGGCTGTTCGTCCCCTGCGAGGGCGCTCACATATGTGAGGCGCTCCTGGTGAAGGAGTGGGCGGAGGTGGACTTCTCGCGGCCGCTGAACCAGGTCCGCGGCGGCGACCTTGACCCGGCCCGGCTGGCGCAGGTGGAGGAGTTCATCCTGCGGACCCGCAGCCAGCTTCTGCACGCCCGGTTCGAGGAGACACTCCTGGTGGACATCTTGGACCCGCGGTGGACGAACGTGGCGTTCGACACCGCGGGACGGCTGCGGGTGCTCGACACCAACCGGCTCGTCAGCACCCGGGCGTTGCGCAGCCTGGCCGCCGGGGAGACGTTGGACATCGTCCGGCGCCGCGTCCACGCCAAATGGATGCGGCGGCTGATGTTCCTGGAGTCGCGGTTCCTCGGCCGCGGGCCAGGGGCGCTCACGGCCGACCCGGTGTACACCCGCTACCTGGCGCCCGGCGACTTTGAGGCGCTGTTCTCCGCGAGCGCCGAGGCGGGCGAACCGATCGAGTGAGGATGCGCGACGGCGGCCCCGGGGCGGTGCGAAATTCCCCGGGGCCGCCGTCGTGCTGTGACACGATCACAGGGATATCCCACTTCGTCGAAGGGAAGCGCCATGCTCCGAATCGCCATCCCCAACAAGGGCTCCTTGTCCGCCCCCGCCTCGGAAATGCTCCGCGAGGCCGGGTACCGTCAGCGGGCCGACTCCCGGGAGCTCGTCGTCGTCGACCACAACGCAGGCGTCGAGTTCTTCTTCCTGCGCCCCCGCGACATCGCCATCTACGTCGGCTCCGGCAAGCTCGACATCGGCATCACCGGCCGCGACCTGCTGCTCGACTCCGATGCGGCTGCCGTCGAGGTGCTGACGCTGGGCTTCTCCTACTCCACGTTCCGATTCGCTCGCGTCCCCGGCGCCGTCTGGGGCGTGGAGGACCTAGCGGACAAGACGATCGCCACGGCCTACCCGGGCGTCGTCGCCAAGTACCTCGCCGAGCGCGGTGTACAGCCGGGCCACCTGGTTCGCCTGGACGGCGCCGTGGAGACATCGCTGAAGCTGGGCGTGGCCGACTGCATCGCCGACGTCGTGGAGACCGGCGGCACGCTGCGGGCGCTAGGACTGGAGGTGTTCGGCGAGCCCATCATGTCGTCAGAGGCCATCGTGGTCCGCCCGGCCGCCGCCGGGGCCGCCAGCGACGCCGAGGAGAAGTTCTTGCGGCGCCTGCGGGGCGTTCTAGTCGCCCGCCGGTACGTGATGATGGACTACGACATCCCCGCCGAGCAGGTCGAGTCCGCGGTGGCGCTCACCCCCGGCCTGGAGTCGCCGACGGTGTCGCCGTTGCACCGCGAAGGGTGGGTGGCGGTACGGGCCATGGTCTTGGCGGAAGAGGCGCAGAACATCATGGACCAACTCGAAAGGGTCGGCGCTCGGGCGATTTTGACGACAAGCATTCACGCCTGCCGAATCTGACCAAGACCTTCCGGTTCATTACGCCGACTTTGCGCGGGCCGCGCGGATGTCCTCGTACTGGCGTCGAGCGGCCGCGGTGAGCACGTAGATGCGGCGGCGCGGTCGGCCTTGAGCTAGTTCCGGCTCCATGCCGCTGGCTACCCATCCGATGCGCTCCAGCCGGGCGAGGATCGGGTACACGGTGCCCGGCAGGAGGCCGGTTGTCCGGCAGATGGAGTAACCCCATAGGGCCTCATGAGGCGCGGCATCGGCAAGCTCGTCGAGGACCAGCCGGGTCGTCATGGTGAGCCGCGGTCTGGGAAGGCTCATGGGGTCATGGTGGCAAAACATGAAGGCCGTCCGGTCGGGGGAACCGGACGGCCTTCATGTTTTGCTTACTGGCACTGGGTTGTTTACCCCAGGTTTGCGTCGAGTAACGCTTATCTGGCGGCTGCCTGAAGGGGGAGTATCGTTTCGCCCCCCTTGTCGTCGCCGTCGTCGACGAGGCGGATGTTGGCGGGGGCAGTGCGGAGTTCGACGGGGCGCTGGAGGAGAAGTCCGGAGTTGCGGCCGGGGACGATTGCGGTCCGTACGTACCGGAATCCCCGCTTCTCGTAGTAGCGCCGCAGGCCGTTGTTGGTGCGCCAGATGTCGATGCGCAACCATGTGCGGCCGCGGGCCTGGGCGCGGTCGCAGGCCCAGTCGATGATGGCGTCGCCGAGGCCGGTTCCGGCGTGGGAACGGGCGACGATGAGCTTGTAGAGGTGGTCGGCGTCGTCCAGGTGGTCGGCGTCGTTCCAGAAGTCGAGGTCCGGCCCGGCTATCCGGCATGTGGACGCGATCTGGCCGTCGTCGCAGATGACCCAGCTTTCGCCGTCTTCGACGTTTTTGCGGATGAGCTGGCGGGCGCGGTCGTGCCACTCGGGGGTCCACTGGGTGACTCCTGCTTTGGCCAGCCACTGTTCGGCTTCGGTGCGGAGGGTGTACAGGGCGGGGAGGTCGGAAAGCGTGGCGGGGCGGATGGTGTATCTGGTCATGAAGCATCCAGTTCGTAGACGAGGATGTACCGGTCTCCCGGCGCGATGGTGATCATTACTCTGAGGGTTTTGCCTTGGGAGTCGTAGCCGGTGCGGATGTGCTCGGCCACGGGGGTTCCGGGGCTCATGTCCAGTGCGTCAGCTTCCGCCCGGGTGGGCATCCGGGCGTGGACTTCGTCGATGAAGCGCGCCTGGACGAGGCCGATGCTGGCGAGGACGCCGCCGGGAGCTGAGACGTCTTTGGGCTGCATGAGGGGGGTGCCGCGGACGTCTTCTTCGTGGAAGTAGCTCGTGGCGAGGGCGAAAGGCGCTCCGTCGACGTAGCGGATTCGCCGCCGCGCGACGGTGGGCGTCTCGGGGTCGACGCCGAGGAGTTCGGCGACGCGCGGGGGTGGGTAGACGATGGCGACTTCCACGTCCTGTCGCGGTTCCCGCCCCTGGGTTCTGACGTCTTCGGCCCACTGGTCGCTGGCGGGGTCTCCGGCGGCGTGGCGGGCGATCGACTCGAAGGCTGATAGGCGCCAGCGGAGAGGCTCCCAGGTTCTGACGGTCCGCGGTCGCCCCTGGCCGCCGGAGATGAGGCCTTCCTGGGCGAGGTTCCGGAAGGCGAGCCGGACGGTTTGGCGACTGACTCCGTGTTTGGCCTGTAGGTCTGCTTCGGAGGGGAGGGGGTCGCCGGGCTTCAGGTTTCCCGAGTCAATCTGTTTGCGTAGTTCGTCGGCTATTTGCTCATAAAGGTGCTTGTTGTCCGGATTGGAAGGGGTCATGAATCACTTCCCTCTCTCTCGCCTCTCCACTGTATGGGTGATTACGGCTCGTACGCCTTCAGCCTACGCTTTAGCTTGTACGGCCAAGAGGTACATGCTACCTTGACGATACGCCGCTTCCGAGGGGAAGCAGCGGGCATTAACCCCCATTTCGGGAGCGAATATGGCGGATACTGCGCAACCGGAACTGCCTTACGGCGACTTGGCCATAGCCCTTTCCGCCGGGCCCGCCGACTTGCCGCTTCCCCGTCGCGCCGAACGGGGCGTCGAACGCCTCGGCGGGCGCGACGCCGTCGCGGAGTTGTCTCGACGGTGGACAGAGCTGAACCTCGCGCTCATCGGCGAGGGGATTCAGGACGACATTTACGTGGATCGCATGCGGCAGCTCGGGCTTGACCCCGACCGCCTGCAAGCACTCGCGGTCGTCGACTGGGCGCGCTTGCCGCGCTGACTAGACGTGAATGGCCGGGCCCGCGCCCTACACCCCACCCAATTACACCCATAACCGAATAAGGGCTCCGGTCGCTCGGCGGGCCCGGCCATTCATTTTCACCCCATCTGGTCGTGTCGCACAACTGGCACGCGACGCAAGTAACCTCCGCATCTACGGTTTGGCGACGCTGTGTCCGTCCAAACTGGAGGCGTTCATGATCAAGTGTCTAGCCGTCGCAGTCGTCCTCGCCGCAATCGGCGTGGCAACCGGGTCACCCGCACACGCAGACCCCGCGCCGGGGGTCGAATCCGCTCAGGTGAAGGCGGGAGTCCGCCTCGTCCTCCCCGGGCATCTCGACGTCGCCTTCTCGAACCTGGGAACAGTCGGGGAAACGCTGCTGAAACTCAACGAATGCGTGCGAACGCCCTGACGGATCTAGCTAAATGTGATCTGCTGATCGCTACCGGTAACTTTCGGGGGCGCACAACGCCACTACCCACCTGGAGGTACCCTGACCGCTCAGAAGCCATCCTGTGAGGCCCCAGTAATACGCCGGGTGAAGTTGATCCGAGGGTGCCCGCTTCGCCCGCGAAGCGGGCGGCAGCGCAAAAAGGCCATTCCATGCAAACCCGCCGTGATCGACTCCTGCCCGGAATGCTGGCACCGGCAGCGGCCATGCCCCTACGTCCCAAGCAGATCTTGGCATCCCCGCTGTGAACTCGACGAATGACAAGTAGGGCCCTCGCGCGGGGGCCCTACTTGCGTTAGGGCGCGACCTTACCGCCGCCCCCCTCCTAGCCTGCTCGCGACATGTGGCCGTGAAGCAGGGGGAGAGCTGACGTGGCCGAACGCACCAACCGGAAAGCTGCCGCGGCGGAGGACGCCCACACCTCTGAACCCGAGGCCGCGCCCGCGACTCCGGCCGCGGAACAAGCCGCCCCGCAGGCGCCGGAGGCCGCCCTGGCGACCGCCGCGGCGCCGATCGAGACGCCAGAGCGGTATGCCCAGCGTCAGCCCGCAGACGGCCACCCGGAATCCACAACCAACAACGTGGCGGCCAACGCGGCACTGCGGTCAATCACCGGGTTCAACCACCGGCGACTGCTGTCCGATGACGCCGAGCCGCGCGAGCTTTCCGTTGACGAGATCTTCGAGTTCCCCGCGGGGGATGACCCGAAGACGACCGCGACGGTCAAGCAGAAGGTCATCGAGGAGTACGCCACCGAAAACTCCTCCCGGCTCGCCACTCACATCCTGTTCGCGGCGGGCCAGGAGGTCCCCGTATGGCAGGCGAAGCAACTTCAGGACCACTACCGGGAGCACATGAGCAGCCCGTCACAGTCCTGAAGTCCAAGTGCGCGAGGGGTGCCGTTACTAGTGGGGTGGGCGGGACCCTGGCGCAGCGGGGGCGCGGCGAACTTCCGTTGGGGGTGGGAGCAATGCCGCGCCCCCTTACTTTCCTGAGGGGGCCACTCGTGGCGACCGTGGCGGTCGACTTCGACGGGGTGATTCATAGTTACGAGGAAGGGTGGGCGGACGGCACGATCTACGGCGGTCTCGTTCCTGGGACAACCTCGGCACTCCGGAACCTCATGCGCGGATTTGCCGTCTACGTGCTCACCTGCCGGACGCCGCTGGAACACGTCGCCAAGTGGATCACTTTGGCCACCGAAATCCCCGCGGTCGCAGATCAGGGCACATTGAGGTTCTGGCACGAGCGGGACCGGATCTTGGTCACCGGGCGCAAACTCCCGGCAATCGCTTATATCGACGACCGCGCCGTCGCCTTTCGGGACTGGGGGCGGGCGTTGAGCGACGTGGCGGCGATCCACTGCGCTGCAACCGGAAGAGCGCGACCTTAACCGGCGCAGCCTGGAAACCTCCGCGGCATGAGTACTCCCGCCCCGCCGCCGCTGGTCGTCAGTGTCAGCGACCTCGCGCGGCGTCTCGGTTTGCCGCTGCCGCTGGACGAGGGCGACCGGTGGATCGTGGAGACCGTCATTCGGGACGCGCAGGCCGACGTGGAGTCCTACCTCGGGCGGCCGATCACCCCGGCGACATACACCGACACCGGCCTGTTCCCTCGCTGGGATGGGCGTTGGGACGTTACCCACCCGCCGGTACGTGAGGTCATCTCGGCGACCCCGGAGGAGCTTCTCGGTAGCGAGACGGGCCGCTACACCGTCGTCTACACCTCTGGCCTGGATGTTGCCGCTGACCCTGAGCTGGAGCCGGTCCGGCGGTTCATCCGGGCGCACGCCATGCACTTCCCCGAGATGCGCGCGCTCGCGCAGCGGCTCGCGCCTGACGCTGGGCGCGCCGTCGCCTCCGTCACCGTTGAAGGCCAGTCCATCGCCTACGAGGCGACGGAGGAGTCGGCCGCGGGCGGTGTCGGTCAGGTCGGCTCCCTGCCGGACTTCACGTCCATTGACCGCTGGAGAGTAAAGGGGAGGCGCGTCCACCAACCTCCCAGCCTTCTCCACCTCGAAAGCCGCCACCGTTACAGGCAGCAGTGGTGGGCCTGATGCGCCGCTTCGTGCTGTACCGCAACGAGGACGTTTCCGGCGTGTCCGGGGTCGGCGTGCGGGTGTGGGGCGTCCAGTGGCCGGACGGCGCAGTGGCGTACCGGTGGAACACGCCGCTGGCCACCACGTGCGTCGCCGACAAGGTGGAGGACGTGGTGGCGATCCACGGCCACAACGGCGCCACCATGCTCATCTGGGTCGACTCCGAGGAGGTGGCGCAGAGGTGGCGAGAGGTAGATCGACCTGATGGCCGTACTACTGGCTGACCGCGCCCTTGGGGTGCGGCGGCGCGGTCCGGCGAATCTCGACGCTCATGGTGATCGGGTCGGCGGCGCCTGGGGGCCGGTGACTGGGCCGTGGCCCGGCCGCGCCGCTGAAGGGCCCGACGTTCCGCCCGGTCAGATCGGCGGCCGGGCATGGGTACTGGCGGTGGACCCGCGCGCGTGGCCCATCGCGCAGAACGACCTCGTCGTCGACACCGGCAGCGGGCAGGAGTGGCTTGTTACCTCAGCCGATCTGCTGACCAACACAGCCGATCCGACCGTGACCTACATCCGCGTTACCGGTCATTTGCGTACCGCCGCCGGGACGCGCCCCTAGGTGTAGAGGCGCACGCTGTAGGCGGATGGCCGCCCGCGGCCGTGCTCGGGGTGCGGGCTTCCACGGAAAACCACGGCGGTGTTGACCGGTATCGGCGCGGTGAGACCGTCCAAGAGTTGATCTACCCCGACGAACCACTCGCGCAGGTTGGTGTCTTTGACGAAGCCGTAGGGGCTACCGGGGTCCCATCTCGTGACGATGCCGACGTGGGCGTTGTCGGAGGTCTTCGGCGCCGAACTGCCAATGATCGCGGTCGGGGTTACGAACGGGTAGGGGAACGCGGGGTCTTCTTTGCAGTACTTCACGGCGGCGTCGAACAGGTCAAGCAGCGGCGGCGTGTGCGCTACCGAGTCCAGCAGCAACGGCGAGGTGATGACCTCCTTGGGGCCGCGGCCTCCGTCGAATTGGATGTCGGCGGCCGGGATGACCACTAGGACATCTTCCCGATCGAGGTAGTCGACCAGGGGCGCCAAGTTGCCGTTGGCGGTGTACAGGACGGCGACATGCAGGGGAACGTCTCGGGCGCACCGAAGGGCCTCCAAGGCGAAGATCGTGTTGGCGGTGCGCTCGCCGTTCGGTCCGACGGGGGCGTGGTGGGCGACTACTCCGGCGCGTTCCATGACCGTGGCGAAGGCGACGGGGGTGGTGATGTTGCCGCGTCGCGGCGGCCGGACGCTGTGGGCTTCGACGATGGCGCACTGGCTGAGCGGGAGTCCCATCGTCTGACTTGCCCAGAGGCGGAAGACGTCGAAGACGCCCTCAATGGACGGCCGGGATTCGTAGGCGCTGTGGTATCGGAAATAGTCGCTGATCAGGCTGTAGATGACTTCGTCGACAAAGATTCCGATGTTGAGCTGGTCGTCTTCGTTGTCTTCCTCGTGGAGGGCCACGGTTCTCCTAGTTCACAGGTGACTATCGGCGTGGTTTCGAGCATCCGCAGGATGTAGCCGCATATTGCGGCGAAAACGACAATCGCGACACTCGTCGCGGCGGCTACCCAGCCGATCGTCTCGGCCAGGAAGAGGGCGAGGGGAAGGCCGAAGGCGATGACGGACAGGCCGAGAGTGATGAGGGTGACGACTGCCACTCCCGCCCGCCCGGGGGTGAGGTGGTAGTTCACCGCTGGGGGCTTTTCCGCTGGAGTTCGGTCATAGAGGGTTGCCTCATTACTTACTCCAAGATTGCTTGGGGTGTCGGTGTCCAGTTGCGGTCCCGTCGCGGGTGTCTCATGTGGCCTCCTGACGCGAGGTCGCTCGTCCCGCTACCAGACGCGAATACTACACGTACTTAGTCGCACGGGGAGGGGGAAGAGTGACCTCGCGTCAAGTCGATCGGCGGCCTCAACACCAGGCCCAGGCGACGATCTTCTTGGCGAGGCTCTCCCGTGAGGCGTACGCGAAGGGATGGCCGGACTTCTCGACGGACTGGGCGGCGTCGTTCCGCGACATGTTCTTCCAGCCCTTCACCTTGCGGAGCTCCTTGAAGAAGCGTTCCGCCGCGGTGCTGGGCTCGGTGACCGCCGAGACGGACCCCCAGTAGCTCCCGGCGTGCATCTGGAACAGCCCGTAGGCGATCCCACCATCCCCGGGGGCGGAGTCGTGCCGCAGGGACGACTCCTGAAGGGCGGCCATGACGCCGACCTCGGCGCCGCGCCGCCCCATGCCCATGCTGCGGGCGGTGTCGACAATGGTTCGGGCGTTGTCCTTCTGCACCCCGCTCAGGCCGAGGCCCTTGGAGGAGCGGCACGAGGTCGCGGCGGCGGAATTCTCGGCGCCCGCGTCGCATCCGGAGGCTGCGCCGGTGATGGACATGATGACAGCGGCGGCGCCGCCGACGGTCGCGATGAAGCTCTTGTTCATCATCAGTTGCCCCCGGCGGTGTTCGCGTGGGCGGGGCAGTTCGGGGCGGGGCACGCCACGTTGGCGTGGCCCCCGTTGCCGCCGGTGTCGGCGGTCTTGTGGCTCACGATGTATCCGTGGCCGTTGCAGATTTCGCACATGGGTCCTCCAAGGGGTGTGTGGTGTCGGTCGCTCGTCCGACACCCCCTTAATATACAGGTACTTAGCGCGTAAAGCTAGCCCCTACCGGCCGGTATGTGGGCGCGACATAACCCCAGGTCAGGGCATAGTTTCTACGGGTGTCCTGGACCCCGCCCCCTGGCAGCATCGGCTTGACCTATGCCTACGGCCTCACCCACGTACGCGCCTCGATCGGTCAGATCCTCACTGGCGAGGTAACCCACTACACGCACGCCTTCATTGCCCTCGGCGGCGGGAAAATCATGGAGCCCTGGCCATCGGGTGCCCGCATCAGCGACATATCCGCCTACTCCGACGAGTACGTCGCCTACGGATGGCCGCTCGGGTTGACCAGCGAACAGCGCGACGACCTGGTCAGCGTGGCATTGTCCCTGGACGGCGCCTGCCACGGCCTGTCCGATTACGCCGCACTCGCGCTCACCCGCCGCGGTGTCGGCCCGGACCGGCTGCACCGCCGCGTACGTAGCGGTGACCGCATGGTCCCTGCGCGATTCGTCGCAGAGGTGTACGCCCGCGCCCTCGTGCCGCTCCTGGAAGGTAAGGAGCCGCACGAGGTGACCCTGGAGGACCTGGGCACCCTGTTCATGACCTCCGAGTCGTGGGCCCTGCATGTCCCCGCGGCGTACTACGCCTGACCTAAGACCGCCTACGGATGTACCTTTTGGCCGCGCCCATCCCCTGTTCGAAGGTCAGGGGGTGGGCGTCGTCGTGAAAGTCGAGCTCCGCGACGACCTCAATCAGGTCGTTGCCCGAATGATCCGAGGGAAGGTGGAGCGGATCGCGCGGGAGGTCGCCGCCGAGGCCGCGGCCAACGCGCCTGCGGCCAAGGTCTGGATCACTGCGGCCGACGAACGGGTGCGCCCATCCCACGTCGATGCCGAAGGGCAGACCATTCCGGAGAACCTCCGGTTCAAGCTGCGCAAGCAGCGTTACGTCGGCGGAACCGGCCGCGGCTCGGGCCGCCGGGCGGTTCACTACTCCGGTGTGGCCGTATTGACCTCCGGATACGACCTGGCGCGCAAACCGCGCGACCCGGCGTTGCCGCGCGACCAGAAGGACCGGTGTCGCTGCATCAGCGTCCGCATCCCCAACGCCATCGCCCGGAAAGTCCACGCGGAACCCGCTGTGATTGAGGGCTCGCGCGTCACGGCCAGGATAGTGGTGCAGTTCCAACGTATCGCCGAATCGGAGTTCGGTACCTCTGGCGACCCGGGCACGCACTTCCTCGGCCGCGCCGTCAATACGGTCGCCGCCCGGCTGCGCGGCGCCTCCGCCCGCCGGACATGAGGCCGCGACCTTAGCCCCTTCCCCGCTGCATCCTCCCCCGGAACGCACACCCGGGGGGAACTGTGGCGACTCAGGTAACGCTCAAGCTCGCGCACCCGCTGCTGGCCGACCAGGCGGCCGCGGTACGCGCCAAGGACACCACCAAGGACTACGCCGTCGGCGACGAGATCACCGTTCCGCTCGCGGAGGCCAGGGCGGTCATCAACGCGGGGTACGCCATGGGCGTCGACCCGGAGAACAAGCAGCAGGTAGAGGCTGTCCTCAACGCCAAGCCGACGGCCAAGAAGAGCTCGGGCGGTGGGAGCTGACGACCTGGCTCGCGCTCACCCGCTCGCCCGGGTGCTGGCCTGGTTGTCGTCGCATCCGGCGGTCACGGCGGCGCTCGGCGGACCGGGTCGCGTGGGCCTCTACAACGAGCCGCCCTACCCTCGCTTGCGGGTGGTCGACACCAATGCCGGGACCGACCGGGACCTCCGGTGGCTCATTGCTCCGGAGATCCAGATTGAGGCGTACGGGGACCTGGACGGCACTCCAGGCAAGGCGGCGCTCAACTTCATCCTTTACACCGCGCTCGGCGCGCTGAAGGAGCTCCCCGAGCAGGCCGCCGCTCCCGGGGAGCCCGTCATCACGCACGTGATGTCGTCGCGGGGCGGCGGCCCCGTCCCAGAGCCGACCGGTCAGCAGCGGTACGTGGCCGCGGTGCTGGTCTACGCCCACCCCGGCACGCCCGTTTAGATGAAGTCGAACGTCAACTGACCGGCCTCGGCGAGTTGCTGGTCGCGGAGCCGGGCGAGCGCTGCCCGACGCCTGGCGTTGTATTCTGCGCAGGCGACACGATGGCAAATCCGGCAGTGCCGCCAGCCGTCCTTGTCGACGTAGGTGTTCTCCCGAGTGAACGGGTGCCCGCTGTCACACTCGTCCTTGTTGGCATTCAAAGCCGGGGGCGATCCACCACGCGCCCAGTTGAGGATCTGCGGGACGGCCTGGGTGTGGATGACGCACCGCCGGTGCGGGCATGACCGGCCGCGCGCGCAGACCTCACGGTTGTGGCACAGGTGGTCCAGTTCGTAGCCCTCACGGACCGGCCCCAGGATTTGCTGATGGAGCCACAGGTGGCCGCTGATGAGAGCGCGGCCACCTTCTGGGCGGGGCGGCCCGGCGCGGAACTGGCTATAGCCGTCCCGGTCGGTGGCCGCTTTCCAGACAATGCACGGCCCGAGCATGGGCTCATGCGCGGGCACCTCGCCGAGCTCGATTTTGGCGAGGAACCGTCGGCCGTCCGCACTGTCGGACAGCAGCCGTTCAAGATCTTCGAGCGTGTACGTGTCCAACGGACGCGCTCCCGTGGGGTGGGGAATCAAGCGGGGCGAATCATCTCACGGCTCACGGGCACTTCCCAGCACCGAAGCCCTTGAACGGGAGAACGCGACGTAACGAACCCGGCCTGCCTACCGTCATCCCCGACGCCCACCCCCATGGACAACGTCGGAAGGACGACCCATGGCGGGGGACAACACTCGCATCCTCGTGCCTCAGATGGCACGGGTCTACTTGGCCCCGGTGGGCACGGCGGCCCCCGCGGACCCCGTGGTTACGCCGGACGAGGACTGGCGTGACGTGGGACTTTTCACTCCCGACAGCCTCCAGTGGGCGACCGACCCTTCTTTTGAGGAGGTTCGGTCCCACCAGGACAACTACCCGACGCGCCGGTTCCAGACGCAGGACAGCGCGTCAGTCCAGGTGGACCTTCAGGAGTGGAGCGGCGACAACTTCAAGGCAGTGTTCGGCGGCGGCACCATCACCAGCGTCGCTGCCGTTGTCGGCCCGCCCGCGACCATCCTGCACTACAAGTTCTCCCCTCCGACTGTCGGCGGGAGGCAGACCGTCGCCGCGATGATCGAAATCATCGACGGGACCAAGCACTACCGGATGATCATTCCGAAGGCGGAGCAGAACGCCGGAGCCGAGGTCTCGCTCGACCGCACCCAGGAGTCGCGGCTGCCGCTGCGGCTCACCATCATCGGCTCGTCCGTCGGCGACCCGTTCTACCTGCTCACCGACGACCCCGCTTTCGCGCCCGCACCGTAGGAGCGCCGGAAGCCAGAGCCATGGCTTGAACCGGCTGTAAAAAGTCGTCAACGGCCGTTAAGAGATGTAACCGGTCTTGCCCCGGCTGGGGCGGAACGCGACGATGAAGTCATGGCGCTGTTCCCGGGGATGGGGCACCCATTAAGGGGAGAGTCAGGTGGAGCTGGGCCGCAAGGCAGCTCTCCCCTGCGAGGCCCGGCGCCGGGAAGGCGCGCCGGGCCTCGCCCGTTATCTGCCTCCCAAAGCCTGCCAGTGGGCCGCGTAAAGGCCAGGCAGGGGCGGCGTGTCAACTTCGGCGCGAGGCGGGGCGTTCCGTACGGTAGCGGCTAAGTACCTGCGTTATGGGACGCCCCCCGGCGCACGGTACGTGCCGTCCCCCCCGAGATGGCGGGTCTCGCGGCGCGGGATAACGAGGGGGCGGTCCGGCTCTTCAGGGGATGGGCGCCGGACCGCCCCCTTGCTCTCGCAGGGCGCGACCTTAACCCCTGCGTCTTGGCAGCCTCCGTGCGATCGATGGCCGCACGGACGGGGGAACGCATGGGTGCCGCACTGGGCAACCTAGACGCCAAGAGGGTCGAGCGGGCGCGGGTGAGAGCCGCTCGGAATCAGGGCCGGGGGGAGAACCTTCCAATCGTCTTGAATGGTGTGACGATTGCGGAAATCTCGGCGGAGTTCCCACTCGACCTGCTGGAACCGCTCCAAGCATTGAACGTGGACTTCGCCCTGCTGGTCCGGCAGGCGTTCGAGCTGATCAACGCCACGGAGGACAACGGCAACGTCGCGACGCTGTCGATGCTGGTCGACGTCCTGGTGCTGAACCCCCACCTGCCGTCGGAGCTACTCGCCGCGGTGAAGGAGATGGGCAAGCGCCTGCTGTCAGAGGACGGGTACGCGCTGCTGATGGCGCAGCGCCCCTCCCCGTGGGACATTGGCGCGCTGGTCAGCGACCTGTTCGCCTGGTACGGCGTGAGCCTGGGGGAATCCTCGCCGTCGTCCGAGTCCTCGACCAATGGAGCGATCTCGAATACGACCTCCGAGACCGCCTCGGCGTCGACGCCCGAGGTCTCTGGCGACACCCCGCCGATCCCCGCTTCATCTCCGTCCAGCAACTGATCGTCTATTTGACTCGACTGCCGGACGACTGTCTAGTGCGGACAACCCCGGAGATCCGGGTGGAGTTGCGCCAGTCCAAGGAGTGGTCGATCGACACCGAGCTGCTGGCGCAGCTCATCGAGGAGGTGTCGATTCTTGCGGCGGAACAGCGGCGCCGTAAGCCGCGGGAGGTGCGGCGGCCGGACTTTTTGCGGCGCAACTCGGCGGGTAAGCGCGGCATGGCGCACGCCGTGAACGTGCTGACTAGCAACGCCCGCCGAATCCACTCCCGGTAGACGCGCGGGGGTAAGGGCCGCGGCCGGTTCCTGTGTAACTCCCGGCCAATTCCCAGCATCTCCAAGATCTGGGAGTTGGCCGGAGTGCAGGCGAAGGGCGCGACGTAACCATGCCCGCCTTCCTACCTTCAGTGCCTGACGCCCACCCCAATGAGCGCCGTCTCGGCATAACCGCGGCGGCTCGCCAGGGGAGGCGCAGCGGTGACCGAAGACGCATCGGCCGGGCGCCTCCACGCAGAAGTGGTCGCTGACGTCTCTGGCCTACGTCGCGACCTGGAGGCCAAGCTCAAGACCGAGCTGGCAAATCTCAAAGCGGAGATCAAGGCGAAGGTTGCCGCCCGGGTCGAGGTTGATCGGGCGCAGATCCGCCGCGAGCTGGCCGACAAGGTGGCGGAGGCGGCACGCGGCATCAAGGCAACGGTCACCGTCAACGTCGACGTCGACACCGCCGCCGCCCGCGCGAAGATCAAGACGCTTGATCGCACCAAGGTCACTGTCGACGTTGACGCCAACACCGCGGCGGCCCGCGCGAAAGTCGCCGCGATCAAGGCTACGGCGGTCAGGCCGATCAACGTCCCGGTCAACGTGTCCGCCGGTACGGCCATTCAGTCGCTTGGCCGGGCGCTGGCCACCGCCTCCATGTTCCCCGCTATCGCGTCGGGCCTGATGTTGGCGGCCGGTGCCGCGACCAACCTGGCGGCTTCACTGTTTTCGGTGGCGTCGGCGTCCAGTCAGGCGGTCGGCGTCCTGGCGGCCATCCCGGGCCTGGCGGGGACGGCCGCGCAGGGGCTTGGCGCCTTGATCATCGGCTTCAGCGGGATTGGTGCTGCCGTCAAGGCGCTGGACAAGGCGCAGATCAAGCAGGGGGCCTCGGCGGCACAGTCGGCCGCCCAACAGGTCAATTTTGCCGAGCAGGTCAAGGCCGCCAGGGAACGCCTGACACGCGCTGAAGAAGATGCCGCAGCCCGGGTCAGGGAGGCCCGCGAGCGCGTAGTCAGGGCGGAAGAGGCCGCCGCCGAGAGCATCCAGTCCGCCCGGGAGCGCCTTGCGTCGGCCCAGGAAACCGCCGCCGAGCGGGTTGCGACTGCGCAGGCACGGCTCGTGCAGGCTCAGGAGGATGGCGCCGACCGGCTGGCGGCGGCCGAACGCCGCGAGGCCGAAGCCCACGCTGGTGTTGAACGGGCCCTGGTAACGCTGGACGAGGCCCGCAAGGACCAGATCAGGCGAATGGAGGACCTGCGGCTTCAGGTGGCGGGCGGCAAGCTCGACCAGGAAGCGGCGCAGATCGCTCTGGAACACGCCCAGATCCGGCTCCAGCAGATCATGGGCCCTGGCTCTAACGCTTCTGACCTGCAAAAACGCGAAGCGGATTTGGCGTACCGACAGGCGCAGCAGCGACTCGAAGAGGTCAACGCCCGACAGAAGGACCTCACGCGGCAACAGAAGGAAGCCGACAACGACGGCGTCGAGGGCGCCAAAAGCGTCCGGGACGCCCAACAGCAGGTCACCGACTCCATTCAGGCTCAGGCCGATGCTGAGCGGGAACTTCAGCGCACGCGCGTCGACTCGGCGAAGGACATCGCGCAGGCGCAGCAGGAGCTCGCCAAGGCGCAGCGTGAAAGCACCCGCGATATCGCCGATGCCCAACGCGACCTGGCGCGCGCCCGCAGGGACGGCGCCAGGGAGGTCGCCGACGCTCAAAAGGCGGTCCGCGAGGCGCAGCGCGACGGCGCCCGTTCCATAGTTGACGCCCAGCGCGCGCTCGCGCAGGCGATGCGAGCCGGTTCGGCCGCCGCGGGCACGCAGAGCGCGCAGATGACCAACCTTGCCGTCGCGATGGGCCGCCTGTCCCCCGCCGGGCGCAGGTTCGCACAGTTCGTCAAGGGTGTCCTGCTGCCGCGGTTCCGGGAAATGCGGGCGTCGGTGCAGACGGCGTTGCTTCCCCCGCTTCAGACAGCGATCACTCGGGCGATGCCGCTGCTCGACACCATTCAAGGCGGGTTGGTCGAAACCGGTAAGCGGCTTGGCGACCTGGCGTTGAAGGGCGCGGAACTGGTCCGTTCGCCCGGGTTCCGCGCCGACACCGCGAAGATCATGAAGTCGAACAACCGGGCGTTGACCAGCTTCGGCGGAGCCGCACTGCACCTGATCAGCGCGCTGCGACACCTGGCGGTTGTGGCCGGTCCCGTCTTGCTGGAGCCGTTTGCCCGGTGGACTAAGCAGCTCGCCGCGTCGGCTGACGCGGCGGCGAAGACAGGCCGGAAGACCGGCACCCTGGAGCAGTTCCTCAAGCGCGCCAAGAAGACCGCCAAGACGCTGTACCACATCTTCCGCGACGTCGCCATAGCGATCTACAACGTCGGTCGCGCCGGGCGCCCTACCGGTGACAACGCCCTCAAGGACATGGCGGACTGGGCGGCCGATCTCCGCAAGACAACCGCCGACCCCAAGTTTCAGCAGGCCGCGGCCAAGTTCTTCGAGCAGGCGCTGCCGGTCGCCAAGAAGTTCCTCGACTCCTTCGGGAAGATCTTCGATCTTTTCCTGCGGCTTGGGGAAGCTACCGGCGGCGGAACTCTGAACGGGTTCTTCACCGTCTTGGACGGCATTGTCGGCCTGCTGGAAACCATCGCTTCCCTTCCCGGGGGCGGGCCGATCTTGACCGCGCTGTTCACCCTGTCCGGCGCGGGCCTCGGCATCGGTCTGTTCGCCCGCGGGCTGGGCCACATCGTCACCAACCTCGGCCGCCTGTCGAAGTTCACCGGCCTGACAAAGATCGTCGGCGGCCTACTCGGCCCGCTGACCGGCGGCCTCGGCGTCAAGGGTGCCGCCAAGCTCACCGCCCGGCAGGCTGGCGGCGCGATCAAGAGCGTTGCACAGGGTGCCGCGCTGCGCGGCATGTACGCCTGGGACGCCGTGAGCGGAGCGGTCGGCGGGGCTGCCCGCAAGGTCGGGGGCGTTGCCAAGCGCGGCGTTGGGGCCGTGGTCGATAAGGCCACCGGCGGCCTCGGCGTCAAGGGTGCCGCCAAGCTCACCGCCCGGCAGGCTGGCAGCGCCGTGCGCTCCGGGGTCAGCGCGGCGGGCTCGTTCGTCAGCGACACCGTCGGCGGGGCGGTCGGGTCGGCGGCGTCCAAGGCGGGCGGCGCGGTAAAGCGGGTCGGCAAGGCCGCCGGGGGCGCGGTAAAGCGGGTCGGACAAGCCGCGGGCGGCGCAGTCAAGCGCGGCGTCGGGGCGGTGGCCAAGCGTGTCGCCGAAAGGGGGGGCGAGCGGGGCGCGGCCAGTGTCGCCGGTGTCTTGGGCGGGCAGGCGGTCGCGGCTGGAATCGAGCGGGCCACCGGCGCCGCCCGCAACGCCGCCAAGGCGGTCGGCACCTACACCGGGGCGCTTGCTCGCGCGGGCGGCGGGGCGATCCTCAAGGGTCTTGGTGCTGCCGCATCGGCCATCGGAGGGGTGGTTTCCGCCGCAGGGCGCGGGGTGGGCGCCCTGGCGTCGCTAGCCACAGCGCACGGTAAGGCGGCGTTGGCCGCCGCCGGGCAGGCGGCCAAGACGGCACTGGTCACCATTGGTCAAAAGCTCGCCGCGGCGGCAACAACAGTGTGGACCGCGGCGCAAAAGCTCTTGAACTTGGTCATGTCGAATAACCCGCTGGGCTGGGTCATCAAGATCGTGACCTTGCTCGTGGGAGCGCTCGTGCTCGCCTATACCAAATCGGAGACCTTCCGCAAGATCGTCGACGGGGCTTGGGCTGCGATCCAAAAGACGATCAAGGTTGCCTGGAACGAATACATCCTGCCCGCTCTTCGCGGGTTCCGAGACTTCCTGGTCAACACGCTCGCCCCGAAAATCTCGTGGCTCTACAACAACGTGATCAAGCCTGTCTGGAATTTGATCACTGGAGCTATCAAGGTCGCCGTCGGCTTGATCACGGGCAACTTCAGCCTGGTCAAAAAGGGCTTGGACACTATGGGCAACGCCTTCCAGACGATCTGGAAGGTGATCAAGGCGGCCTGGGACAAAGTCGTATCCATTTCCAAGGTCCCCGTCCGTTTCATCGTGGACACGGTCCTGAACAACGGGATCTTGAAGGCGTGGAACAACGTCGCCGGGTTCTTCCACATTGAGCCCAGCAACCTGCATATCGACCTGCCCAAAGGGTTCGCTGGCGGCGGTGTCCTGCCCGGCTACACCCCCGGCCGGGACGTGCATGATTTCTTCTCCCCCACCGGCGGCGCGCTGCGCTTGTCCGGCGGTGAGGCCGTCATGCGGCCCGAGTGGACACGGGCCGTCGGTGAAGACTACGTCCGGGCGTCCAACGCGGCCGCCCGCACCGGCGGAGTCCGCGGGGTAGCCAAACTCCTCGGCCTGGCCGGTGATCCGGGCCCGGGGTTCGCCGACGGCGGGATCATCGGCGGGATCAAGAGCTTCTTCGGCAAAGCGAAGGACTTCTTCGTCGGCGGCATCCGCAAGGCCGCCTCGGTGGTGGTCGACCCGATCCTCAACGCCATCGAGACCCGGATGGCGGGGTCGCAGTTCACCCGGTCTCTCGCGGCGGTCCCCCGGCGCATCTTGAACGGCTTCCTCGGCTGGCTCGACACCAAGGAGCCCTCGATTGGCGGTCCCGGGCATAAGGCCGTCGCACTGGCCCGCACTCAGATCGGCGTGCCGTACGTGTGGGGCGGGACCGCCTGGAACAAGGGCCTGGACTGCTCCGGCCTCGTCCAGCAGGCATGGTTCCGCGCTGTCGGCAAGCTGATGCCGCGCACCACATACACGCAAAAGCCCTGGTTGGAGCCGGTGTCCGGGCCGCCGCGCGAAGGTGACATCGGCCAACCCCACCCCGGCCATACCTTTCTCTTCTCCGGCAACGGCAAGATCATTGAGGCGCCTTACACCGGCGCCCGGGTCCGCGAGGTGCCCGCGCGCCCCGCATGGTGGGGCCGCCCCCCAGCCAGCTTCCTGCGCGACGACGGCGGACCGGTCTACCCCGGCCTCAACGTGTACGACAACCGCACCGGCGGCATGGAGTGGATTCTCACCCCCGACGCGGTGCGGCTTCTCGGTGGCCCGGACGCCATCGACCACCTCAACAGCGAAGCCGCCAAGGCGTACCGCTCGCGCACCCCCGTCGCCGCCGTCCTCCCGGGGGCTGCCAGCGGCGGCCGGGCCGCGCCGACCGTGGTCCAGCACATCCACCCCCAGCCCCGCCAGTCCGAACAGGAGATCGGTGCCGTCTCGGCCAGGAAGTTGGGGGCGATGCTCCGATGAGTTTCCCGCTCACCACGCCCGTCTACACCCTCGGCACCTGGGAGGGGAACGTCACCGACGACTACGGTGTGGACTGGATCGTGGAGACCGAGGACGGCTGGTCGTCCTCCCCGCCGATCCGCGCGCAGGTCGAGGCCCGCAGTAACGCCGACGGCGGCTGGGGCGGGCCGGGCTTTTACGACTCCCGCGTCGTCACCTTGAGCGGCCACGCCATCGCGCCGGACCGGATGACGATGCTGGCCGCCAAGGACCGCATCAAGTCCGCCATCAGTCCCCGCTCACCGGTCCAGCTTCAGGTCGCCGAAGCGCACCTCACCAGGGTTGCCTCAGTGCGCCTGACCGACCAGATTGACCTTGCCGACGTCAACAGCTTCGCCTTCACGTGGGCGTTCACCCTCACCGCCGTCGACCCGCGGCGGTACGACGCCAACCCCGTCACCGTGACCGCAACGCTCCCCGTCGGGCTGACCGCGGGCCGCACCTACTCGCGCACCCACCCCGTGGTGTACGGCGGCGTCACCCCCGGCGGTGGCGGCTCGGTGTACATCCAAAACGACGGCGACTACGACGAAACCCCCGCGGTGATCACCTTCGTCGGTCCGTTGGTGACGCCCCGGGTCGAGCACCCCCAGTCCGGCCGGTCCCTGACGTTCGACGTGACGCTCGACTACGACGACACGTTGATCGTGGACCTGAAGGCGAAAACCGCGCTGCTCAACGGCGCTGTCAACCAGGCCTACACCATCACCGCGGGCAGCGCCTGGTTCATGCTCACCCCCGGGTTGAACGAGTTCGCCTTCCGCGGCACCGCGGGGACCGCCCCGCCGGACATCACACCCACCCCTGTCCCGCAGATGACCGTCACCGCCGCCTCGGCGTGGACCTGACAGGAGAGGGAACCCCGTGGCTCCGCTCAACCCACCCACCTGGTTGCAGGCAGGCACCTACCCGGCCCGGTACGACCGGCTGGCCGCCGGGTCGATGCTGCCGCCACTCCAAGGCACCGGGCCGCTCGCGGTCCGCTCCGGCGTCAAGCCTTCCGCCGGTGGCGTCGGCCTTCAGGTGACCCAGCGCTCCACCCCGGCGATGTACGTCACGGTCAACGCCGGTGCGGCGTTCATCCAGTCACCATCCGCGACCGGCGGCACCTACCTGGTGCACAACGACGCCGCCTACGACATCGCCATCACCGCGGCGCACGCCACGCTCGGGCGCCGCGACCTCATCGTCGCCCGCATCTTCGACGCGGAAATCACCGGCGTGACCAACCAGTGGACGCTGGAAGTCGTCACCGGCACCCCCGCCGGTTCCCCGGTCGTGCCCGCGACGCCGTCCGGTGCGCTCCCGCTGGCCTCAATCCTGGTCAGCGCCGGGGCGACCAGCATCACCAACGCCGCCATCACCGACCAGCGCGTTTACACCGTGGCGCTCGGCGGGGCCATTCCCGCCCCGGCGACCGCCCTGCCCGCCAACCCGTACACCGGCATGGCCGCGTACGACCTCACCAACCTGCTGCCGAAGTGGTACTCCGGTTCGGCCTGGCGGAGTTGGCAGGACGAGGGGTATGTCACCCCCGCCTACCTGACCTCCAACGGCTACATGACGCAGGCCGCTTTGGACACCGCGGGATACAAGCCGGTCACCTACGCGGTGAAAACCGCCGACCAGTCCCGTGCCAACACCACGACGCCTGCCGCCGACAGCGAGCTGTTCTTGCCGGTGGCGGCCAACTCCACGTACTGGCTGGACTGCTTCATCATCTACGACGGCCCGACCAGCGCCGACTTGCAGATCGGCTGGACGGCGCCGTCCGGAACGACCATGTATTGGGTGTCGGACCTTCTCGACCCGGCGATCACGGGTACGCCCGCCCCGGGGTTGGCCTCGGTGTCCCGTACCCAGCAGGGCCTTGCCAACCTCCCCTCGGGTGGCGCCCGATCCACCGGCAACCCGGCCGTCGCGCCGATCCGCGGTTGGCTGCAAACGTCCGGTACGTCGGGAAACCTGACGTGCCGGTGGGCTCAGGCGACCGCCGACGCCGTCGCCATCAAAATCCTCACCGGGTCGGCGATCAAGCTGACCAAGCTGGCCTGACGCCCGGCGCCGCTCCGAAAGGACCACACGATGCCCTACCTCGAACCCACAACTGACACCCGCAACACCATCTACGAGCTCAACCTCACTCACTCCGCCACCGGTATGCCCCTCACCGCGACCCTGCGGACCTGGACTGGGGAGGGCGGACTGGACATCACCTCCGCCGACGAAGCTTTCCAGGCGCTGCTCGACCTAGTCGGCGGCACCTCCGGATGGGAGGTGACCGGCGCCCGCAAGTCCTACCCGTCCGTCCAACTGGCCACAGCCTCCGAGTGACCTTCGCAGTCGGGGACGCTACCGGCGGCCGCGCCCTACTGTGACCACGCCCGCCCCCACCTGAACAGTCCACCGTGGGGACGGGCGTGCGTGGCCGACTACCGGTACTACTTCTACGACATCTCGACCAAACGACTCATCGACACCCTCCCAATGGAGGAAGTGAACTTTGGTTGGGAGCTGCGCGGCGTCGGCACCTTGTCAGGAAACATCCCGCTGTACGCCGACGACTTGCCCGCCCAGCGGGTCCGCGAAGCGGTACTCCCCTACCGAACCAAGGTTTTCGTCGAGCGCGGCGGCCAGCTCGTCTGGGGCGGGTGGATCAACGAAGAACCCGGCTACGACTCCAGCTCCGGCGTGATCTCCATCAAGGCGGAGGAGAGTCTCGGTTACTTCGCCAACAGGACCATGCCGACCGTCACCTACACCCAGGTCGACCAGCTCCCCATGGCGTGCTCCTTCATTGCTACCGCCCAGGCCGACCCCGGCGGCGACTTCTGGATTCACACCGACCCCACGCAACTGTCCGGCCGGTTGCGGGACCGCTCCTACTCCCAGTTCGACCAAAGCCCCGTCCTCACCGCGCTCACGCAGCTCAGCGAGGTCATCGACGGCTTCGACTTCACCTCCCAGGTGATCTGGGTGGGCGGCATGCCGTACGAGTCCCTGGTGCTCGGCTACCCCAGGCTCGGGCGGATCACCAACACCTCCGGCGTGGTGTTCGAGTTCGACCGGTTCGTCGGCGGCGGCAACGTGGAGTCCTACACGTGGGCTGACGCCGGAACGCCCATGGCGACCAAGACGTGGGCCAACACGGAGACCGACGAAGGCGTTCAGCTCACCGCACACTCCGACCGGCCGGACCTCATCGCCGACGGCTACCCGATCATGGAGTACAGCGAGAGTTTCGACGGCATCACCAACTTCTCCACCCTCCAGGAGCACGCCGACGCACTGGCCACCTACCGGGCCGGTCCGCGCATCACCGCGCAGTTCACCGTGAAAGCCCAACCCGGCCTGGAGATCGGCGACTTCCTCATCGGCGACGATGTCCTCGTGCGGATCTCCGACTGGCGGTTCCCCCCGGACCCGGCCAGCGGGGCGCCGGGGTTCATCGGCTATCTGCGCATCACCGGCTGCAACGTCCGGGCTGGAGTCGAAGGGGAAGAGGAGTACCAGTTCACCTGCGCCGACTTCATCTCCTCGATCTGACGCGCTACTCGAAGAGGAGTAGGAGTCTCAATCCTAGGCCAAATGGAGATTACATGACTGATCGCCTGCCGCCGCCGTCTCCGCCGCCGTCCCGCCACCCCGGCTCGCGGTTCATCGCCAAGGCGCCCGACGTGGTGCGGTCTATCGTCGCGATCCGCAACGACGTCGGCACGGCCGCGAACCGGGTTCGCCGCCAGGACCTCGCGTTCGCCGTGGCAGCCGTCGCCTCCGGCGTGGCCTGCACGGCGGCGACGTTCACGCAGACGCACGCCGTCATGGCCTACCGGTCCGGCCACAACCTGTACGCCGACCTGGCCATGGGCACCGGCGCCGCCTCCGTCATGGAGGCCCGGCTCACCGTGCCCGACTTGGGGCTGGTCGGCGCGACCGCGACCACCGGGACCGGCGGCGTCGACGTCGACCTGCGGGTCTCTTTGGCGTTGCCGGACGCCTGGCCAATGGGCGAGGCGCACCGCGTCTATGTCGAGGCCCGCCGGGTGTCCGGCGCCGACGCCACGACCGTGCGAGTGCTGGCGGCCTGGCAGCGGTAGCCCGCGACGTAAGGCGGATTCGCCGGACACCGTGGGAGGCGTGCCCCACCTACGGGAGACCTCATGACATGGCCCGACCGACTGGAAGCCAACCCGTTCGGCACCATGGCCGCGGTGGCGGCCGTCGCGCTTGGCCTGCTCGGCGCGGCGATCGGCGATGACGTCAGCCAGGGGATGCTCAACTCCTTGCGCGACAGCGCCGACATCGTGGCGCACCTGTGGGGCGGCGCACTGGCGCTCGGCGGGGCGTTGAAGCTGTACGGGTTGTACGCCAAGCGGACCGAGCTGGAAATCCCCGGCCTATGGGTGATGATCGGGGGTTTCACCTTCTATTCGATCACCGTGGTCACCGGGCTCGGAGTTCACGGCCTGGCCGCGGGCATCGTTGCCGCCGCACTGGCGGGCGGGTGCGCCTTGAAAACCCGGAAGATCATGAGGACCGCTCGACTCGTCAGGGGGAACGGAGCGGATGGCGGTAGCTGACGTCCTCATCGCCATTGCGCAGGTCGCCGCGGGCGGCACCATCGTCCAAGGCGCGCTGGCGTTCTTCCGGCGCCGCGCAGAGCTCCGGCAACTCGACCGGCAGACCGACAGCGTGGCCGTTGAGACGGCCGACCGAGTGATGGTGATGATGCGCAAGGAGCTCGAAGACGCCAAAGCGGCCTCCGCCAAGGCCGCCGAGGAGAACGCCGCCGAGCAAGCCGACCTGCGCAGACAGATCACGTTGCTCGGCGACGAGGTGTCCCGGCTGCGCGCAGAACTGGTTGTGGCTCGCGCGCAGATTGCCCGCCTGCAAGCGGGTCAGCCCCCGGCCGCGGCCCCGGGATAGCCCCCCTGGGGCTCGCATGTGCCGGTCGGGTGCTCTACCATGGTCAACGCATCACCCCCTCGTGGGCGGTTTGAGTTGAAGCTGTTGGTCCCGGTGGAAAACCTCCAAGTATCCACCGGGTTTCCCTGCCAGTTCGGAGGGGCGACATCTGACAGTGGATAGCGATGGCCGGGATAGGGCGGGTCGCTCCCCGTGTAGCCCGGCCGACCTTCACGAGAGGACACCGTGTCGTCCGCGAGAAGCGGACGAGAACGCGGGAGGCTGACAGCCCCGGCTTGCCGGATAAGCGGGCCTTCAGATTGGCGTTTACATGGGCGCCGCGCGCGGTTAGGGGTGGTGTCATCGTGACGGCGGCGTGCCTTTCTGGTCACGCCGCTTCCGCGTTTCCAGGGCCCTGCGCGCGTCAGCCTCAGTCATCCCCCGCCCCAGGTCGGCCATGACGCGCCGGGTCAGCTCCTGGTAATAGACGTCCCCGACGATCCGCTCCGCCATCGTCCGGCGCTCCACGCTGGCGCGGCGCGCGTCGAGCGCCGCCTCGATGCGACGCCGCAACTCCTGCTTGGCGACCTTGGCGACCTTCCCCGCCTCCAGGTCCCGCTGTATGGACGTGATCAGCTCGGGGAGGGCCTCCCCTAGCAGCGCTTCGGCTTGCTTGCGGAGGGGGTTGCCGGTCTTCTTGGCGAGCAGTTGCCGGTGGAATGCCACGGCCCGCGCGCGGTAGTGGGCGTACCGGATCTGCGCTCGCAGCCGCGACGCGTTGTCGCGCGGGGTCACGGATGACCGCTCAGCCCGGTTGTTGAGCTCGGTGAGCTGAAGGAGCGCCACCGAGGTGTACTCGAACAGGGCGTCGCAGGAGAACACCCTGTTGCCGGTCCGGTCCGGAAAGATCAGGAAGCGGCGGACGCTGTCGCGGAAATCGTCCTCATTCATCTGGAGCAGCGTCTCCACCTCGCTGCGCTCGGCGGGCGTGAGGTCGGCCAGCGTCGTCGGCTCGACGCGGGGCTGCGGCTTGCGCCGCTTCGCCTTGAACTTGGTCTTCGCCCTGGCAGGGGCGCTGGGGGGCGTGCTTTGAGTCATGGGTTCCTCCTGGTCGTGAGACGCGCTCTGTCTCGATGTTTTTCAAGGATACAGATCTTCGGCTTGGCTGCCTTATTTCGGATCAACATATACCATGTACTTAGCACGGCGACGTTAGGCCGCCGGGCGAACACGATGGCCCGATGAGCGACCGGGCCGACCCGCACATGGAGGACACATGACCCAAACTGAAACGGCCCCCCTCCCGCCGAAGATTCAGGAGGCCATGGCGGAGGCTGAGGCCGCCCAGTACACCGGCGACCTGGTTCTTCACCGGCCCGGCGGCGGCACCCTGACCATCCGCCCCGATCAGATCGAGCTCGACCCCGACCAGTGGGCGGCGATCGAGAGCATCAACCTCGACCCTAAAGACGAACGGCTCCTCCCCCACCTGCGGCGCGCCATCCACGTCGGCCAGTTGCGCGGCCTGGACATCTGGACCGGCGAGTTCTACCTAGTGGTCCGCGGTGAAGGCCAGTACCGCACCTACACGTGCCAGACCGGCATCGACGGCTACCGCAAGCTCGCCGCCAAGACCAAGCGGCAGATCGGCGCCGCCAAGTGGCTGTGGACCGGCAACGACGACGACGATCGGTGCTGGCGGGAGACACGCGACCCCGACACCGGCGAGCTCGTCATGGAACGCGTCTGGTACACCCAGTGGCCGGTCTCCCGCGGCTACCCCGGGGCGGCGCGCGCCATCATCAAGCACTACGACCAGAGCGGCAACATCGTCGTCTCCGACGCCATCGCCTCCTGGGCGATGTACGCGCCGTGGATCTACGAGACTGAGTGGCGGGACGGAAAGAACGGCAGATCATACAAGGCGCGCCTGCAGAACCCCGACGGTAGCCCGAAAATGAAGCTGCCCGACATGTGGCAGAAGGGTGCCGATCACATGCTCGCGAAGTCAGCGGAGGCATTGTGCATCCGGAAGGCGTTCCCTGAGGCTGTGACCGGCCTGTTCACCGACGAGGAGATGGCGGCCGCGCACGCCGATCTGGAGCGGCGCATCGCGGAGGCTGCCGCCGTCGAGGCAGCCGCCTCCCGCCGGGAGGCGTTCGAAGCGCACGCCAGGTCCCGCCCGGAGGCGGTACGGCTGACCCGGCCGAAGGAGCCCGCGGCCGTCGAGGCGCAGGCCGCCCCTGCCCCGCCCGCTCCGGGGCCCGAGCTCACCGAGGCGGAGCGGCCGGAGGTCCCAGTCGAGCCGGAGCCTGAGCGGCCGGACGTCCCGGAGGCGCCGGAGGTCCCCGCCGAGCCGGAGCCGACCATCGTGGAGCCCCCCGCGGCTCCGGAGTCGCCCGCGGAGTCGTTCATGACGCCGGAGGAGCAGTGGGGGCACCTGGTCCGGGAGATCGACAAGATGGGTGAGGTCATGGGGGCTTCGCTGAAGACGTTCATCGAGGCGGAGAAGAAGCGGCCCCTCACTGAGATCCCCGCCGACGAGCTCATCACCATTGTCGGGCCGCTGCGTGAGCGCGTGGTCCGGAAGATGATCGAGAATGGTTGGGCGGATAGGGCTCAGGTGTACTCGCAGTTCGGGGCGCGTGTCATCGCCCCGTGGGAGGTCCTGACGGGCATCGTGGTGCCCGAGTAGTCCGGCTGCTGTCGCAAGGTGCGGAAGGCCCGCGAGGTGTGTCTTCGCGGGCCTTCGTCCGTCACTCGCCGTGGCGTCTCAGGAGTAAAAACCCGTAACGGGTATCCCATGCTTCCCGCCCTGGAAAGGTGAATCTTCCCCCAGGGTTACGGGTGTTCGGCAATCCCCCGCCGGTCCTTGCCTGGGCGGGGGGTCGCCGGGATACCATGACTTCGTTCGCTAAGTACATGTTGCTATGCGTCAGAGCGTGACCCTAAGGGCACACCGGGGCTACGTTCCGGCGCATGGTCACCACCCTCAGCGACGCACGCCGGACGAGCGACCCGGCGGCTACCACTTGGAGACCGCATGCCCCAAAACCTCTTGGGGGACAGATGACCTCTGCCCTCCTGTTCGACGAAGCCCGGACATACCTGGAATCCGAAACGGACGCGCCGCTCAGCCTGGACGTGGCGCCCTGCTCCTGCCGCCACTCCCGCACCACCCACGCCGGAGCCAAAGGCAACGGCCGCTGCTCCGAATGCGGCTGCGCCCGCTTCCGCATCAACATCGCCTACGAACTCGCCGTCCAGGCCCAGGAGGCTGACCAGCGCACCGCCCTGGAAGACATTGCCACCTGGCTCCACCGGGTCTACCCGCGGCCCGAAGTCGACGAGGGCGGCCTGGACATCGGCGCCTCCGACCACGACACCTGCCGCCGCCAGATCTACCTGCGCAACGTCCACCCCGAGCTCGGCACCGACCCGGTTGACGAGTCGGCCGCCGTCCTCGGTGAGATCTGGCACGACATGCTGACCCGGGCGCTGGCCTCGCTCTACCGCTGGTACCTGGCCGAGGTGCCGGTCCGCGTCCCCGAACTCGACCGCGACGGCCGCGCCGACCTGATCAATCTGCTGCGCCTGTGCGTGGAGGACATCAAGACCTGCGGCCCCTACACCTGGCAGCGCATCGGCGACAAAGGGCCCAAGCTTCAGCACTGGAAGCAGTTGGCGACCTACGCCAAGGCCTTGCGCGCCATCGGAATCATGATCGAGCGGATGCGGCTTCGTTACATCGACCGCGCCACAGGCCAAGAAGAGATCTTCGAGATGGCCTACGACGAGTACTTCGCCCTGGAGTCCGTCAACGACCTGGTCCGTATGAAGATCGCCATCCGGATGCGGGACGAGGACGCCATGCCGCGCGACGGCTCCGGCCCCACCAGCGACGCCATCTGCCGCGAGTACTGCCTTGCAGGTGAGACTGAGGTCGTCACCCGCGACGGCATCAAACAGCTCCGCGACCTGGCCGGGCAGCGCCCCGCCCTCCTGGTCCCAGCCCGCTACCCGGACGGCGGACTCACCTGGCACGGCGAATGGTGGGAGTGTGACGTGCGCTCCTACGGCATCCAGCCGCTCCGCCGGGTAGAGCTGCGCCGGGGGCGCCAGAAGAAGGTCGTCTACGCCACGCCCGAGCACCGCTGGATCACCTCCGGAATTGCCGTTGCCCCGCTGGGCCTGGACCGGGCAATCTGCGACGCCGTCCAGAGGGAGTACGCGGCCGGTGAAACGACACAGCGAGCGCTCGCCGCGAAGTACGGCATCAGCCTCGCTCAGGTCAGCCGCGTGTCAACGGGCTGGCGACCGGACTACTCCCGGCGCCCCGTCGCCAGGCACCACGACTGGCGGAAGGTCACAACCGACGAGCTGAAGCCCGGAATGCGCTTGCGCTCCATTCGGCGCAACGCGCTGACCGCACTGCGGGAGGCGCCGTTCGCAGTCGCCCAGGGGTTCGTCTACGGCGACGGGTCGGCGCCCCACGGCAGTGACGCGGCGGGCTCGCTGATGATCTACAAGGCCAGCCCGAAGGACAAGGCCATGCTGTCCTACTTCAGCGGCCACGAGATCGCGGAGCAAGAGAGAGGGTGGCGGGTCGGCATGCTGCCCCGCACCTGGAAGGACGCGCCTCGCCTGGACGAGAACCGTTCGTTCTTGCTGTCATGGCTCGCCGGGTACGTTGCCGCCGACGGCACGGTCAGCAAATCGGGCCAAGTGGTCGTGCACTCTGCACGTCGGGATTCGATCGACCTTGTCCGCTCCATCTGCGCCATCGTCGGCGTCGGCTACGGTCCGGTGGCGACCCACCTCCGGACCGGCCTGGGCCAGACGGAGCCGTCCGAGCTGCACTCGGTGAACATTCGAGCGGCCGATCTTCCCGAATGGTTCTTCAAGATAGAAGAACACCGTCTGCGGGCCGCCGTCCAGCGCTCCACAGACCGGCGCACCGACTGGACCGTCCACTCGGTGAAGGAGACGGACCGCGTCGAAGAGGTGTTCTGTGCGGAGGTTCCCGACGTGGAGGCGTTCGCCCTCGCCGATGAGCTACTGACCATGAACTGCCGGTTCCGTAGCGCCTGCTGGAACATCCCGGCCGCCGAGGCGGCGGGCGTCTCGCCGGAGTTCTACACCATCCTCGGGCCCGACGCCGAGCCAAAGATGATCGAGGAGATCGCCGCCACCGTCCACGAGTGGGACGACCTCCGCAAGGAGTCGAAAAAGCAGTACGACGCGGTTCTTCCGATCCTCAACGGCGCCCCCGCCGGAACCTATGGAATCTACGTTGTAAGCGAGAAAACTCGCCGAATGCCCGATTACAAGAGCTACTTCGAGCGGATCGAACGCGCCCGAGCCGAATACCTCGCCTGGCCGGAAGAGGGCCGCGGCGACCTCGCCGATTGGATCTCCCGTATCGAGCTCACCTACCGGACCGACGTCTGGACAGAGGTGAAGCTGGTCCGCGCCGCCCAGCGGGCCAAGGCGAAGAAGGGCGCCGCCCCGAAGGAACTGCCCACTGAGGCGGCCGCCGAAGGTGAGCTGGCCAACGCCGGAGCAGCGGCATGACCGCCCCGGCCCGGCGCCCCAAGGTGGTCCGCCGCACCCCGGGAGAGCACGGCTTCCGCATCCACACCGCGGTGTGGTCCGGACGGCCGTGGCTGGACGACTCCTGGCAGCGACACGGTGCCTGCGCGACCGCCCCCGCGGACGTCCAGTTGGCCTTCCACGGCGCCACGGAAGGCACCGGCGACCCCACGCATGTCGAGATTGATAAGGCGCAGGCATGTTGCCGCCGGTGCCCTGTCGCCGCGGCCTGCATCGAAGACGCCGTCATGCGGCGCGAGATGAAAGGCGTCTGGGGTGGCGTCACCCCCCGATCTCTGCGCGTGTTTCAACGCGCCCGAGCCAAAGCCCTACGCGAGATCAAAAACGAGAAAGGTGCCGCATGAACGCCGCCGACCAGGACGAATGGCTGACCGTAGGCGAGGTCGCCACCAAGTTGAGGCTGTCCAAGATGAGCGTGTACCGGCTGGTCCACTCCGGGGTGCTGGAATCCGCGCGCATCGGCCGCCGGGCCATCCGCATCCCCAAAGCGTCGTACGAGGCCTACGTCGCCGCCGCGCTGCTCGAACCCATCACACCGCTGACCGTCCACGCGACACCGGCATAACCCCCTACGAAAGGCCCCCCCGTGACCATGGAAACCACCCGGATCACCGGCGCCAGCAACCGCGTCATTACCGCGGCGCTGCGCGTCATCAACTCCGACTACGACCTGGACTCCAGCACCGACCTCGACGCCGAGCACGCCCAGGAGCAGCTTGCCCTCGCCGCGCTCAGTCTCGTGGAGGCCGTCGACGCCGCCTCCGCCGGGGAGCGGCCGGTCGGCTGGCGCGACGGCAAGCCACTGAACGGGTCCGCCGCCCAGCGACTGATCGACGCCATCTGGGAACGGCTGCGTGGAAACGCCCACCTCCAGGTCACCCAGGTCTACACGCCGCACCCCGATGGCACCCCCGCGTGGGGCGCCATCATCGTCGGCGTGCAGGCGTTCGAGCTCGACGGCAAGGCCAAGCTGCCCGACGACGACCTCGACGCCGACCGCGACCGGCTCGCCGCCACCGGGGACACCCCCGACGAGGCCGTAGCCGACCTGCTGCGCCTGTTCCGGCGCTGCACCTTCATCCGCACCGCCCCAACCGCCCAGAACCCCCAGGGCATCACCTGGGATACCAAACCAACCCGCTGACCAAAGGAGCACCCTGTGATCGCCAGCCCCATCCGCGAGGTACGCGAGAACGCCAAGGCCGCTTTCCAGGCCGCCTTGTTCGAAGGCGTGGACCTGGAGGACCGTCTCGACGGCATGCTCGACACGTTCCTGCGCGGCCTTCAGGCCATCGGGTATGTCACGAGCCCGACCGAGCGCCCCACCGCGGAAGAGCTCGACGACTACGCGCGCGAGCTCGCCCGCCGGTCGGAGTTCGCCCGCTACGCGGGCGCGGGCTGGCAACTGCTACGGCGACACCCCAACGACGTTAAGTGCGCCTATCTGAAGGCAGCCGACCTGCCAGGGGCGAATCTGGCAGAGCTGGCGGCCTACCGGAGCCTGCTGTTGGCGCACACAGAACACATTGAGGACTGTCCGTGAAGTACTTGCGGACAGTCTGTAACCGGAGCAGGGTAGTCCCCTGGGGGAAAATCGCCCGGGGTGTCGGCTGCAAAGTACCTGTGCGTACATGTATGGTTCAGGTGCAGTCCAACTACCAAGATCCACAACTGAATAAAAAGGAAGGCGGCGGATTGCCCGTCCTCAGAGCTACCAACTCTGAGATCAGACGAGCCGCCGCCGCCCCGCCGGGAGAGGAACGCCCTCCTCTTGACCCCGGCTACCCCACCGAATCACCGTCAGTATCGGAGAAAAATGACTGACTCGATGAGGCGTGTCCTTAGCGTACCCTCCACCCGGGGTGCCGCAACACCTGACACGCGAAACGCCGCCACCAACCGTGGCGAAACCGCCGGAATCCCGGGGGTGATCGCATGACGATCATCCGCCGCGGGGCGCTCACACCGCCCGACCCGGACACCTACACGATCCGCCGGGCCTTCATCGCCGACACCCGGCTCAGCCCCGCCGCCAAGCTCATCGGCCTCCTGGTCGCCAACGAGGTCGGCGCCTTCAACGTCAACGACCTCGTCGCGCACCTCCAGCTCACCCGGAGCGCCGTCAAGATGGGCCTCACGCACCTGGAGGTCCACGGCTACGCCGCCCGCCAGGCCGACGGCACCCTCGTCCTCAACGAGGCTCTCGGAGGTGGCAGGTGAACACCCTGCGCATCGAGGGCTCTCCCGCCCACATAAAGCTGCACGACTTCTGCGGCCCGGCCCCGCTTATCTGCTTCTACTGTGACATCCCCCTGGGATGCGGATGCCTCCGGCCGCTCGACCGCTCCACCAAGTTCGGCGACGCGACCTTGGACCACGTCGTCCCGCCCGCCCGCGGCGGAATCGACCAACGGATCAATACGGTCCCGGCCTGCCGTTCGTGCAACGCGCAGAAAGGGCAGCGCATCTGGCCGCACGAGTGGTTCCACCGGCACCAGGAGAACACCTGGCTCACCTATGCCCGCGTTCCTCGGCAAGCTACCGACACCCTGGCGATGGTTGGCGCCGCAACCCTACTGCGCGAGATCCCGCCGTACGGCGGGCGGGCACGGCTTATCGACTTGGCCGCATCGACCGGCAGTACACCCGACGAGCTGCGACGCGCCCTCGAAGGGCTGAGCGACGGAAAGCGGCTCATACGTCATGTCGTACGAAGAGGACCGGGTAACGCCGATCTGGAGCACGTCTACGGGGAGGCGGTATGAGCATCATCCGCCGGGGCCGCATGATGGCCGACGAGATCGGCAGCCAGTACACCTCGATCGCGAACCAGGTCTTCCGTGACTGGCGCCTGAGCGCCGACGCCAAAGCCGTCTTTGGTCTGATCTCCACGCACCAGAACGGCTACAACATCACAGCCGAATCCCTCTGTGCCAAGTTCAACAAGAACGGCCTGGGCATGAAGGAGGGCCTGAGCACGGTCAAGAAGGCTCTCCGCGAGCTGGAAGAGCACGGCTATCTGGTCCGCGTTCGACTTCGCAACGAAGACGGCACACTCGGGGGAACCTGTTACGAAATCACCGATATGCCGGACGGCTTCAACATCTCCGCACCGCCCCCCTACGGGGGCAACCCCTCGCAGGAGCCTGCGGTTGAATCACCTGCGGTTGAAATCCAACCGCAGGTGAGCGAGGAACGTTTGCCCAGGTCGCAACCAACGGTTAAATCACCACCGTTGGTTGAGCCGACGGAGGCTGAACCGCCGGTGGTGACTCAACCCGACAGTAAGAAAAACAACTATGAGAAAAACATCTCTCTACCTCCTTCGGAGGTAGAGAGAGACGCGCGCGCAAGCGCGCGCTCGCGCGAGGACACCCCCCAGGTCGGCCCCGAGTCGGCGGTTCCCGATCTCTTCGCCGCAGTCCTCGGTGAGGGCGGCCCACCGGCTGACCCCGCCGTCGATGATCAGGGACCGCCGACCTCGGCGGATGACGACAGGCGCCAGGACCGGCGGCAGCGTGCGACGCGGCTGCCCGAGGACTGGGAGCCGGGCCAGCAGGCGAGGGCCTGGGCTGCTAAGCGGCGTTACTCGCAGGCGTTCATCGACCACGAGACGGAGAAGTTCCGGCGGCACTTCAAGGCGGTCCCCGGCGAGAAGGGCCGCAAGATCGACTGGGACGCGACCTGGGAGAACTGGCTGATCCGCGCCGAGGAGCGCAGCCCGGGGGCGGCGAGGGCCGCCGAGGCTGCCGCCGACCCCGAGAAGGCGGCGCAGGCCGCGAAGATCACAGGTTGGTGGTGGAATGGCTGGTCGGCCCGCGGGCCGATCCTGTCCGGCAACCGGGATGATCTTTACAACCTGGTGTTCATGGCCCTGACGAACCCGGGGAGCCCGGCGACACCCGAGACCGTGTGCCAGGCGCTGATCGCGCTAGATGACCCGGTGCCGCACCCCAAGGCGCTTCAGCGGGTGCTGGGCGCCCCGCCCCAGTCGGGCCTGCCCGCGCTCACTGGCGGCGGCCGAGTGCCCGGTCCGCGGCCGTCCACGACGGACCAGCGAGTCGCGCAGGCGCTGTCGGTGGCGGAGCAAATGCGGGTGCTCGACGAGGCCGAGGCCGCGGGGCAGCTCGGAGGTGCGGCGTGACGCGCGAGGAGGTCGGGAAACTTTTGGCGCTGTGCACGGGCTTCGACCGGCGGACCGTTGGCGCCGCCGACGTGCTGGCGTGGCATGAGGCGTTCACGCTGAAGGGCGTCACCTCGTTCGCGGACGCCCGGCAGGCTGTGATCGAGCACTACTCGGAGTCGGATGACTTCATCATGCCGGTGCACGTGATCCGGCGGGCGAAGGCGATCCGGGCGAAGCGGCTGGCGAACCAGGACTCCGCGGCGGTCTTGCCGCAGGGGGACGTCGCCGACCGACCGACGGCGTGGCTGGAGGAGCTGCGCAACCGGATTGACGCGGCGGCGGACGGCCTGGTGAACGAGAACCGGCTGGCGTTGACGCAGAGGCGGCCCACAGGGGCGGTCCTGGCCGCCCCGGCGGGCTACCTGTCGGAGCGGGCCAAGCTCATCCCCGGTGTCGCCTCCGACAAGGCTCAGGTGTTCCAGCGGTTGCGGCAGGCCTCGCTCGCAGTGGACTGCGACTATTGCCCGTCGAACCGGGGGCAGGTGTGCCGCAACACCGTCGACGGCCGCGAGCTGACCCGCGAACCCGCACATGAGACCCGCCTGGTGAAGTGCGGCGCGATCGAGCCGCCAGCGGCGCCCCGACAGCTCCCGCCGGGCGCCTCAACTCCGCCCGTGATCAGCCCTTCGGCGGTCGGGGAGTAACCGAACCGGCAGGGCGGCGGCCCCGCCGTTGCCCAAACTGCTAAGTACCTGTATTATTAGTTGCGCTGGGACGAGCGACCCCGGCCCTGATTGGAGGCACCCATGACTGCTGTGTCCCTCGACCGCTACCCGTTCTTAGCCGCCCTCGCCGACGGCCGCCCCCTCGATCAGGTGAAAGTGCCGGTCCGAACCGATCTCGCATCGTTCCGTCACGGCTGGCAGAACTTCACCCTCACCCCGGGCGTCGCCGATGAACAGGCCGTGGAGTACTTCTGCTACGGCTGGTGCTATCTGCTGGCCGCGGCGATTCACGAGCGCACGGGCGCTTCGTACGTCTTCATCGACCGCCTTCGTGAGGACGGCGAGTGGCGGTGGTGCCACGTCGGCATCCTCGCCTCCGGAGGGATGTTCCTCGACATCAACGGAGTCGAGAACATTCCGTCCACGGGCCCGTGCTTCAACACTCGCGGCGAAGAGATCAAGTTCCGCGTTGAGCGGGACACCTCCACTTTCCACTCCTTCGTTCCCTCCCGGCTCGACTGGTGGAACTGCGAGGTGGAACCCCTGACGGCCGACGTCATCCGGTACTTCGCCGACCAGCTCATCGCCCGCCACTTCTGATCTTCCGACTGCCGACCGGCAGCCGGGACGCCTCTCCGATGGGAGAACCATGACCGAACTCATGCCCGCCCCGGGCAAGCGAACCATCGACCCCCGAACCCTGGTCGTCCACTTCGGTGACGTCCGACCGATCATCGTCTGCCTGTGCGGTTCCACCCGCTTCTCGGACGCGTTCCGGCAGGCCAACCTGGACCAGACCCTCCTCGGGAAGGTCGTCCTGACGATCGGTTGCGATATGCGCGCCGACGCCGACCTGTTCGCTGGGATGCAGGAAGAGCAGGTCGCCGCGATCAAGGCGGACCTCGACCGGCTTCACCTCAGGAAGATCGACATCGCGGACGAGATTCTCGTCCTCAACGTCGGCGGCTACGTCGGCGAGTCGACCTCCCGGGAGATCGCCTACGCCCAGCGGACCGGCAAGTCGGTCCGCTACCTCGAACCGGTAAAGGAGACCGCCAATGCATGAGGGCGCCCTAACCCCCGAAGAGCTGTCCGCCATCGCCCGGCGCGGTCAGCACCCGTCGCAGTGCCCAGCCGAGACGATCCGGGCCGACTACGCCACCCTGGTCAAGGAGATCGGCCGCCTCACCGGCGCCGTGAAAACCCTCGGCAGGGCGCTCCAGCTCGAAGGGCTCAACGACACGGAGGCCTTCCTGGAGAACGGCAGACTTCGCGCTCAGGTGGCCGACCTGGAGCGGCGCCTAGAGGCCCAGGTGAACGACTGATGCCCGACAAGGTCGTCTACCGCAGCGCCCGGCCGCAGGTCGTGAGCGCCTACCAGGCGGCCTTCGCCGCCCTGGAGGAGTGGGCCAAGCAGACGGAAGAGGTTCTCGCCCGGCGGGGACTTTCCGGCCGCATGGTCTACTACACCAACTCCGACAACCGCCTCGTCGGCGTCGGCCACAACGACGGCGATGACATCCCCGACGGTTGGCGGTTCGATCACAAGCGCGGGTGCCTGGTGCCGCGCCTGACCAGCGCGGAGGGCAAGCGAATCGCCGCCGAGCTCGCCGAGCTGCGCAAGCCCGACCCGCGCGAGGCCGCCCCCGGCATGCCGAAGAACATTCTGGCGTCAGGGCAGTTCATGACCTGCGGGATGGACCTGATGGAGGGCGCCGTCTACGCCTGGTGGCCGGACTCCATCCCCGTCGAGCAGGTCGATCTCACCCTGTGGGAGCCGGTCAAGCTCTCCGAGTACTACGCCCTGGTTGAGCGGGTTGGGGAGGTTCAATGACAACCGCCCCCAAGGTGTGCGACAACGCCGCCGTCTACATGCTCATCCAGCAGCCCAGCGATGGCCGGTGGCTGACCTTCGACCGCGTCAAGCCCCCGTGGGGCGTGGCCGGTCCGGCGGGGCACATCGACGAGCACGGCGATCCCGTGGACGCCATGTACGCCGAGACCGAAGAAGAGGTCGGTCTGAAGGTCACCGACTACCAGCTCTTGGTGTTCGACAGTTGGCGGGACAACACCTGCCGCCGCCTGCCCGGACCCGAAGGTGTCGGCCACAAGTCCTACCTGTACGAGGTGGAGGTGACCGGCACCCCGCGCCCGGCCGCGGAGGAGACGGCAAAGCTCCGCTGGCGCACCAACACCGAACTACAGGCGCTGGCCAACCGCACCGTCGACTACGCCCACGGCCGCATCTCCAACGCAGACTTCAAGGCCTCGCTCGGCATGGAGCCGGTCTGGGTCGAGTGGTTCCGCGTCGCCGGAGCCATCACCGTCACCCCCGAAGAAGCGGCGGTAGTCGACCGACTCGCCGCCACCCGCTACTGGGAGGAAGCGTGAGCGCCCTGCGCGAGCGCACTCCGCTAGGAGGTTCAGCATGAGCACAACCGTCAACGGCAAAGTGATCACCTGCCCCGACTGCGGCAGAGGGGACAACCTGGCGATCACCAACATGGATTCCAGTGGCGGCACCGCCACGTGCATGTACGACTTCCGCGTCTTCGACTTCTGACCCCACCGGCGCCCGCCCCGGACGGGGCGGGCGCTTCGCTCCTAGAGGAGATCACATGGAGCTGTTCCGAAACGTCGAGATCGACTTCAACCAGCCGGGAAGCGGCAAGCCCGCGAAGATGTACGCCAACGTCACGGAGGACCAGTACGAGATCCTCGTGGACCGCGACAACCTGGAAGTCCCCGCCAAGAACCTGGTGATGCCGCTGTACGCCCAGCTCACCCCGACCGGCGACGTCGGCCACTACATCCTGCGCCTGTCGTACGTGACCGGCGTGAAGCTCTGGGAGCCCCCGCCGGACTCCGGCATCGCCCGCGAGTGGCCGGAAAGGGTGTGAGGCGCTAATGGCACTGAACGGCACGGTCCCCATGTCGAACGCCGACTGGCGCGCCGAAGGGCTCCGTCGGTTCGGCACCGACAACCCCGTCGAGTGGCGGTTCCGCTGCGTGTCCTGCGGCACCGTCTACTCCCCCGCTGACTTTGTCGAGCTGGGCGTCGAGCCCCGGCGCGCCCCGCACGAGTGCATCGGCCGCATCCTGGCCGAGCAGGGCCAGGCGGGCATCGACGGCAACAGCAAGCCGTGCAACTGGGCGGCCAACGGCATGTTCCGCCTCCAGGGCGTCGTGCTCGTGGAGGGCAAGGACGGAGCCCCGACTCTGGTGTTCCCCTTCGCCGACCCCCCGCCGGTGCCTTCGGGCACCTGACCTGCGACCCCGCGACCCTAATTGTCGGCGGCGTGTACCCGGGATGAGCGACCCGGGACGCGCCGCCGACGCACTTGGAGGACCCCATGGCTCGTTGCCTGTGCCCGTCATGCGGCCAGATCTACCTCAGGGAGCCCCCTGAGGGCCACGTATGCCCCTGCGGGCAGGAGTGGAGGCTCTTGGCCCCCTTCCCCCGGGCGGAGCTGTCCTGGGAGGAGTGGGAGGCGCTGACGCACCTGCTGATGGTGCGGTCCGGTGGCCAGTGCGAGATCCGCTCCCCCGACTGTCTGGCGCCCCGCGGCGACCTGACCCGCCTCACCAAGAACCTCGTGTCCCGCCACCACCGGCTGGCCCGGCGGATGGGCGGCACCACCAACCCGGCGATCAACTCCCTGGCAAACCTGCTGCTGATCTGCGGTCACGGCACCGTCGGGTGTCACGGCTGGGTGGAGCATCACGCCTACGGAGCCTCGGAGACCGGCCTGGCCTACCGGCTCGGCTACTTGGTCCGCCAGCCTGCGCCCGGCCGCGCGACGGCGGACACCGACCCGGCCCGGGTGCCGGTGCTGACGCCGTCCGGCCGGTGGGCACTGCTGCATCCCACAAATCCGGAGATGCTCTACCAGGCCGCCTGAACACGCAAAAGAGGGGCCTGCCCCGAACCGGGTGAAGTCGGTTCGAAGCAGGCCCCTATTTTTGCCAGCATCGCAGCTCGGAACTCGAAAGCGCCGCAGGGGGACCTTACCAGTTCGCGACATGAAACGGGCCCGCGTCCGTGGACGCGGGCCCGTTTCATGTTGTTTGTCATAGAAGCCCTGCCGCCTCCGCGAGCGCCCGGATGGTTTGCCGGTCGAAGTTGTAGGCGTATTCGTTTCCATTCTTGTCGGTTGCCATGAGGCGGGCCCCGCGCGGAATGGCTTCGATTCGCATGTTGATAAGGTCCGTTACCTTTACCTTGCTGTTCTCGCTCATTTATGTCACCCCTTCCCGGGAACGGGGGTTGTTCATGATGATGTCCGCCTTGCGCCTTTCGGCGACGACACCCTCCCGGTCCCCGTCCTTGTAGGCGGCCTCGGCCTGCGTCGTCGCGTCCTCGATGAGGGCGACCGCCTCAGGGGTGTAGGAGGCCATGGCCTCCGCGTCGGCCGCCGCCAGGCACCTCTTGCACATCTCCGGCTCGTCCACCCGCCGGGAAAAGTACAGGTGCGAATCGCAGTAGTACCCGCCACATCCGTACTCGTCGCCGCCCGGCTGGCGCCCGCACAGACAGTCCAGGCCGCGGTCGATTTCCTGGTAGCAGTCGTCCTCGTTGCAGATGTCCGGCACCAGGTACCCGGCCTCGATCTGCTGGCCGTTGCGGTGCACCAGGTAGTAGCCGTAACCCATGCCCGCCCCCTTCTACTTGACGATCCGGCAGACGAACGGCTTGTTGGCGGGGCTGGTGGAAACCAGAGCGGTGCCGGGCTCCTTGGGGAACTCCCACGGGTCGGGGACGCGCTGGTCGTTGAGCCCGTACCACGGCAGGTACCCGCGCATTTCCATCCGGGGGATGAGGCCCGGCGCCATGACGATCCGGACGGGGAAGAAGTCCCACGTGTGCGGGGAGATCACCTCGGGCGGGCTTCCGGCGTTGACGGCGGCGATCACCTGGGTGTTGTTGCGCCGGGACGTGCGCGCGAGCTGGTGCAGCTTCTCCGGGTTGGGGAAGGTGGACAGGTTGTCCCACGCGATGATGAACGGCCGAACGTCGGAATCGTAGGCGTGCGCCTGCACCGCGATGTCGAGTTCCTGCCATTGCCAGTCGTCGGGCTGCTCGGCGAGGACGCGGTCGGGCTTGTCCCAGAAGAAGAGCTCGCTCATCTCATTGGGGTACTTGCCGATCACCCAGCGGGCGGCGCTCTGCCGCGGTGACTGGGGCGACGGCCCGGCGCCCAGCAGGAGGTTCTCCAGGGCGGTCGTCTTACCCGAGGCGTTCGGTCCGACGATGAGGGTGTTGCACGCCCTGGTGAGGTTGTACACGTTGGCGCCGTTCATTGTGGCGTCGGTGAGCTTCATGGACGTTCTCCTTCGTTCAGGGGAGCTGATAGGGGAAGCGCTGTTCCAGTTCGGCTTCTACTCGTCGATGGCGTAGCCGAGGGGCTTGGCGGCCGGGTCGGCGGACAGGAGCGCGAAGCCGGGGACGTCGGGATAGTCGCAGGGGGTCGGTGCTTCGACGCCGTTGAGGCCGTACCAGTCCAGGTGGCGCTCCATGTGGCTGCGGCGGATGCGGTGCGGCGCCATGACGATGCGGACGGGGAAGAACTGGGAGGTCTTCGACAAGATGGTCGACGTTTCGATGCCGGAGTTGATGACGGCGATGACCTGCGTGGTGTAGCGCCCCGACAGCCGGGCCACTTTGTCCAGCTCCTCGGGGTACTGGAAGATCGACAGGTTATCCCACAGGACGACCAGCTTCGGCCCGTCCGGGCGCTCGTACTGCCTCTCACGCATGGCGCCGCGAAGTTCCCCCAGATATGGCCGGGGGTCGTCGAAGATGGTCCGGCGCATGTCCTTGTAGATCTCCGGGGAGATTTCGCTGCGTGTCGCGCCGAGGAGCCACCTCTCGGCGACGTCGGCGCGTTCGGCCGTGACCCGGGCGAGGGCGGACAGAACCCGGGTCTTGCCCGACTGGGGTGGCCCGATGATGAGGGTGTTGCGTCCCCCGGTGAGGTCGTACAGGACGGCGCCGCTGATCTTGCCATGGTGTTCGGTGAGTTTCATACGGTCTCCTTTGAGTGAAGCGGTGAGGTGGATCGGGGAAGTGGAAGGCTCACCCGGGGAGGGTGTGGGTGGGGCTCCCCGGGTGAGCCAGATCGGGGGTTCGGTGAACCGTCGCGACCTCACTGCCGGTTCACCGAAACGGCCGGTGAGTGAGCCGGTGAACCTCACCGGCAGGCCTCACCGGTGAACCGCGGAAGGGTTCACCGGTGAGGCAGTGAACCTCACCCGGTGAGCTCGTCGGCACCCTCACCAGTGAGGGTCTCGGTGACCCCGCTGGAGGGTTCACCGATGAGCTCAGCAAGGTTCACTCCGGCGTACTTCTCGGGCAGCGGGAGACCCTTGGCCACGAGGTACCGCAGGTAGATCTTGGTGGCTTTGGGCGTCCCCATCGGCAGGTGCGCCATCCGGATCGAGTTGGCCGAAATCAACCCGCCCTGGAACTTCTCGTCGATGTATTCGACCAGCTCATCGTTGGAAAGCTCCGACGGGTCAACCGTGACCGACTTCTTGACGGGCCGCTTACGACCGTTGTTGCGGGCAGGCTTCGGGCGGTCCGCAACAGATTTCGGCAGTGCCGGTGCCGGTGCCGGTTCGGGCTTCGGCGGGTTCACCGGAGCGGGCTCCGGAACCGCCGGAACCTCACTCGCCGAGGCGGTCGGGACCTCACCGGCGGGCGCCGGGTGAACCTCACCGGTGAGGGTCACCGACCCGTCCGGAGTGAGGGTCACCGCCGGTTCACCGGTGAAGGTCACCGGTGAACCCGGAACCTCACCGGCGGGCGCCGGGTGAACCTCACCGGTGAACCCCGCCAGTGAAGCCGGGGCCTCACCGGTGAGCGCCGGGCGGGGCGTTTCGGTGAGCTCCTCCGGTGCGGCCGGGACCCCACCGGAGCGGTCGTACTTACGCACCAGGAGGGACCCGCCGTGCTTGGCGGCGGCCCGCTCTGCCCGCACCCGGAGGATCACCTGGACGGCACGGATCAGCGCGAGGTCCACCGTGGCCGGGAACACGTAGCACAGCGGCTCACCGAGGAACGGCTTGACCATGGCGGCCTGGGCCTGCACGGACATGCCGATGGCTCCGGCGAACACCAAATACGTGACGGTTTTCGCCCACGGTGTCTGCTCAAGTCCCTTTCCGACTTCGGGCATCAGTACCGCCAGGAACACCGGCAGCACGCCGCCGATCAGGGCGAGGATGACCTGACCAGTGGCCAGGCTCTTGTTGGCCAAGGTCGGGTCGTGCTTGGCCGCCAACTCGGCGAGCTTCTGAGCCGCGTGCCACACGTTCAGCGTGAGGGAACTCAGCGACGAACCGATCACTACCGTCCACTCAACTTTGAGGCTGTGCCGCCCCTTGTCGGTCTTCATGGTCACCCTCCCTCCTTCACGTTGCGTAGTTGCGAAACGGGCGTTATCCTCGCGCGCGCGCGTCGCGCGACGCACTTGCGCGTTGGGGCCGAAAAAGCCCTCTCTTCCGGCGCCTCCCGCGGGGATTCCCCCGAAAATCCCGCGGGAGGCGTGTGACGGTGTGTAGTCATCAGGCGCCCACCAACTCGCCCTTGAGGACGTACTGGCCGGACCCGCTCGGGCCTACCGACTCGACCTTCCCGTCGGCCGCCAGGCCCTCCAGAGCGACCAGGAGCGAGGTGGGGCTCCCCCACTGCCGGGTGTCGAGCATGTCGGCCAGCGAACCCTCACCCCCGCGCTGACGCAGGTACGTCACCACGGCGCGCCGGTCGGCCGCCGGGTCACCGCTACCGGTGAGCAGCGACCCGGTGGCCGAGCGAAGCGGGGTCACCGAAGCCAGCGACGGCTCCGGTGCGGCCGCCGCCGGTGCCGCCGGTGCGGCGGTGCCCCGGTTGCGCCGCCGGTCTTCCATCTCGCCCGCGTTCAGGGCCTCCTGAACGATCCGGTCGACCAGCTCCTCGGCTTCGTCCTCCAGTCGCGCTGGCTTGTAGCCGAGCTCGACGGCCTCCGCGAACTTGCTGATCGGGACGTTCGCGACCCGCGACGGCATCTCCCGGCCCGGCATCACGTAGCCGAGACCACCGGTCGACCGCGTCTTCGTGCGCGGGTCGAAGTACTCCGGCAGCAGGTGGGGGCTGATGTCGCTCGCCCCCTGGTAGGCCATCCGCCCGGTCATGGCCTGAGCCACCCGCAGGATGATCCCGTTGCCGGACGCCACGTTCTCCCGGATCACGTTGCCCGCGTTGCCGTACTGCTCGATCGACGTGACCTGGGAAGCCAGCACGAGCTTGATGCCGGTCTTCCTCGCCTTGCGGACCAGGGACGCCATCAGAGCGTTGTTGTCCGGGTCGGCCAGCAGGTCCGGCACCTCGTCGAAGACCAGCACGAGGATGCGGCGCCCGTGGTCCTTCAGCGCCGACACCGCGTCGAACTGGCCGAGGTCGTTGTCCACCAGCCAGTCCTCGCGCACACCCATCACGGCGTCCGCGGCCCGCATGCCGACCTTGATCTGGTCCATGCCGTACCAGGTCCGCGACACGTACTTCCGCAACCCCGGGAAGGAGGCGCCGCGCTGGGGGTCGAACAGCCAGACCACCATCTGCGCCCGCAGGGCCTCGATGTTGATCCACCGCAGCACGCCGGACTTGCCCGCGTTGGTCGTGCCCGCGATCTGCGTGTGCACCGGGCCGGAGCCGGGGTTGAAGAACTTGAACAACGCCCAGCCGGAGCCGTCGGGGTACACCGAGATCGGCGCCGCGCCGGTCTCCCAGTCCAGGCCCGGCTCCATCCACTCGATGTTGCCGTCGAGCGGGTTGCGGTCGAGCACGACCACGCGACCCTTGGACAGGTTCCCCCCGGGGTGCGACTCCCCGAAGATCAAGCTTGCGGCGTTGTCCCGGTCGAACGCGGACCGCACCGTCTGGATGGCGTTCAGCAGGCGGGACGTGTCCTCCTTGCCCGGCCGCAGATTCACCTCCCACGCGGTGCCGTTCCAGTTGCCCTCGTAGTCGAACAGCGGCTCGGGGTTGGACAGGAACGAGTGCGGCAGGACGCTACCCATGGTGTCCGACAGTGGCTTCCACGCCTGGTGGTGCGGGTGGCCCTCGTTGAGGGCGCGCTCGAACTCCAGGGCAGTCGGCAGCCACGTGCCGCAGGTCATGAGCGTCTCCCAGATCCGCTCCGCCGTCACGGGGTTGCCCTCGCCGACCGGCTCGGCGGTCAGCGCGTCATGGACCAGCTCGTACAGCCGGACGCTCTCCTGGTCGGAGGTGACGGTGTAGGGCTTCCACGCCTCTCGCCACCGCTCGACGATGCCCTGGGCCTCCAGCCGCACGGCTGCCCGGCGCGCCTCGGCGGTCTCCAGCTCCGGCGACTCCGGAGCCCGCTCCACCTGGACGGGGGCAACCGGCGCGGCCTGGGGCGCCGGTGCGGCAACGGGCTTGCCGCCAGCGCCGCGGTAGCGGAACCACCACGGCGCAGACAGTGCCGGGCCGACGGTCACCAACAACGCGGTCATCGCCGAGTTGTCCAAACTCGCGCCGTACTTGACGGCCCCGGCGGTCCAGGCTGCCGCAGCCGCCAGGCACCCGCCCGACCACGCGCGCCGCCACGTCGACTTCTTCAGGAATTTCCGCAGCGCGTCGGACTTCACTGAACTGGCAATGGCGCCAGCACCGGCGGCAACCCCGACCAGCACCACGCCCTTGCCGGGGTTTTCACCCGCCTCGTGCAGGCTGTAACCGGTGGCCCACATCCCGGCCATGACGCCGTAAGGGTAGAGGTGCTGCCGCATGCGCCATGCGGCGCTTTTCGCCTCACGCCGAATCTCAGTGCCAATGGTGACGCGCTTAACGTTTGACACGTTCGCGAATTCCCCCGCGGAGGGGGTTTCCTCGGCCGTTGCATTGGTTGTCATTTCCATCCCCTCCTTTAGGGAAATTCGCCGGGGCGGGAATCGGCCCGCCCCGGTTGGTTGGTTCAGTCCTGGTAGTGGCTGGTGTTCCGGGCGACGTTGCCCTGCCCAGCGGCGGCGACCGAGTGCTTGACGGGGTCGCCGGTCCGGCGGTGATGGGCCAGCGCCTGGACGGCCATGGAGTGCGCCTGGGAGAGCTGCTGGGCGGCGACCTTGAATGTGCCGACCGCGATACCGATCTGCATCAGAACGTTCACGTAGTTGGCGGCGACGCTGCCCGTGATGCCCTGGTTGTACATGGCGTCGATCTGAAGCCCGCAGATCGACTGCGCGGACTGAACCTGCCGGTCGACCACCGTCAGCGGGCCTTCGAGCGCGGCGATCGTGGAAGCGATAGCCTGCCCGTTCGCCACAGCGGCGCTGTGGCTCTCACCGCTGTTCCCCACCGCGCCGCCGCCCGCGGGGGCGACCGCGCCACCGCGGGAAGAGGTTCCCGCGCCCCCCGAAGCGGGCTTCGGCCGGGAGGCGGCGCCGTTGACTGCGGGCGCACCGGCGGTCTTCTGCGCGGCAACCGCACCGCGGTTCGCGGGAGCGATCTCTCCTGACATGATTCCTCCGGTTTTTCCGAGATTGGCGAGGCGGCGGGCGGGCGCCACGGCGATGGAACTTGCGGTCATGAAGGGGGCGGCCGGTGCTTCCAGCGCCGGTACCGCCCGGGGGCGGGGCAGCGGCACCGCGGTCACTGCCGCGGCGAGCGCTGCCGTCCTGGCTGCGGCGGCGACCACTTCTCGCCTCGCCGGGGCCGGAGCGTGGGCGGTGCGAACCGGGGTCACCTCCACGCTGTAGTCGGAGGGGTCGGGGACCTGGAAGGCCGGACCGTTCAGGGCAGGAGCACGGAAGGCCGGAGCGTCCAGGGCGGGAGCTACGGCCTTCGGCGCCACCGCGCGTCGCACCGGCCGGGCGACGAATACGGGGACGTTCGCGGACTTTGCGGCCACCTCGGGCTGAGGTGCCACCGTGAACTGCGGCACGGAGGCTTCCCTGTTGCGACGGGCCTCATCCTTGGCCTTGTCGATGAGGGCGCCGATGACCGCGGCGGTCTTCTGGTAGTCCTTCACGGCGCGGGTGCCGTTGATGACCAGCAGGATGATCAGGGATCGGAGGGCGAGTGCGGTCTCCCGCTCACGGCGGAGCCGGATCACGTTCGCCATGGTCCCGGGGTCGGCGGAGGTCTCCTCGGTGAGGGAGGCCTTCTTGATCTCCTGGGCGTGGTTCCACAGCGCCTTGCAGATGAATCCTGCGACGATGAGGCTGAACGCGACCGGCTCCATTGCAGTGCTCCTTAGATGAGGCCGTTGAAGAAGGTTCCGGCGCCGTGGTTGAGGGCGCCGCAGACGGACGAGATGAGGTGGCCCAGGGCGCCGCCGTTGATGACGGCGAAGATCGGCAGGCAGAATCCGGCCACGTAGCTGGAGGTCTTGATGCCGGGGCCGTCGCAGTAGTCGATGAGCAGCAGGAGGAAGCCGACGAGGACGAGGATGGCGAACAGCTTGATCTCGCCGAGGATGGAGAAGTTCAGGCCGCGGAACATCTTGCCGATGTCCTCCTGGGCGAGCCCCCAGCCCGCGACGATCATGATGGTGAGGTTGATGCGCTGCAACACGGCCTTGTCGGCTGAAAACAGCCAGGCCAGCCATCTGACTCGGCTCAGGCGCTTCTTCGCCTGGGTGTTCATCAGGACGAACAGCGCGATGAGTAGGAGTGATACGCCTCCAGTGGTCATGGTGAATCTCCTTAGTCGAAGGTGATGTTCAGTCCGGTGGCCCGGCTGAAGATGTAGAACCCGATCCAGAACGCCGTGGCGCGCAGGGGGCGCTGGTTGGCGTAGGTGAGGGCGTTGCCGATGAGGGTGGCGGGGCCCCCGTAGAGGACTCCGAAGAGCCGGTAGGCGAACGTGTAGATCCCGTTGAAGATCGGGACCGGCGTGTTGATCTTGAAGCTGTCGCCCCAGAAGTAGTCGGACTGCTCCCGAACAGTGGGCGGTCGCTCGTCCCACCATGTGATGTTCCGAGCCTTGCGAGCCCGCCTGTTGTCCTCCATCACCCGCAACCAGGCGGGCTTGGGGCGCTTCTGGGCGGCCTTCTCCTGCGTCGTCTCCGGGGCGTCCGCCGCCTGGGGGGTCTCCTCCGCCTGGGGGGCGGGCTCGGCCTCGGGCAACGGCGGGGCTTGCCGTCGGAAACGGCGGCCCAGCGGCATCTCGTCGGTCTTCATGCACTCCTCCTTTCGCTGGCCGAGAGTTTCCCGACCCACTTGGCTAGGTCTGTCAGGTCCCGGGAGACGCGGTTGCGGATCCTTTCCGCGTCCGCCGGGTCCGCTTTTTTGATCTCCGAGCGAAGGAGGTCGAAGGCTGCTTCGGCCGCCTCGATGACGGATTCCGCTCCTTCGATCCGGTCGGCGTACCAGCCGTCGCGGGTGACGCGCTTCTTGCGTCGCGGCTTGCGGCCGATCGGAACCTGACCCTCTTTCACCTGCACTCCCGAAGATCATTGGACTTGCTTAGCTTTCTTGGCAAGCTGGTATACACCAGAGGCTAGAACGAGTCTTGCGCAAAAGTCAATAGCTTGGCAAGCTGGGGTACACCAGATAACCGCCGACGAGAGGAGCGCCCAGTGCCCGCAGCCCGCCCACCGGGCGTAGACCCGCTGTTCCTGAAGATCCACGACGCTGTCCTGTTCCAGATCACCAGCGGAAAGATCGCCCCAGGCCAGCAACTCCCCTCCGTCGCCGACATGGCCAAAGAGTGGAAAACAACCCGGCCCACCGCGCGTAAGGCATACGAGCGCCTCATGAACGGCGGGCACATCACCGCCGTCCCACGGCGCGGATACTTCGTCCGCATGGTCGACCAGGTCACCTGGAACATGTCCGCGGCCGGGGACCCTTGGGCGACCGCCTCAGCAGGGCGCACCGTCCACGAACTCACCGAAGTACGGGTTGTCGCCGCCGACACCCTGGTCGGCAGGGAACGCATCGGCGCCCTACTCGGACTCCCCCCCGACGGCGACGCCCTCTGCCGCCAGGTACTGCGCACCATCGCCAACCACCCGCGCGAGTTGGCCAGCTACTACCTGCCGTTCGACCTCGTCAAGGACACCCCCGCCAAAAGCCAGGACCTCCCCGGCGGGCTCATCGCCCTACTGGCAGAACTCGGCTACCAAGAGCACGCCATCCGGGACGTGAACTCCGCCCGAATGCCCGACGAGCAGGAGGCGGCCCGCCTGGAGCTCGACCCGGGCACCCCCGTCATGGTGACCACCCGCCGTAGTTTCTTCACCCCGGGAGACCAATGCCTGCTCGTCCGCCACTCGGTGTACAACCCCCACGGGGCCGAGTTCATCTACGAGACAACCCGATGACGCCCTATGTGATCCGCCGCGCCCGGCGAAACGACGTGCGCGCCGTCTCCGCCCTGCTCGCCGCCTCAGCCGCCTGGATGCGCCAGCGCGGCTCGCAGGCGTGGCCGCCCGGCGGTTTCCCCGACGAGCGGATACTTCTGGACATCGGCGACGGCACGTGCTGGCTCCTGATGGAACGGTCCACCAAGGCGCCCGTCGCCACACTCGTCCTGGACGCCCGACCGGACGCCGAATTCATCGCCGCAGGCCTCGGCGTCGAAGGGCAACCCGTCACCGAGGCTCTCCTGGTCCACAAGATGGCCGTCGACCGCAACCAGGCCGGGAAGGGCATCGGCGGTTTACTGCTCGACTGGGTCTGCGCGCAGGCCGCCCAAGCCGGGAAGGACTGGGTGTGGATCAACGTGGCCCGGGATAATCGCCGCCTCCAGGCCTGGTACATCTCCAACGGGTTCGAGCACATGACGACCGTCAACATCGGCCGCCCCTCCGGATCGCTATGGCGGCGCGCCGCCGAGCGCCAGCCGCGCCTCAAGCAGGCAATCCGCGAAGCTGGCCTCTGAGCCACCCGAAGAAGCGCCTTGCCCAACATCGCTAAGTACATGTACGCTTCGGTTGTAGGGAAGAGCGACCCACCTGAAGGAGAACCATGAAGTCACTCGCCGAAATGGGCGTCCGGTACCAGACCTCGCATGACTGTGAGGGCTACACCTTCGACTGCGACATCTACTCCGATGAGGAGCTGCGCGAACGCCTCGCCCGACTGCGGTCCGACCCCGACGTCACCAACATCACCGTCGACGAGCTCGCCGAACCCCGCTGCGTCTTCGGCGTCTACGTCGTCAACTTCGACACCGGCGAACGCCACCACCTCCACAAGTTCGACCGCCGCGGCCGCGCCTTCGAAGAGGCCAACGACCTGCTCGGCCGTCCCAACAGCCAGACCCGCCGCATCCACCGCGACTGGTCCCAGGGCGTCGAGATCTGGTACATCGTCGACGGCGACCACCCCCACTTCGCCGAGCCTGACCGCCGCGTCGCCTACGCCCACTGGGGTGCCGAGAACTGCCAGCTCACCCTTGAGGACTGGGTGATCGCATGAGCGCCGACAACAGCCAGCGGCCCGCTGCTGAGGGCGAAATTCACTTCCCTGTGTGGTTCATTGCGGAGGAGGGTCTGCTCGGCGACGCCGACAAAACGCTCTTCGAAGAGCTCGTGCGCGCGGGCCGCAAGAACGGAACCATCCTGCCCCGCATGGTGATCGCGAATCAGCGGGCCACCATGGAAGGCGTCGAGCTGGATCTCCGGCGGTCCACCTTGGAGGAAGGGGGCGAAGAGCGATGAATGACAGTCCGCGCAACAACACGACGTCGGCGATCTTCCGCTTCGACGAGTGGCGCAACACGAGCGACGGCCGCACCCTCGACATCCGAGTCTCAGGGGTTGCCGTCGCCCGCCTCCAGGTCGGCAGACGAGTCGAGGAGGATGGGCGCCGAGTCTGGATCTACGGCATGCTCGTCACCGACCCCACCTACGGGTGGGCTCGGCATGGAAGCCTATTCGCGGCGCCCGCGGACTGGACGGCGAAGCATGCCGAGCGAGCCGCCGTCGGCCTCGCCCTGGCCATGCTCCCCGGCTGGCTTACCCAGGAGCTCGCAAAGGCCGCCGAGCCCCTCGCCCCGCTGGCGGAGACGCCATGAAAACCACCCACCGCGAGTCAACGGGTTTCAAGGTCCACCTGTGGCGGTTCGGGCCCGGCGCCGAGACTCTGTGCTTCCTCGACGGCCCCACTGCTGAGAAGGAAGCGTTCCGGCTCGTCCGCGAGCACACGGCCGCCCGTCCGCGGGGCGTCGGCGAATCGGCGTGGGCGCACATCGAGTACGTCCTCCAGGACGGCGCCCAGCGGTTCCTAGTCACCTACGCCCGCATCAACCAGGGCGAGCAGCACACCGTCCGCCTGTTCAACGACCCCGACTCGCCGACCCGCCAGCGGTACACCTGCTCGTGCGGAGCGCGCCGCTATGACTTCGGCGAGATGCAGGAACACCAGGCCAACGTCGGCCGGTGCACGTCCTGCTGGGGGAACGAGGAGCTCCACCCGAAGGTGAACGGCACCCCCGACACCTCTGCGTGGGTGCCGTGCCCGTCCTGCAAGGACAACGAGCCCATCCCGGGCGCACCGCCGCTGGACGAGACCCGCTACACGCACCCCGACACCCTGCTCCGGCGCGAGCCTGTGTCCGCCGACCGCAGCTTTTGAAGGAGCGCAATGACCACACCCAACCCCGACCGCGAGCTCACCGTCGAGGACATTCTCGACGCCGAGCCCATCCAGCACATCACCGACGAGGCGCGCGAGCGTGGCACTTGCAGCCAGTGCGGGAATTCGTTCTCAGCCCGCGCGTGCGGGCCGACCCACGCCGTTGCCAAGCGTGAACTCGGCCTGATCTGAGGAGTAGGAGCAATGGAGCCCCCGGCCGTCAGTGAGCGGCCGGGGGCTCCGTTGCTCCCGGGGTCAGTCGAGCAGGTGCGCCTCGATTGCCACCGAGATGAGCTCGGAGTACCCGCCCGCCGCGCCGGTCTCAATGATCAGTTCTTCCAGGACGGCTATCTGCCCGTCGGTGAACTGGCACGGCCACACCACCCGCCGGACGCCGCGGCGGGCCTTGGGCCGCGCCCGCCGCCGCGCCGGGAAGGCGCTGCCCGCGGGCTGGCGGTCGGTCCGCCGAGCCTGCACGAGCAACCCCAGAACGTCCTCCCGCAGGGCGGCGTCGATCGCCTGCATGGCGACATCCGCGTGCTCCAAGCCCTGCTCTTTGCACAGGGTTCGGGCGCGCCGGGCGGCCTCCGGCAGGATGTAGACGTTGATCTGTTGCGGGAGGTCGACGTCGCCGGGCAGCTCAGGCTCGACTTCCAGCGAAGGTAGATCGGGCAGCGGCAAAGCGGGGGGCGCTGGCGCTGCGACCGCTTTCGCTGGCGCTTCCGTCTGGCCGCCGGGCGGTTCATCGCCTCGCGGTTCGTGTGACTGCGGAGCGGCCGGTTCGGGCAATGGAGGCATCGGCGGGGCGGGGGCCGTGGGACCGGCGATGACGGCCGCGACCGCGCCGCTCCGCTGCCGGGTCTTCTTGCCGCCGAGCCCGCCCAGCTTGGTTTCGCGCTCTTCCTGCGTGAACGAACCGCTCATACCGGCACCACCGCCTTCTGCGCGTAGGCGATGACCTCCGCGGTGAGAGCCTCGTGCTCCGCGGCTGCCGTCTCCGCGGAATCGGCTGCGATGGTGAACCCCGTCTGGCGGGCTTCCTTACGCCACTCTTCGCTCACCGCCTGGTCGGCGATCTCGGCGAATGTCCAGCCGAACCTGCGCGCCATCTCCGCGATGACCGGTGCGTCGGTGATGACGGAGTCCAGGACGGGCGCCTCAATGCCCGCCTCCTGGAGGAGCTTGGTGATGCGGGCGCGGACACGTGCTACTTGCCCTACCTCTTTCACGCCGACGGCCTCGCCATCGGCGTCCCGCTGGGTGCGCAGGTTGGTCCGCCCGAAGCCGAACAGGGCCACCCCCAGGAGCTCCAGCTCGCCGTTCAGGGCGCGGGCCGCCTCGAACACCGACGACACCTTGGACAAGCCGTCGATGCTGCCTTCATCGAACTTGCAGGGCACCATGACGAACCGGCCCGCTACGGCGGCGAGGTCTTGGAGTTCGGGTTCGCCAGGCGGGCAGTCGATGAGAATCCATTCGTACTCGTGCGCCACCTGGGCGAGGGCGTAGGCGAATGAAAGGCGCGGTTCCCGGCCGTTGGCCATCTTGCCCGCGCTGAACAAGGACCCGCGGACGTAGCCGAGTTGTTCCCCGCCGGGGACCACGTCGAGTTGAGGGCGTACATCACGAATGATTCGCAGTTGCCCTCGCCCTCTGATGAGGTCGTCGATACTTCCACCTTGGTCGTTTTCAGGGTGGGTGGCGTATCGCAGGTCGAGGGCCAGGTTGCCTTGGGGGTCGAAGTCTATGGCGAGGATTCGCCTGTTCGACTGGGCGCTGACCATGGCGGCGGCGAGGTTGGCCGCGGTGTTGCCAGTGAGCGTTGTCTTCCCAGTCCCCCCCTTCCCATTGAGGAAGATGATGACCCGGGTTAGGCGGGGGCGGATGGCTTGGATGATGGCCTCAGTGTTTGCGATTGCGGCCTGCGGCGGGGACATGCGGCCTCCTGTTCTCCTTATGTGACTCCTGTGACGCACGCATACCATCCACCCAACCGCCGAAGTATGCAACTACTTAGCGCACTCGGGCGTAAGCCGTGTCGGGAACATGCCGCCACGCCGACCGGCCTACTGACCTACAGACAGGTCCACATACGGAGCGCCTACAGGTCCACCTACAGGTCCACCTACAGGTCCACCTACACGCGATGAACAGCCAAAACATCTGACGACTCCCCGTCGGATTGCCAACCACGGCGCACTAAGTACGTGTAGTATCGTGGCCTTGCCGGACGAGCGACCGGCCCCACACCACTCTGGAGACCCGCCCATGCTTGGACGCACACACGCCGCCACCGGCGCCGCCGCCTTCGTCGCCTGGGGCGCCGCGGCCCACTACGACTTGCGCCCCCTCGCCGCCGGGGCGCTCGTCGCCGCCGGGGCCGCCATGCTCAACGACCTCGACTGCCCCGGCTCCCACGCATCCCGCGCCTACGGCCTCATCACCCAGGCCCTGTCCCGGGGCGTCTGCGCCATCTCCGGCGGCCACCGGTACGGCACCCACTCCGGCGTCGGCGTCGGGGCGGTCGCCGCCCTCGTCTACGCCGCGGCCGCCCTCTACTCCCGCGACGCCAACCTGTTCCATCAAGGGTGGGTCGTCAGCAGCATTCTGATCAGCACCGGCATCCTGGGCGGCCTCATCTTCCCCCGCCGACCTCACCGCGGCGCCGGACGCCCCAATCTGTTCGCGCTCGGCGCGGTCGCCGCCGCCCTCGCCTTCTTCGGCTTCACCCACCCGCAGACTGCCGCCCAGGTCCCGTACTCGGCGCCTTCATCTGCCTGACCATGAGCTCCACGCTCCGCCTGGCACCGCTGAACGGCTACTGGGACGACGCCGCCAACCTCGTCCCGCTCCCGCTGGCCTACCTCGCGGTCACCCACGGCGCCGACCTGTCGTTCATGCCTGCCGCCGTCACGCTCGGGCTGATGGCGCACCTGGTTGGTGACGCAGTCACCCATCGCGGCATCCCGTACGGCTGGCCCTTGTCGGACTTCACCGTCGGCGTCAAGGTCCTCGTCACCGGCGGCTTGGTCGAGCGGTTCGCCATCTTCCCGACCGCCGTCGTTTACACCGCGGCCGTCTTAACGCACACGGCCCTGGCGCTCGCTCCCGGCGCTTGCCCAGTCTGCTAAGTACATGTAAGGTTCGTCGTATAGGGATGAGCGACCCCAAAGGAGAATCACCCCATGGACTCTCTCGCCATCGAAACCGAAGGCCGCGACGACAAAGGGCGCCTGCACGGCAGTGCCGCAGTCGCGCGCCTCCTCAAGTACAGCCCGCCCGGACCGAACTGGAATGCAGGCTTCCCGGTGAACCCCTGGGAGATGGCGGACGTCGCCGTCGAAGCCGCCGACGACGAGACGGTCCGCGCGGCGCTGCGCCGCCTGCTCGCCCTCCACATGTTCGCCCTTCAGGAGGACCACCCCATGGTGGCCATGCGCAACCTGGAGCTCGGCGACCTCGTCCAGCTTCACGGCCTGAACTACGTCATTGACGACATCAGCGACAAGACCCGGCCGACCATCACCATCCAGGTCCACCTTTCCCACCTTCCGGGTCATTCCGACTGCTTCGCCAATGATCGAGACGTGGAAATCCCGCTCATCGCCCGCCTTCCGAAGGGCTAAGCCTCTCTCTGAACGGGAGCTGCCAGCGAAGATCTTCGCTGGCAGCTCCCGTTTCATGTACGGAAATGCTTGCCGCGGTTGCTAAGTACCCGTACGTTATCGACAGCCGGGACGAGCGACCCCAGGGAGACCCGCGACGCGGCCGAAGTAGGCGACCATCCGAGGAAACACCAACACCGACTGAGGAAACCCCGCCCATGCCCCAACAAACCGTCGTCGACCAGATACTGGCCGACAAAGACGCCAGCGCCCAGAGCCTGGTGGCCGCCGCCCGCAAAGAGATCGCCGCGGGCGGCGGCCACATCACCAACTCGGACGGCGTCCGCTGTGCCACCTGGAATGGCGACCTGCTGAACCTCGCCCGTAGCGTCTGGGGGCCAGGGTTTCACCTGCTGCGCAGCCACCCCGAAACCGTCCGCTTTCAGCTTGAGATGAGGCCCTTCCTGTCCAACGAAGGACACATGAAGGAGCTCAGGCCAAACCAGTGGTTCGTTTCCTGGCGCGCCGAAGACGACCCTTCCGAGGAAGCCGACGCGACGGACCCACCTTCGACTGCCGCCCCAGAAATAACCCAAACCAGCACAACCACCCCGGAGGAACCGACAGTGAAGATGGCCGTCTGCCCCGAATGCGGAGACACCGACAGCGCAGTCGCCATCCGCACCCACATCCAAAAGCTCAGGTCACGCATCCACCCAAAAGACGGCCATCGACGGCAATGCCAGTACTGCCCCGCCGTCAAGGTCCACGTCGACTCCTGGCTCAACCACCTCCAGCGCAACCACAAGGAACACTGCGCCGGGCTGACGTTCTGCAAGGCCTGCGCCACCGAAGGCGTTCCCGCGCCCACCGCCGAGGACCCGCAGGCACGGCACTACCTCGGCGCCTGGTTTAGCAGCCGCGCCGAATACGCCCGACACATGGCCGTCATCCATGGCGCCACCGGCCGCGGATTCCCCACCCTCGTCTCCCGGGAAGAGGCCGCCGCCCGCCAAAACCCACCCTCGGAGGCTCCCAGCGCGCCGGTGGAGCCGGAAATCGTCGAAGCACGACCAGAGGAGACTCCAGAGCTTCAGCAAGCCTCAGAAGCCAAATCAGAGCCCGCGCAACCTGCCACCGAGCCCGCGCCGGTCACCGCCGAACCGGCACCCATCACAGCGCAGGAACCTCCCGTTGCGCCGCCGACCGCACCTGAAATCCCCGCCCCGCGCGCCGCAACCCCGGCCCCGAACCCCGCGGCCAACAGCTCCGTCGACGTCGACCAGGCCATCGACTACCTCGGCGCCGTCATCGCCGAGCTCAACCGCCTCCGCCAGCGAGACGCCGCCCGCGAAGACACGGAACGCGAAAACACGGAGCTCCGAGCAGAGAACGCCGAACTCCGCGACCGCCTCAACAAGGTCCACCAAGCCCTCGGTCTCCCGCCCGTGACCTGACACGGCGGAAGGAAAGTCCGCAAACAGGGGCGGGAAGCCCTACTAATACGGCTTCCCGCCCCTGTTTGCATGGTCGAATGAGACCCCAGCCCACCCCACGCAAACCCGTAAGAGGAGAAGCCCATGAACAACCGTGTAGCCGTCTTCGCCGCCACACTCACCTCCGCGATCACCGCCCACCACGTCGCCGACTACCTCTCCCAGACCGACCACCAGGCATGCCGCAAGGCCGCCCCCGGCTACAACGCAGTCGACGACACCCCCTACGCGCAGACGTGGATCGCCAATCAGAAGCACTGCCTCACCTACCACGCCACCATGGCCGCGGCCGTCGGCGCGACATTCCGAATCCTCGGCATCCGCATCCCGCCCGGCCGCGCCGCCGCGGCCCTCGCCCTGTCCTGGGGAACGCATGCGGTCATCGATCGCCGCTGGCCCGTCAAGAAGATCATGGAGTGGACCGGCTCAGGAGCCTGGTACGAGGCGGACAAGGAAGCCGCCCCCAAGGTCGACCAGACCCTTCACCTGGCCGTTCTTCACCTGGCCGCGCTCCTGGTGGCGGCCTCGGTCCCCGCCGAGTGAACTTCACTTGCCCTCTGCGCTAAGTACATGTATATTCAAAGGTGACCGGACGAGCGACCGGCAGACCAAGGAGAATCAGCACCCATGACCGCCAACCGCACCATCCTCGACACCCTCGAAACCGAGGCCATGCGCAACTTCGAGGCCAACCGCGAGACCCTGGAGAACGGCACAGTCGCCGCCCGTCAGCGCGCCCGCCTCGACTCCGAGCGCATGAACAAAGACGAGCTCCTGGAGGCCGTCAACCGCCTCGCCCCCAACCTCAGCCCCTCCCGGTCCGTCAAGCGCGACGAACTCGTGCGGCTCTACGTCGACGCCTGCGCCGACAACTCCCCGGAGGCGAAGGAGCTCGCCGCACTCAAGAGGGAAGTCAACAAGGACGAGCGCGTCATTGCCCGCCTCAAGACCTACCTCGACCGCGCCGACCTGGCCGCTGCCGAACTCAAGGAACTCGCCACCCGGCCCGTCGGGCACCCGCTGCTGCGCGCCGTCGCTGATAAATTCGACCAGATCGGCCGCGCCCAGTCCCTCGCCGAGATCACCCAGGAGATCATCGAAGGCTTGACATACGGCGGCGAACTCCGCGAAGTCGTAACCGATCACCTCGCGCGGGCCGCCGGAACCGTCTTCGCCTTCCCTGACCGAGTGCAGAGCAACGGCCTGGGCAAGGTTGACCGCGCCGAGACCCTCATCAACGCGATGGCCGCCCGGGAGTTCGTCCGCAACATGATGAGCGACCTCAGCCTCGCGGGACTGCCGTACTTCACCGTGTAGGCCCGAGCGAACCAGGAAGCCTCCGGCGCGCCCGGGGGCTTCTGCCTTTGCAAGGCATACAGCTTGCCCCCTGCGCTAAGTACATGTACAGTTCAGTTGTAGCCCGGACGAGCGACCGGCCCGACCAAGGAGAATCATCGCCATGACCCGCCACACCGCCCACCCCGTCCAGAGTCTCCGCCTCAGCCCCACCAACGAGCCGTGGACCCAGCTCATCAGCATGTGGCACAAGGGCGCCCTTGACCCCAACCCGCCCTACCAGCGGGACCTGGTCTGGACCCTGGACCAGAAGATCTCACTCATCTACAGCATCCTCGACGGTACGCCCATCCCCGCCATCATCACCAACCGCCGCGGCCGTTCCGTCGCCGACACCCGCTACGTCATCGACGGCAAGCAGCGCCTCAACGCTGTCCGCGAGTTCTTGGAGGACAAGTTCCTCGTCCCCGCGAGCTGGTTCAAGCCGGAAGACGTCGTCAGCGGCGAGCTCCTCACCCCACTGGGCGCCAAGGAATATGGCGACACCGGACTCTATGTCGCCTACAGCGGACTCTCCGATTCAGCGCAGTTCTCGCTGGAGATGGCGGCCGTCCCGGTCGCCGAGGGGCGCTTTGCCACGGTCAAGGAGGAGGCCGAGGTCTACCGGCGCGTCAATGGCCTCGGCACCCCGCAGACCGCCGACGACATGGCCCGCGCCGAGCGCGTGGCCCGGGGGGAGTGACCGTGCCTCGCCCCGCAACCGTGAAGCGTTTCGCAGGCGACCCCATCCGACTCCCGGCCGCCTGGCGAGAGCCCCTTGGCCTACGACCCGGCGACGGCACACTCCTCGTGGCCGCCCTGTCCAAGGGCGACGTCGTGGCGCTCCTCACCGACCGCGGCCTCGGGCAGGGCCACGCCGAGAGCATTGCCGCCGAACTGCGTATGAGCCGCAGTCCGAACCTTCCGCAGTCGGTCGCGCTCGCCGTCGAAGCTGGTGTGATCGACCCGGACCGCGTCGGCGTCTACCTCTTCACCCACGCCACCCAAGGCGCAAAGATCGCCCGAATCGAAGACGTCCCGCCCGGTCACGTCACCATCCTTGGGACCTTCGGTCACGACCCGAAGCTGAATGGCCGCGGCACCTACTTTGAGCCCGCCGAGCCCGGGAGTGACCAGCCGTGACGCGCCAGACCAACCCCAAGGTCTTCAACGTCTCGGGCGCCTACCTCCCCGGAGACTGGGCGGAGTTCGCCAGGTTCCCGCACGGCCGTCGGCAGGGCAGCCTATTCGTCATCGCCTGGACCAAGCGCGACGCCGCCGCCCTGCTCGCCGAACGGGGTGTCCCGCAGCACCTGGCCGACGCCCTCACCGACGGCCTGCGCTGGCACCGCCAGCCTCAGCACCTTCGCGCCCTGGCCGAGGGCGTCAAGGCAGGCGCGCTCACCCTGGAGGAACCGGGCGTCTACTACACCCGCGGCAGCAGCGACGGCGAAGCCCTGGTCCGCGTCGAATGCGAACCCCGCGGCGCGCTCACCGTCATCGGCCGCTTCGTCTACGACAGAAGCGAGGGCATGACAACCCTGAAGCCCGTCGCCCCCAAGGAGTCATAGATGCCAACCAGCGACCCGCTCGACCGGCGCGGGTACGACCGCATCGTCGAACGTCATGCCGAACGGCTACTGCAACTGGCCAAGAACATTCAGTTCACCGCGGACAGTCTGGTCCGTGACCTGGAGCTGGGCGACCGCGTCGACGCTTCCCGGTTCCTCCAGAGCATCTGCCGCGACGGGGCCGAGGGAAAGGAGAGGCTAGAAGTCCTCGATGCCCTCAAAGAGGCACGGTTCGTCATCGCCGACGAGGAGACGTAGATCGACGCCGCGATTGGAGCCCCCCGCTTGCCGGGGGTTTCCGCATTTCCGGGGGACCTTGCCCAACTGCGCTAAGTACCTGTATGCTCTGGTTGTGCCGGACGAGCGACCCGGCGCCTACGCAGAGGAGAAACCATGGCCAACCGATTCCCGGTGGGGGACGCCGTCGCCGGACTCGCTGCCTTCGTCGCAGTAGTCGGCGTCGATCTCCCCCCGATGATCCGGTCCATCGCCCTCGTCGTCATCATCTGGGCGCTGGCGATCGTCCTTCACTGGCTGTTCTTGGACACTTTCGCCAACTGACGCCGGACGAGCCGACCGGCCCGAGCGAGGAGAATCCCACCTATGACCACCCACCAGACACTCGACCCCATCGAGTACCTCAGCCTGCACGTCACCATGCGGTCCCCCCGCGACATGGTCCGGATATGGGAAGACGGCGACCTCGCCTGGGACGGCCCCGCCGTCCCCTACCAGCGCGGCCCCGCTTGGACGCGCGACCAGCAGATCCAGCTCATCGCCAGCTCCCTGTCCGGCATCCCCATCCCGGCCATCATCACCAACCGGCGCAACTGGAAAACGCCGGGGCCGGTCTACGTCGTGATCGACGGCCAGCAGCGCCTACGCACCTTCGCCGCATGGTTCAAAGGCAACCTGCCCGTCCCCGCCACCTGGTGGAAGGACGGCATGTACGAGCAGGCGTTCTCCACCGTGGACGGCCCCTACGTCACCTACGCCGACCTCACCGTGCTCGGCCAGCGGTACTTCAACAACCACGCCAGCCTCGCCGTCGCCGAAGGCAGCCTCCCCACCGTCCAGGCCGAAGCCGAGGTCTACCTCAGGGTCAACGGCTACGGCACCGTCCAGACCGACGCCGACCTCGACCGCGCCGCCCGCGTCGCTCGGGGGGAGTGACCATGCGCTTCTTCGCCAACGCTTCCGGTAAGTCGTCCTTCTTCCCCGGCCCATGGCGGGAGGCAGTCGGGATGCGTCCGCACATTTTCTCCGGCGTGGTGCTCGTCGTAGCCAAGAACAAAGCCCAGGTCAAGGAGTTCCTCCTCGAACGCGGCCTCGACGACTGGTCGGCGGGCAACATGGCCGGTGGCCTGCGCGTCACCCCGGCCGACGCCGTCGCCGTCGCCATGCTCACCGAGCTTGGACTGGTGAACGCCGACACGCCGTCCGTCCACATCTGGAAGGACACCACCGACGGCAACCCCATCGTCCGAGTCGACGCCGGAGGCGCCCTCACTACGGTCGCCCGCTGGTGCTTCGAGGGCAGCTTCGGGACTGGGCGGGGCCACTACATCGATCCCGTCACCCAGGAGTCGCAGTCATGAAGCTCTACCTCAACCCTCGCGCCCAGTTCCCCCCGACATGGGCGCCCCGCGGCGGCTCCCTGCTCGTCGTCGCCAACAGCAAAGCCGAGGCGGCCGACATGCTCTCCGGCCGCCCCATCCCCGAACAGACCGCCAAGGTCATGGCGCGAGGACTGAAGCTCCTGAAGCCCGTCCAGTACGGCGCCGCCATTCAGGCGCTGCGCGACGCCGGGATCTCACTCGAAACCCTTGCCGTCTACGCCTGGTACGAGAGCGACAGGGGGGACGCCGACTTCGTAATCCGCATCGACCCCCTTGGGAGGTGCTCCCTCATCGGCAAGTTCCGCTACAAGCCCGGCGAGGTCGGCCTATACCTCGAACCGATCACTCCTATGGAGAGCGAGACCAGCTCATGAGCGGCGACTATGAGCGGGACCTGTGGAAGTGGTTCCTGGCCCGAGCCAAGCACCACAACGTCTACTACTACGAGGACGTGCTGCCCAAGGTCGCCAGCCACCTTGCCGAATGCGGCATCGACTACGACAACTCTCAGCTTCCCGACGTAGGCACCGTCTCCCAGTTCACTGACACCGAGAGCGAGAACGACGAGCTCCCGGCCATCACCGTTGCGGGTTGGATCTGCAAATGCGGCAAGTACGGCGATGGGATCGTACGCGGCAAGTGGCCCAGCAAGGACATCACGCTCGCGATCCCCGGCCCGTACCCGCTGATCCAAATCATCAATGAGGTCGCAAGGGAGGCCGACGAGTCATGACCGCCGAGGCGTTCAACCTGCTGTTCACCGCCTCCCGCGAGTTCCAGGACGTCCAGCGTGCGTGGGCCCGGCTCGACGAGGTGCTGGCCCGCCACGGCGTCGTCCACCTGATGCACGGCGACTACAAGCGGCGCGACGGCAAACTCATCTCCGACGCCATCGCCGCCGCCTGGGCGGCCCGCCGCATCAGCGAGGGCGCCGCGGTGACGGTCGAGCCCGTCCCCGCCCCGTGGGACGCCCACCCGGCGCTCAAGCGGACGGCCGGTCTGGTCCGCGACGGCTACATGCCTGGCCTGCTCGTCGGCCGCGGTGTCCGGAGGGTCGGCTGCCTGGCCTACATCGTCGGGGGTTCGTCCGGCGCGGGCAGCACGGCCGCGTTCGCCGACCACGTCGGCATCCCCACCCAGAAGATCGAGTTCTGAGCGCTCCAGTCCTGGCGGACCAGGGCGCTCCCCTTGTCCCGCAGTGCTAAGTACCCGTATATTTGGCGTCCGGGATGAGCGAACCCGGCACCCCAACCCTTGGAGGGCACCATGAAGACCATCACCGTCACGGCCTGCGCCGCGGCAGTTCTGCTCGCCGCGCTCACCGCCTGCTCAGGCGGGCCAGCGAAGCCCGACGGCATCACCGCCTCGATCATGTGTGAGCGGTTCGTGAAGGACCGCCTGAAGGCGCCGGGCAACGCGGACTTCGGCGGCGCCGCCGACACGGAGGTGACGACCGTCAGCGGCGTCAAGCCGTGGCAGTACAAGGTCCGCAGCTACGTCGACAGCGAGAACTCCTTTGGCGCGAAGATCCGCACCACATACGTGTGTGACATCAAGACCAACGGCGACGGAGACTGGAACCTGGTGGACCTCCAGTTCGGCGAGCAGTAACCAGCCCGCGCGTCACCCAACACCGGACGCCCCGCCAGGAAGCGCATTCCCGGCGGGGCGTTCCCGTTGCCCCCGCCCGCTAAGTACGTGTATATTCGACGTCAGGGACGAGCGGCCCTGACAGGAGAACCATGAACGACCTTGAGCCTGCGCTGACCGACTGGATCAGCGCCGACGACCACACCTTGTCCCGGCAAACCACCGACGGCAAGGCCGTCCTCATCCTCGTGCGAAGCGAGGACAGGTGGACGGCGGAAGTCCGCGCCTTCACCAACGGCGGCTTCGAACTCATCGGCGCCGTCGAACAGTGGGTCACGGAAGGTCCCGGCGGCCTGGACGAGCACCAAGCCAAGAACGCCGCCAAGCGCTACGCGGCCAAGGTGCTGTCCCGCTGGTACGCCGACCGCATCCTCAACAACCCCTGACCCGCAACCCGGGCACACGCCAAGGAAAGGACACGACATGACCGAACGGAAGCCCTTCGTGGGCGAGTGGACGACCTACCGCACCTCCGTTCACGGCCCCTCAGGCGGCGAACTGGGCTACAAGCGGGTGACCGCCGACGGCCACGCCGAGATCTACCTGTACCGGACCGGCCACGGCTGGACGGTCGAAGCGTTCGTCTCAGAGGCCCCCGGGCGCGCCACCAACCTCGGCACCGCCCACCTGCCCGCCACCACCTTGCGTGACGTGGAAAACGCCAAGGCGTCCGCTATGACCTGCGCCGCCCGCCTCCTCGGCGATTGGTACGCCAGCCGCATCCGCTCCGCCAACTGACCCCTCAACCCCGGCCGGAAGCGCTGGGAAAGGAGAACACCCATGCCCTACCCGCACCAGAAGTTCGCCGAGCACCTGGACCGGCGCGGCGCCGCCGTCGTCTACGACGGCACCGACGCCTGCGACGGCGTCGCCGTCTGCGCGAGCACCACGAGCGCCATCATCCGCGTCGAGTTCAGCCCCGACGACCGCCCCACCGCCGCCTGGCTGAACTACAAGCCAGCGCCCCAAGGGTGGACCCTCAAGTCCCTCGTGGACGCCCTCGACCTGCCGTACACCGACCGGTGGTACGACCAGCAAGAGTGCGGCGGCCCCGCTCAGTGGAACGTCTACACGGTGCCCGCGTACCTGGCGGAACTCACCGAAGGTGAGGCCGGTGCGGTCGCCGTCGCTTTCCGCGTCGAGCCCTACCGGCCGACAGGGGTGGCCGTATGATCCCTCGGCCGCCCCTGAATCTGCGACCCGAAGATGCTGTGACAGCCGTCGGCTGCTTGTCGCTCGTCGCGGCGAATCTGCTGTGGATGTATCACCTGACCGACCGGCCCGAACCTGAGGACGTCCAGTTCGCGCTGGAGCGTAGGTCCCAGGTACCCGGCGAGGTGACGACCTCCACGATGCTGCTGTACCTGCTGGAGCGGGGCTTGCGCATGCACCACATTTACCCCTTCGACGATCGCCGGTTCATCGCCGAAGGCGAGGCGTACTACCGTGAGTTCTACGCCGACGAGTGGGAGCCCGACTGGGACAAGTACCTCACGCCGAAGCTCCTCGAAGAACTGCGCCAGGAATGCGAGGCGCACCGGGTGAAGTTCGACCAGTACGGCGAGGTGTCCACCGAGGAGAACCGGCCGGTCACCTACTCAGACATCCCGGCCCTTCTCCAGCGGCAGGGCGCCGTCGTCCTGTACTCCGCGACCGCCGTCGAGCCCGCCCGCGCCAGCCACGGCTTCGCCTACGGCACGAACGACGGCGAGCTCAAGGTCTACTGGCCGCATCGCGGGACCAGCCTCCTGGCGTACACGCCGGACGAATTCACCGAGTACTGGCTTCCCAGTGACGGAGTCACCGCCATCTGGGAGGCATGATGCGTTTCGATCTTGTCGCGAGCGGCCCGGCGAACGAGTCAGCGGAGCGCTTGATGGACGCTGAATCCGGCGTGATCATCCCTGCCGGTGTCAACCCGACCGCCTACGTGTGGCGTCACAACCAGCCGTGGCCGCGCGCCCTCGCCTGGGCGGTCCGGCTGTACGTGCAGGGGTTCAACGTCCGGGCCGTTCGGACCGACTGAACCCGCAGGCCGCGACCTTAAACCGGGCAGGCTGCCAGCCTCCGAACCGTGCTCGACCGCCTGCCCGGCTACAGCTCCGGCCACCCACTGGTCATCGTTGACACCGAGACCGACGGCCTCCGCCGCCCCTACCTGGAAGGCGGGCGAAGGGCCTGGGATGTGGCGCTGGCCCGAATCGAACCCGACGGTGCGATCGGCTGGTTTCAGGGGTTCGTCGACCTGCAAGACCTCCCGTTCGACCCGTTCGACCCGCACCTGGACCGCACCGGCCTGGATATCGGCGGCTTCTACGAACGACACCCGCAGGTCAATGACCTGGCCGTCGGCGTCGTCTACCGGGAGGCCGACCTCGCGCGCGAGCTACACGACCGTTGGTTCGCCCCCGCGACCGGTAGCGGCCGGGACCGCAAGGCGATTCTGTACGGCGCGGTGCCGAACTTCGACGAGCTGTGCGTCGCCGACATGATGATCCGCCACGAGCTGATCGACTCGGAGGCGCCCTACCACTACCAGCTCCAAGACGTCGAAACTCTGGCGGCCGGGCGGCTTCGCCTCGGGCCGCCGCCGTGGGACTCCCGGGCGCTGTCGAGGCGCCTTGGCGTCGACCCGGGCGCCTACGCCCATCACACGGCGCTGGGTGACGTGGAGTGGGCCCTGGAGGTGCTCCGGCGCGCTACCGGCCCGTGGTGGCGCCTTTGGGCCGCCCGGGTTCGCCCCGAACGCACGTAATGATCTTGATATCTTCTCCCCGAAATTGGACCCGACTTTGACATCACCCGCAACGAGCAAGCCCCGCGCCTGGGGCGCTCGCATCCCCTTCGACCTCCCGCCCCCCACCCCGCGAACCGACACGACAACACTGGTGAGGCAGATGCTGGTCGACACACTGAACAAGACGGTTCCCGAAGGCCTCAGCGAGCTTGCGAACCTCCGCGAGCTCGCCGCCATGTTCACCATGTTCAGCTCCTTCAAGGAAACCGGCCCGGAGAACATCACGGCTCGGAGAGTCGAACGGTGGGCCCGGGACCGCGACAAGACCGGCTTCCCCGCCGCCGAGCCGCAGCGACGGCCCACTCCCGGCGCCCCGCCGCAGCGGCTATGGAACGTCCAGGCCGCCTTGGAGTGGTTCCTGAGCTGGACACCCGCAAAGGGCGGCGCCCCCCTCGGAAACCAGAACGGGCTCCTGCACGGCCGGTATGTCGGGGAAAGGGCGCGTCGCGCCGAGCAGGCGGCGCGCCGCAAGGCGTCGTGAGGGCCCCACCCTTACGATCGAATTCCTAGCCGTCACCCGGAACAAGGAAATGACCTCCCAACCCCCGCTGTACAGCGTGTATCTCATTCGCTCCGACGGGAAGCCCGTGCGGGTCGGCCCGCGCGGGCGCCCCTACGGCGACTGCCGCGAGCATTCAGCGCTGCTGCGCGTCGCCGTCGCTGCCCGGCAGCTCGACGGCTTCACCGATGTGTCGATCCAGCCCGACGCCTCCCGGGCGTTCGCCGACGTCGAGGAGCTCGCTGGCGCGCTCGCGCCTGGAGTGATGTTCACCACGCTGGGCGCGGCGGGGCGGGCGGTAGTGGCTCACTTCAGCCTCGCGACGTGCCCCACCGGCCACCTGCTTGACGACCGTGGCGGGCACACCGACCGGACGTACGCGACGCTGGGCGCGCAGATGAGGCGGCTCGGCGTGTTGGCCGACATGGCGGATCGGACCTACGTGCTGGCGCGAATGCCGAGGTCGGGGGACGTAGCGGGATATTGCGTGGCTGGCCGCCAGGAGGTTGCCGCGAATAACCGGGCGGAACCCCTTGCGCCCCGCCGCTAAGTACCTGTATGTTTGGCTGTGTCGAACGGGAAGAGCGCCCCGTGACCAGCAAACACTAGGAGATCGCCATGAACGCCCAGCAGTTCGCCACCCCGATCGTTCGCGGCCCCCGGATCCGCGTCCACCGCAAGCCCCGCCCCTCCTGGGAGCGCGGCGGCCGCAGCGGCGCCCGGCTCTACGCCATCGAGGAGTCGCTCGGCTGGCGCTGAACGATACGACCTGAAGAGCCGGAACGCCCTTCCCCGCAGTCCAAAGGGGGGAGGGCGTTCCCGTTCGTCGGGCCGCAAACACAAACAGGGGAAAACAATGATCAAACGAACCAGGGCGGGCGCGTTGGCGGCCGTTGCGGTACTCCTGGCGGCCGGATGTGCCCAGACCGACGCCAACGAAATCGCGCTGAACTACTCCGGCGGCCCGATCGAAGGCGTCAACTTCCTGCGCTGCATCAAGCCCAACAGTGTCCAGCCGCTCGGCTTCGACGACTCCGCCTACGTCTACCGGTACGGGCAGGTACCGTTCGACTTCTCCGCCGATCCCGGCGCACAACGAGGACCCATCGAGATCGTCTCCCGCGACAACGTCAAGATGACGGTGTCCGGCATCGCGAACTTCGCCCTCAACACCACCTGCGAGAAGCTGAGGAGCTTCCACGAGAGCATCGCCAAGGGCTACGGCATCGACTTCGGCGACGACAACAACCCGCCCGGGTGGAAGGAACTAACCGTCCGCTACGTCGGCCAGCCGCTGGCGCGCGCCATGAACGAAGCGGCCCAGGGGTACGACGTCGCCGCCCTCTACAACGACGCGAAGACCTACACCGAGTGGGCGGCAAAGGTCGGCACCCTGGCGGGCAAGTACATCCAGGAGCTCACCGGCGACCAGTACTTCTGCGCGCCGACCTACCGCGGCACTGGCCAGTGCGGCGACATGGTGCTGATCCTTCAGAAGCCCGACCCGCCGGACGACATGGAGAAGGCCATGGCGTCCCGGCAGACGGCCAAGATGCAGCAACTGGCCCAGGAGCAGGTCAACGCCCGGGTTGAGACGGAACTGAAGTCGCTGCGCGACCTCAAGGGCGTCTTGGGGGCACAGTGGGCGGTGATCTACCAGCTCGCCAAGGACGGCAAGGTCCGCACCGTGCCCGTCCCGTTCGGCGGCAACCTCAACGTCACCGCGGACAACTGACCAAGGGGACGGCACACCCGGGCCGGGGGCCGGTTTCGAGCACGGAGAGGAATGCCATGAGTCCAAACAATCGCCTCGTTTCTCGCGTCTACGTGGTGCAATACACGCTGTCCATGGCGGTTCTGACCGCCGTGGTGTTCGCGGCGGTTTGCTTGGCGAACGACGAGCCGGATTCACTGCTGGCCGCCCTGTCGGGTGTCGCGGCGATGATCTTCGCCGTCTTGGTTGCGATCTACCCCGACCGGCGGCCCCTCCGCATTTGGTCGAACGGCATCAGAGTCGTTGATGCGGGGGGCGGTTATTGGGCGGTTGAGGCCAGGCTGACTACGGGCGACTCGGTGGCGCTGTCCGCCGACCGCGCGGTGTCGGCCGGGCATACGGTGTCGGCGGGGCAGGTGCCGACTGAGCATGTCGGCGCCGCAGTTCACTTCCTCCGCGTTCACCTTGACCGGCTCGGGTGTGAGTGGGTGTCGCCGCGGTTGCGCCTGGACTGCCAGGGGCAGCCCCCGGCGTTGCTGGCGGGGGCGCTGGTTGCGGCGGCAACTCGGCACGGGTGGTCCTACGTCTGTAACCCTTCGAACTCCAAGCGCCGCTAGAAGTCACTCACGCACCAACTTGGACAGATTCCTACACAACGCCCGTTTTGCCTACAGGCCGCATCCTGGTACAAAAGAGACGCCAGGAGGTTCCGGATGTCTGCTAACCCGCCGTAACTCACCAGCAGTAAGGCGTTGTAGCGGACGGCAGTCAAAGACGCGTGCATTGTGGGGGTCGTGCCAAGAAGAAGCCGACACTGGCGGCCGGTCATACCGCAGCCGCCAGGAGAAGAGACCAAACACATCACCGGCCCATGCCGCCGAGGTGATCACAAGAACTGCCCCGGTCGCGTAGCGCTGCCCGAACGAAGAAACGGCCAGCGCTACGTCAAGTGTGAATGCCCGACCTGTGAACAGGCGGGCGAGCACCCAGAGATCCGCACCATGCCGATCAGCCCAGCAGACGAGTAACCGTAGGGGGTTTGCCGCGGGCTCGTTCGACCGCCGAACGAGCCCGCGACCTTAACGCTCCCCGTCCGGTGAGGTGGCGGCATGACGACCGCCACCTCACCCGACCGGTACATAGACCTACTGCCGCTGGAGTCCATCCCGCGCGCCGAACGCAACGCCAAAAACCACGACATCCCCCGCATCCGCGGAGCCCTCACCAAGTTCGGCTGCACCGTCGCGGGAATCATCGACGAACGAACCGGCCGCCTCGTCGCCGGACACGGCCGCCTGGAAACGCTGGAGCGGATGCGCGCCGACGGCGCCAAGCCGCCCGCGGGAGTCCAGGTCTCCGACGATGGCGCCTGGCTCGCGCCTATCGTCCGCGGCTGGGCCTCAGCCAACGACGCCGAAGCCGACGCCTATGGCGTCGTCGACAACCGCCTATCCGAGCTCGGCGGTTGGGACATGCGGACCCTGCCGGAGATCCTCCAGGACGTCGCCGACTACAACGTCGACCTGCTGGACATTGCCGGATACGACCACACCCAGCTCGACGACATGATCGCCGAACTCGGGGACGTAGAGATCATGCCGCCGTCGCCGACCGGCGCCCGGTACGCCGAAACCGAAGAACAGATGGCCGCGCGCCGCGAAGTCGCCGCAGGCTACACCGACACCTCCCGCGGCGGCGCCCTCACTGAAATGATCCTCGTCTTCAACGTCGAAGATCACCGAGAGGTCATCTCCCTCATCGGGAAGATCCGCACCCGCGACGGCGACCAGGTCGCCGCCCAGATCGTCCTCGAAGCGCTCCGCGCCTACGCCGACGAAGACGGCGAGTGATGTCGTTCGACGCCACCCCGTACTACCGCGACCCGGCCCGGCTCCGCGCCGACTACCGCGAGTTCCACGCTGCCGCACTGGCCTCACGAGACGTCGACCCGACCTACCCGGTGTACGTCGCCCTCGCCGACGCCCTCGGACTGGACCGCCCCGGCCGGGCCTGGCTCGTGTTAGTCCACGTCGCCTACTACCACATGGGTTCCGCGCTGGCCGCCTTCGCCGGGGCACGCACCGCCGACGACGCCTGCCTGGCGCCGCTCGACCTGCCGGTCGCGACGGAACGCCGCGCCCACTGGACCCGGCCGCGCCTGGCCAAGCACCTCGCCTCAGTCGCCCGCGCCGCCCGACCCTTCGGCGGCGACCTCGCCGAATGGGCCACCTGCGACCTGCCCGACGACCCGCACAAAGCCTGGAGCGTCCTCAATGCCCGCCTGATGACGATCGACGGCAACGGCCGCTGGGCCGCCTTCAAAACCGCCGAGATGCTCCAGCAAATCGTCGGCGTCCCCGTGGCCGCCCCCGACATGGGTCACGCCCACTCCTCCGGCCCCCGGCACGGCCTAGCGCTGCTGTTCCCCGGCGCGCCCACCGGCCACAGCGCGGCCGACGTCGCCACCCTCGACCGCCTATCCAACGGCCTGGTCGCCGACCTGCGTCACCGCGGCATCGACGCCGACATCGAACGCACCGAGACCACCTTGTGCGACTTCCACGCCCTCCACGACGGCCGCTACTACATCGGCCACGACATCGACCAGATGCAATCCCAGCTCCACGCCATCCAATCGCCGCTCACCGGGCACGCCGTCGAAGCCCGCGCCGCGGCGCTCCCGCACGCCTACCTCGGCGAGAAGAACGGATGGCTCGGCGTCAACAAGGCCCGCCGCGGCCACTACCGCCGAACCGGCGAGGTGATCACCAGGTGAAGTTGACCTCCATGTCCGGCGAAGAGGTCAAGGCGTACTGCGTCGCCGCCCTCGCCGACATCAAATACCTGGTCAACCAGGGCGCGCCCGCCAAAGCGTACAAACCGGAAAAGGACGTCCTGTCCCAGTTGCCGCTCCAGGTGTACTGGAAAGTCCCCGTGTTCGCCTGCCTCACCGGCGACGGAACGCAGGTCGGCGTCATCGCCGCCTCATTCAACAAACGCCCCGTCGGCGAATGGGGCCTGTACGTCAACGCCTACATCGTCCACACCCGGCTCCGCCACCGCGGCAACGGCCACGCCGTCGCCGCCTACCAGGCCATCGCCCACCGCGCCCTCGACCAGGGCTACTCCCGCATCACCACCACCGCCGCCACCTTCGGCGGCTGGGCCACCCACCGCGCGCTCGGCTGGCCCGCCTGGGGGCTCAACGCCCAACGGCAAATCGTCACCGACGCCGACCTCACCGGCGCCGCCCCCGAAGGCCTCCCAGCGCGCTGCGCGAAGCTCGACGGCCCCGGCCGCCCCCTCACCCCTACCGAACACGCCAAGGCCCTCACCGACCCGTACGGCCCCTACCGGCTCCGCCGCGAGGACCTACCGCCCGCCTACCAGGAGGCCCCGTGAACGTCATCGTCGTCGGCGCTGGCATCGCCGGGTCCAGCATCACCCGCCTGCTCCGCGAACGCGGCCACACCGTCACCATGATCGGTCAGGAGGAGTCTCCGCATTCCCAGGCCGCCACCGCCGTGCTGCGCTCCGCCTATCACAAAGACCCCCATGAGCAGGCCGCCTTCCAAGCATCCATGGCCCTGTACGAACGCTGGGGCATCCCGCTGCGCCGCGGCGCCCTCGTCACCAGCTACCGCAACCCGGCCGCCGCGCCGCGCCGCGACCCCGACTGGGCGCTCATCGACCCCGCCGCGCCACTCCTGACCCCGGACTTCTACGACACCATCAGCCACGTCACCGCCCGCACCGTCGTCGGCCGCGCGGTCGCCATGGAAGCCGACGCCGTCGTCCTGGCCGTCGGCGCCGACTCCGCCCTGTCCGCCCCCGGAACCCAGACATGGGGCGTCACCTGGGCCCACGCCGACCCCTCCGTCCTCACCTCCGCCGACCTGCGCATCCACCACGTCGCGCCGTACAAGTCCGTGATGGTCGGCTACATCGGCGGCCAGGCCCGCCTTGGCTCCTCCTCCGCACCCTCCCGCGACACCGCCGTCAAGCAAGGCGAAGCAATGCTCCACAAGTGCCACGCCCTCGGCTACATCACCACCACCAAGGGGTGGACGCCGCTCATCGGCGCCCGCCTCAAAACCGCCCCGCAGGCCGAATGGCGGCCCGACGGCGTTTACGTCCTCACCGGCTTCCACCGCACCGGCTACGCCATCGCCCCATCCCTCGCATACAACCTCGCCCGCCGCATCGACAAGGGGAACGACGTATGAACCTGGTGTACCTGGTGGGGCCGCCCGGCGTCGGCAAGACAACCCTCATGGCCGCCCTCACCCGTGGTTGTGACCGCACCTTTCAGACCACGCCCGTCCCGCACGAACAACTCCGCCGCGGCGGCGAACCGGTCGGCCTGGAAGTCGGCCGCCGCCGCCCCGGCGGCTTCTCCGGCACCGACGCCCTCGCCATGAACATCCAGCCCGCCGCCGTCACCTGGATCGCCACCAAGCCAGCCCCGCTCGTCCTCGGCGAAGGCGCCCGCCTGGCCACCACCGGCTTCCTCAGCGGCGCCCGCTCCTTCGGCTACCGCGTCACCGTGTTCTACCTCCACGCCCCCGAATACGTCCTCGACGACCGCCGCCGCGAACGCGGCTCCAACCAAGACCCCAAGTGGATGCGCGGCGCCACCACCCGGGCCGCCAACATCGCCGCCCGGATGCGCCTGGACGCCGACGTCCACGAACTTGACGCCACCGCCCCCACCGAAACCCTCGCCGCCGCCGCCGTGAAGCTCGAACCCGCCCTGGAGGTGCTCAATGCTTGACCTGCGCCTACGCTCCAAGGTCTCCGCCGAAGAACTCGAAGCCAAGCAGGGGAAGATCCTGGGGGCGGTCGACTACAACGTGCTACTCACCGGCCCAACCCGGGTCCGCAAGCCCGACGGCAAACCGCTGTGCGTCTACCTGCCCGGCGCGCTCCGCGAACAGGTCGACGACAAAGAGGTGTACGACATCCTCCACTCCCTGCGCAGCCTGGTGTCGTCCAACCGCGGCCTCGCCTCCGGCACCCCCCGCTTCAAAGGCAACCAGCGCACCTACGCCAAGAACGTCGCGAGCGCCATCGTCGGCGCCGTCGACCCGCAAGGCCAGCAGAAGTACTGCCGCCTGACCGCCTGGACTGGCCGCAACCTGCCCGAGTGGCAGAAGCTGCACCCGCTGCTGCGCGCCGTCGCCGACCAGCTCGCCGTACACGTCCCCGACCGGTACGCCGCACAGCAGGCGTACGCCGACAAAAGCGACCCCGCCTGGATCGTCCCCGGCACCCCCTTCACCACCATAACGATCAATAACACATACCCCACGGGGGTACATACCGACAAAGGTGACCTCGACGAAGGCTTCTCCAGCATCGCCTGCCTCCGCAAAGGCACCTACACCGGCGGCCAGCTCGTATTCGCCGAATACCGCGTCGCCGTCGACCTCCAGCACGGCGACCTCATCCTCATGGACGCCCACGAATGGCACGGCAACGTCGCCATCACCTGCCGGTGCGGCTTCGAGCTGTCCGGCTGCTGCGAAGACTGCGGCGCCGAGCGCGTAAGCCTCGTGTCGTACTTCCGCACGAAAGTGGCCCGCTGCGGCACCCCCGACGAGGAGTACCGCAAGGGCAGCAACTACCGCGAGCAGGTAGCAGCCCGACGCTCCGCCCCCGCAGAGGCCGAGAAGTGATGCGGATGCTCGGAGCCAAAACCCGGTATGGCTTGCCCTGTCTGTGCTGCAACGGACCCCGCTCCGTCCGAGCGGAGAAGGCCCGCGAGAAGCGCGAACTCGTCCGCGAGCTACACCTAGAAGGCGAGTCGCCGAAGGAGGCCCAATGCGCTCATGGCTGCACTGGGGAGTGCGCTTCCACCGGCTCGCAGGCATGCAACTTCACCTGTCACGACGCGACCTAAAACGCGCCCGCCGGACACCATGATCCGGTGACATTGCACATCTGCTCCCTGAAGGTGGAGACCGCGCAGGCCGTCCCCGTACTGGCCAGCGACTACTACCTGCTCCGCTTCCCCTACACCGTCAGCGACGAGTCCTGGGACCCGCACAACATGCACCGGCCAACCCAGCCCGGCGGAGCCGTCTCCACCTTTCCCGACGCACGCTCGGGCCTGATCTGGCCGACAGTGTCCGGCTGGGGCTGCCTGACCGCGATGGTCTACTGGGACGCCGGAAGCTCCAGCGAGTACAGGGCGAGATTCGTCAGGGACCCCCTCAGCCTGACAACCGGCTACGACTCGACGGCGACGACCGACGACGCGCCCACGCCCGGCGGGCAGTACCGGCACTACTCGCACGCGATGTTCGTCCACCCGAATACACCGATCGGCCTGATGGTCCGGCACGCCGCATCCACGCCGCTGGCCGTCACCCTGGCCGAGCTCAAACTGGCCATCGAAGACAATGTCACCGCGGTACCGCCCCCGCCGCCCCTCCTGCCCGGCAAGACGTTCCCCTGACCAGCTTGCCCAGTGCGCTAAGTACATGTAATCTTTGGGGTGTAGGGACGAGCGCCCCCAAAGGAGAATCAGCGCATGAGCAACCCCCCAGCGAACACCACCAGCTACTTCTTTGCCGACCCGGCCTGGGACATCCCCGAAAACTCGTGGTGGCCCGAAGACGCCCCCCTCGACCTGTCCGACATCGGCTACGACCGCTTCCCGAAGAAGACCCCCGACTGGCGGCTCGACCTGTGCCGCGACGGCACGCTGTCCCTGCGGAAGAAGACGGAGAAGCCGTTCAACGGCGTCGCCATCACCGTCTACCGGCACGACGACCCCGACGTCCTGCGTGACGTCCAGCAACTCATGTGCCGCAAGGGCTACCCCGGCAGTGAGGACAAGCGCCTCACCCACGAAGGCGGCACCCGCTGGTACTTCTCCTGGATAGCCCTGCCCGGCACCCTGTGGCAGCTCAACGCCGCCACCCGGGTCATTCACCTGTACGTCACCCGCGGTGTGCGCGTCGCCCACGAGGAAGCCGGGCGGCTCAACGCCACCGTCCACGCCGCCGCCGCCGAGCTCGACCAGGCCGCTCGCGCGGCGAAGAACTGACACAAGGGGACGAGCGCCCCCAGAAGAGGAGTAACTCATGACCAAGAAGAAGATCACCCTGGAGGATGTGGACGGCACTGTGCCCGGCCGCGCCGCCCTCGTCTCCATGGACCTGGCCAACCCCGGCGGCCGGAACGGCGGCCCCATGTACCACGACTTCGTGGAGGGCGAAGGCTCCGACCACGACCCCATCCTGAGAGCCCAGGCGCTCCAGGAGTCCATCGAGGACGACTGGCCGAACCACACCTACGCGGTCCTGTACAACGCACGGGCGCAATACCTCGCCACGGCCCGACAGATGCGCGAGATCGGCTTCGAGAACTACACGCCGCAGGAGTACCTCGCCAACTAGTAACACGCACCGCCCGCTGGCGCGGGGAGGGGGAGGCCGGTGAGAGGCGGCCTCCCCCTCTGGTGTTCCGCGAGCAAGGGAATGTTCGCGATGCGATAAGTATTCGAACCGAACAGTCAGGCGCGCAAGGGCGTTGACGTGCATTTACGCACTTTTACAGGCTCGCGCCGAGCCTCCGCTTGCCCAATATGCTAAGTACCTGTAGTCTTCTTGGTGTAGGGACGAGCGCCCCCGAAGGAGTAATCGTGAGCAGGTTCATCAACTTCGAGTCGATCAACGAAACGCCCATGCGTCTCACCCGTGAGGACGACGGCGAAATACTCCTCACCATCTATGACTCCGAAGTCCCCTCCATGGCCGTAGCCGAGGTATACATCGACCCGGACGTGCTCCGCGAGCATCTCCGGGAGATCCAGAACGAGGAGTTTTGAATCATGCCCCGCCAGCCAAAAATCTTCACCGTCGATTCAGCAATGCCGCCCTCCATGCCCGAGCACTGGAGAAAGGCGCTTGGCCTGCGGTGGGCCGCCCAGCCCGAATGTCTAATCGTCGCAACAGGCAAGGCCGAAGCCCTTGAAATGCTTGAACGCCGAGGTGTAGAGCTTTACGTCGCCGACTCCATAGTCCGCCACCTTCGCCTCGGCGGGCACTCTGAAACCGTGAAACTCCTCGGCGAAGCGGGCATCTTCAAGCCGGACTCGCCCACGGTGCTCACCTGGGAGGGTCCCTCCAAGGACTGTCCCGTTCTCGAAGTCGTCCCCGGTGGCGCTCTACGGATCGCCGGACACTTCCGCACCGACTACAACCGCCCCGGCCGCGCTCTGTACGTCGAGCCCGTCACCGCTTCCCCCGAAGAGGGGCGCTGACGACACATGGGCGCAAAGATCAACGTCGGCGACGAGGTGTATATCCTTGCCGGGGACGAGAAAGGCTCCTGGGGCATCGTCGAAATGATCGACGAAGACGGCTGCTACCACGTACAGCACGCCGGAGGCGGCGCCGCCCTCATCTTCGACCGGAACGAGATCCGCAAGCCGCGCAAGCCCATCATCGCCAGATAGCAGAGGCCGGGCCGGAAGCACTTGGCGTTCTCACTAAGTACATGTATGTTTGCTCTTACCGGGACGAGCGCCCCGGACGAACAGGAGAAACGCCATGAACACCGACACCCCACGCCTCACCAAACTGGCCGCCGCCACCCTGGCCGCCGCCCTCGCGCTGGCCGCTACCGGATGCACGCCCGCCTTCGGCAAGGTCGCCGGAAAGCCGAAGCCGCACAAGGCTCACTGGAGCCTGGTCGCGACCTGTAAGAGCGAGCACGACCCCTGCGCCCGCAAGGACAGCTCATGGAAGTGGAAGGCGGGCAGCTACCGGCTCACCATCAAGGACGAGGACGGCAACCAGGGTGACCTCAAGGTGCCGTGGTGGGGTTACAACCGCTGCAACACCGGCGACCAGTACCCCGGCTGCATGTACGAGGCAAGCTGAGCCAGCAGGGGAGTAAGCGACGCCCCACCCTTTGGTGCCTCCTTTGATGCTTCCCCAACTCTGTTAGATGCTTCAAAGGAGGCGCCGCCCTTGCCCGCTCCACTAAGTACATGTATCTTCGTTGTCGTCGGGAAGAGCGACCCGCCTAAGGAGAACCATGACCGAGAACGCCGTCCGTCCTGCACCGAGCGCCCAGAACTTCGAGGGTGCCTCCTACGCCGCGTTCGACCGCGAGCGCCGCCGCCTCACCCACCGCCTCACCGAAGCCTGCAAGAACAGCGACTGGAGCCTCGACAACGCCCCCGCCGCCCGACACCTCCAGGCCGCCATTGCCGCCCGCGCAGCCGGGCGGCACGTCCGCTCCATCCGCGCCCTCGTGGACGCCCACAACGCGCTCCGCGCCTACGGCAGCCCCTACATGGACGCCGTCCTCACCAACGCCGATGCCGCCGCCGAGCGCGACCGCTGGGGTCTGGAGCGCACCTTCCTGGCCGGGCAGGTCCTCATCGTCCACACCCATGACGACGGCATCGTCGTCGGCTTCGACGGTGAGGGCTACCAGGTCGAGCTGACCGCCGACCAGTACTACGCCCTTCCCGCCGAGTAGGAGGAACTCCATGCCATCCATAGGCGACACCTACATCGACGAGCACTGGGAAAGCGACGTCCTGCTCACCTGGAACTGGACTGAAGACGGGGAGACCTTTCACCAGGTCACCCTCGCCGAGGACGCCACCAACCTGCGCTACTACGTCTCTCCGCCCGGCGTCTGGGGCTGGAACTTCGTCTCCTGGGTCCTTCCCGAGGACCCGACCCGGATGCCGATCGACCCCTATAGCGAGGCGTGGAACCACGTCAAAGCCCACATCGAGCACCTACGGGCGGCCACCTGAACAACCGACGGCCGACGGCGCCCCCGGTTCCCCGCGGACCGGGGGCGCCGTCACTATCATCGGCCCGGTGAGCCAAGCCATGAGTCTCGACGCCGAGCACGTCGGCGAACTAGCAGTCAGCGCCGTCCACGGCCCCGCCTGGTACGGTCAGGCGCCCGCGTTCGGCCAGATGGCCACCTCTATCGTCCTCAGTGGCTGCAACCTGCGGTGCCGCTTTTGCGACGTCCCGTGGACGTGGGACCCCGCCGAGCCGACCTCCGTGGACGCCGTCCTCGCCGAAGTCGACGCCCAAGGTGCCCCCCTCGCGGTCGTCACCGGCGGCGAGCCCCTACTCCAGCAGCACGAACCCGGCTGGGGGCAACTCCTCGCAGGCCTGCGCGCCCGCGGCAAGACCGTCTTCGTGGAGACCAACGGCACCGTCTGGCCGACCCGCGAAACCGTCCTCCAAGCCTCCCGGCTCGTCGTCTCCCCGAAGCTGGCCAACGCATCGCTGCCCGCCGAGGAGCGCATCGTCCCGGACATCCTGCGCGCCCTGGCGGCCGTCGAGGGGACCGTTTTCACGTTCATCTGCCGTCGCCCGCACGACGTCGACGAGGTGGCGGCGCTGGCCGCCGACCTGGCGATCCCCGCGGCGCAGGTGTGGATCGTCCCGGAAGGCCAACATCCTAGAGTCCTTACCGAAGTGACCGCCCGCCTGCTGGGAAGAGTCGATCAGTACCGGTTCAACCTCTCGCCGCGCCTAATTATGATCACGGCACGGCCTCACGTGCTCCCCGGCTATTTCCGCAGCTCCATCAGCTAAGTACCCGTCTTAACGATTGCCGGGCGGCATGAATGCAGGTACTTTACGCAAGGAGGGAAGAGCGACCCGACACCTACACGAGGGAGAACCCATGCGATACGGAAAGAGTAGTCACCGGGAAACCGAAGAAACCCGTTACGCCTGCTCAAAGTGGCAAGAATGCCTGGCGCGCGGACGGGCGAAACCGAACCCGTACAACCCGCCCAAGTGTCCAGACCACGGCCTGCCGATGAACGTCATCCTGCCCCGCGGCGATAAGACCCAGCCGGATGAGGCGATCTACCCCCAGGCGTGATCCGGCCGCGGAGGCGCCTTGCCGCCAATCGCTAAGTACCTGTATAGTCGGCGGTGTTGGAAGAGCGACCGACACCTCAGGAGTTCCATGATCGCCGCACTCGGCACCCTTACCGTCATCTTCATCGCCCTGATCGGAATCATGACCCTCTACCTCATCGGCGGAGGAATCATCAGTGCGATCATCGGCGCCTTCACCCCCTAATTCCAGGAGAACCATGACCGAACACAGGAACATCGCCTTCGACATGCCCGAGCCGCCCGACGGCACCCGCCTGGTCATCACCGAGGACCACCTGAACGACTCCTGGCCAGTCCTGGTATGGCGGGACGACGCGCGCGCCGCGAACTTCGACGAGGCCCGCCACCGCAACCCCGAGCGCCGCTGGTTCAAGGACGGCAACGAGATCGTGGCGCACACCTGGGGCGAAGTGATGGAGAGAGCCATCGAGGTGTTCGAGGTGGCCACCGCGCCATGCCGCCGCAGAACCCTTCGGCGGTGACGGCGACATGGCGACATACGCTCAGGAACTGGCCAAGGCGCGCAAGGTCGGCGCGAAACACGCCTCCGACGCAGGCCTCATGGCGATGTTCTGCGCGGACACCCTTCAACTTCTCGTCGGCGCGGCGTCCCCCCAGCTCGTTTGGGAGGGCGCCCAGGCGAAAGGCATGACCGCGCTGGAGCTGGCAAAGCTGGCCAACGACAATCCCGCGGCAGTCCACGACCTGATGTGGTGATCCGCGAAGCGAAGCGCCCCCGCTCTCACCCGGCGGGGGCGCTTTGCGTTCCAGGCACTTGCCGCAATGCGCTAAGTACCTGTATATTCGAGGGTGTAGGGAAGAGCGCCCCTCGAACGGAGAGAGACCCATGCCCGTCCAGAACCTCATCATCGACACCACACTGACCTCCCGCTGGCTCGGCACCTGCACCACCTGCGTCCGCCCCGTCGCGATCGAGGACAACACCCTGCGCGGCGCCGCCACCTTCACCCCCTGCCCCGAGTGCGGGCAGCGCGTCGAAGTCAAGCGGCTCGTCGCCGTCACCACCGAAGAGGTCTGCGACGCCAACTGCATGAGCGCCGTCGGCCCCGCCTGCTCATGCGCCTGCGGCGGCGAAAACCACGGCTCCTCCTGGGGTAAGCGCTCCACCACCATGGAATTCCAGGTCAACCTGGAGAAGTACCGCGCCAAGGTCGCCAAGCAGAATGCCGCCAAGCAGCGCCGCGAAGCCAACCGCCGCGAGGCCGCCCGCGCCGCCTTCCAGGCGTGGGCCGACCCCCACGAGAACCTCATCAACTACCTACGCGGCTACGACGGCGGCAACGGCTTCCTCGAAGACATGGCCCGCCACGTCAACCGTTACGAGATCCTCACCGACCGGCAGGTCACCGCCGCCTACCGCGCCATGGACTGGGAGATTGAGCGGGCCGAGCGCGACGCCAAGCGCGCCGAGCAGGAAGCCAACGCCAAGCCCGTCCCCCTCGGCAAGGGAATCGTCATCGAAGGCGTCGTCGTCCACGCCGACATGAAGGAGACGTTCTACGGGGGCGGCCGCCAGTACGTCGACAAGATGCTCGTCCTGCTCGACGACGGCGGCAAGATCTGGTGCACCATCCCCACCAGCCTTCACGGCGTCACCACCGTCGGCAACCTCCACGGCCTGAAGAACGTCCGCGTCCGCTTCACCGCCGACGTGGCGCTCAGCAAGAACGACCCCGACCCGCTGTTCGGCATCGCCACCAGACCGAAGCAGGCCGTCCGCCTCGAAGGCTGAACCGCCCGGGCGGCCCTGGACTCCCCGGGCCGCCCACTTGCCTACGTCGCTAAGTACATGTAGCGTTCTTCCTGTAGGGAAGAGCGACCCTCTCAAGGAGAAAACCGTGACCCAGTTCAACCGTGGCGACCTCGTCACACATGAAGGCCGCCCGTACATCGTCATCCGCGTCGACAGCGTCGACATGGCGGAGATCCACCATGGCAACACCCTCGACGGCTTGAAGTCCAAGGACCGCGGCAACTGGGTCCGGATCAACTCCCTGACCAAGCGGACACTGGAGAGCGCCACCCTGGAGGAGCAAGCCCTCAACGCCATCTGGGAGCACTTCCAGGGCGGCGACTGGGGCAACGCCCTGCGCGTCATCACTCAGTACGGCCACGACCGCTACAAGGCTGGACACAGTGCCCGCGAGGGCCGCTCGCAAGCCCGGAGCGAGTGACTTCAATGTCGAACGCCGAACCGGAGCTCGTCCGGAAGCCACTCCCCGGCATCCCGAACCACTACGCGACCGAAGACGGCTACGTCGTCCTGCCGTCCGGCCTGAGAGCGGCGCCGTGGATAGTGTTCGAGCCGGGCACGTTCGAAGGGTCCCTTAAAGGTCCGATCGCCAGAGTCGCGAACATCGCCGAGGCCCGCAAGGCGGTCATCGGCCACCGCGCAGGAAGGCCGACGCCGTGACCGATCCCGCATTCACCCACCGCTACTGCGGCAGCGACAAGGCGCGCGCCGAACGCGGCAACCCCGGCCACTGCGAGCCGTGCGCCCGCTACGGCCACATCGCCGCCCATCCGGAGCTCGGGTGCGCCGACGTCGGCTGCGAGAGCATCCACAACAGCGAGCCGACCGAAAGCCGCCTCGCGACGATCGACCGGGCCGTCATGTACCTGGAGAACACCGACCCGGACGAGTTGGCCGCCACCCTCGCCTACGTCGACATGCGCGCCTACTGGAAGCGGAACCTGGACGAGCTGGCCGCCGGTCTCCGGCTAGCCAGCCCGACCGAAACGCTCAGCCTGTTCGGCAAGTGGAAGACCGCCCAGCGCATCCTCCAGGCCGCGGGCCTGTCGACCGACTGAGACTTTCGGCGGGACGATAGGGGCGGGCGACAGTGATGTCCCCGCCCTATCGCTCACCCAGGGTGATAAGTACATGTATATTGAGTTGCGGGGATGAGCGCCCCCAAACAAGGAAAAGGATCATGAGCGAATTCGTCCAACACGACCTCTCCCCCGACCAAGTGGCGGTGCGCATAACGCGTGCCATCCGATACAAGCAAAACGGCTGGGCAGCCGACCTGTCCGAGGCCGCCACCTTCCCCTCCAAGGCCCCCACGAAGCGCGACCAGGTCCGCCACGAGGCATGGATGCACGGCGCACTCCTAATGCTGTCCATCGCCCTCCACGGCGACGACGTCCACCTGCCCGAAGCGAAAGCGTTCATGGAGAACACCGCACAGCCCTCGGAGGAGCTATGACCAAGCCGACCGACTGGTACATCGCCGACGAAGACGACGGCATCATCCGCCGCGAGAGCACCAAGGCGGCCCTGCTCAAGTGGGCGACCATCATGTACGACGGCAAGGTCCTGCCCGGCAAGAAAAAGATGTTTAACGGCCACTACGAGTACGAGATCGGCATCGACCGCGATAACGCCACCTTCGTAAGCGTCTTCCGAGGTGACGCGCTTGCCTACACGTCGTACGACATCGACCAGGAGCCGACCTACCCCTACGCCGACGACCCTTGGCAGCTTGGCCCCCGCGGGCTCCGCCTCTGCGACAGGGACGGGGATGAGGACGATGAGGGGGCAGAGTAGCGCTGTGAGCAAGCAGGGCGACTGGTACGTCTTCAGCATGGACGACGGGGTGCTCCGCCGGGACCAAACCAGGAACGAATGCCTGTCCTGGGCCATGCGTCGCGAGGGTTGCGACCGCCTGCCTCCGCGGGCTGGTCGGCGAAGCGAGGATGGTGTCTATGAGTACCGGGTCGGCAGGCGCGTCTACTGGATCGCCCGCGGCGACGTCGCCGCGGGCAGCGGCCTCGATCTCGATCAAGAGCCGCTCTTCCCGTACCCGGACGAGCCGTTCAAGCAGGGCAGCCGGGAAGCGGCGCCCAACCTGCGGAGACTTCAGGACTACTGATCACCCTCACCCCCTTGCCCAGAGCGCTAAGTACATGTATATTCGAGGTGTCGGGAAGAGCGACCCGCCCTGAGGAGAAACCCATGAGTGTCACCCGCCACCAGGCCGAGAAGGTCCTGGCCCTGGTCAAGAAGACCTACAGCGCCTACATCGACCCCGAGCACTGCCCCCACTGCCAGCCGCAGATCATCGAGAACTTCGAGGGTGCGCGCTACGCCATCGAATGGGCCAACGGAGAGCCGTACGAGTGGGCGATCAGCTTCCCCGGCGGAGGGACCGACGAGACGGTCTACCAGCTTGCCTCCGACGCCGGAGTGGCCTCCAACTCCGCCTACGAGTTCGCGCAGGTGCCGTCCGTCGTCCTTCCCGCAGGCGTCCACGTCGAAGCGATGCGGACGTACATCCTCGGCATCTACGAAGCGTAGGAGAAGAACGTGACCGCCAAGCCTCTCGGCGTCAACCAGGAGATCGCCCTCAGCACCATCCGCCGCCGCGGCCAATGGCCTGGCGGATGGTGCATGGGCTCGACCAGTGAGACCCGCCGCATCCTCGACTCCCTGGTGCGCCGCGGCCTCGTCCGTACCGAAGAGCTCCAGGTCAACGGGCGCCCGATGACCTTCTACTTCCCGGTGAAGGATCAGGCGTGAACCGCCAGGTCCGCCCACCGACACGGCAACGCGAAGGTGCGACCGTGAAGTATGACGCCCGCTCCTACGCCGCCGTCGACCGCGCCGAGGCCCTCGGCAAGGAGCTCGGCTACACCGTTCGGGTACTGGGCGAGACCAACCGCGGCGACTACCTCATGCACTTCACCGGAGGCACGGAGCCCATCACGGTCATCCACCGCTACCAGCCCGCCCGCCGCGCCTTCGTGTTCCGCCGCGCGGGCATCCGCCTGGGCCAACCAGAAGAACGCGACGTCGTCACTACGTGGACGGCAACCAAGGCTCTACTCCGCAAATGCGCCCCGAGGCAAGGGAAAGGAAGTCTGATGATGAAAACGCGGACCGTGCTCGCCGGAAGCTGGGGCGAGCACGACGAGGAGATCCGCCGCAACGGGTGGGCGGTCGCCAACGCGCCGCGCCCCCTCGCGGGGTCCGTCACGTGGCTCGGACCGTTCATCAGCGGCATATCGTACGCCGCTGGGCCGCTGGCGGACCTGGAGGAGTCGTGGCGCCGCGACGACGCGACGCTGCTCGTGGAGGCGACCCCTCAGGAGATCGTGGGGATGGTCCGCGCGCGTTGCGAGGGGCGCGGCTACGACTTCGCGGAGGTGGCCGCGGACTGCCCCGAGCAGTTGGGTTCATGGGCCGAGGACATGCGGCTCCCTTGGGATCAGGAGTGGCTCAAGCTCTGATCTTGATGACCCCCGAACCTGAGAATGGCGCGGGGGCCATTACTTGCCTAGCGCGCTAAGTACATGTAATGTTCCGTTCGTAAAGGGACGAGCGCCCCGGGAGAGAAGGAAACCATGTATCAGGTCATCAGCATAAAGATCAACGGTGAGCGCGTCGCGATCGGCCACGCCCACAGCACCGAAATGGCCAACCGCGTCGCAATGCACCTCAGAATGGACGCCGAGCCCCGAATCGACCCCTGCGACTGCGCCACCCCCAACGGCAACTGCGCCACCATGAACGCCGCCTACGCCAGACTCTGCCTCCCGCAGCGCACGTGATGTTCGTGGGAACAAGCTGATCCTGGTAACCTGCTCGGCGTATCGCAAACAGCCGTCGGGTCTCCTGACGGAAGAAATGCCCGGACTGGCCAGTCCGGGCATTTCTCTTTTCAATGGCCCGCCGCTTGCCCAAGTGGCTAAGTACCTGTATTTTTGCTTCTCGTCGGGACGAGCGACCTCGACAGAATGGAGAACACCATGACCGAGAAGACCCTCGCCGAGCGCATCGACGAGCTGTCCCAGCCGGTGACCCTCCTCAAGGGCCACATCAGCGAGGAGACCGCCTACGTGGTCGACGACTACCCGTTCGGGTTCCGCCTCCGCTGCAAGATCCGCTACTGGGTCGAGACGGCCGCCAAGGGGCAGCAGCGCGTCGTGTCCCAGACCACCAACCCCAAGCGGCCCGGCGAGGTCTGGAACAAGCCCAAGCCCGGCATCTACGCCACCATGGCGTTCCTCTACCTCGCGCCCAACGGCCACGTCCAGTGGGCCTACATCAGCAAGTACGGCGCCAACCCCTCCGACGACGCCTTCATCCGCCTGTCCGGCATCTACGACCAGATGGACGACAGTGACCGCCGCTTCTACGACGCCCTGGTGAAGATCTGCCGCTCCCGGGACAGCTACTGGGGGCGTTTCGAGGACACCGTCAACGCCCTGTCCGCGCACTACGCCGACACCGGCGAGCTCCTCCCTCGGGGCGACAGGGGCAGTGTCGTCGCGAACGGCCCGTACGTGTCGGAGCGGGAGTACGAGGTGGCCGCGGCCTGGGTGCTGAGCCGCGCCCGGCAGGAAGCCGCCTGACGCTCCGCCCTATCGGGGCGGCCTGCCCGTACGGCAGGCCGCCCCGATTTCGTGTCTGCCCCGCTTGGCGCCGCCGCTAAGTACCTGTATTATCGAGGTTGTTGGGACGAGCGACCCACCCCCGTAGGAGACACCCATGAACGACAAGGTCCTAGAAGCCTGGACCCCGCTGGCCGACACCTACTACCGCCGGGCCGACCTCCAAGGACTCTCCCTCGACCTGCGCACACGTGCGCTCGCCGAGGCCACCGCCCTCGCCCGCGCCACCGGTCAGCCGTACGCCGACGCCGTCCGCGCCGCCGTCGCCGACGTCCGCGCCGGGCGCTCCCCCCACCTCGACGCCATCCGCGCCCGCATCCGCGAGCGCGTCGAATCCCGCCCCTGGGGACCCGTCCCGTAACCGGCGAAACCGCCCGACCCGACCAGCAGAGGAACCACGCACCATGAGATATGAGATCGACGACCGAGACCGCGCCATCATCGCCCAGCGCACGAAGGTTCATGACGCGAAGGGCGCCGCGCCGCGCGACGGCGACTACATCGTCTTTGCCGACGGCATCACCCGTCGCGTCAGCGAGACCTGGGGAGGTGAGCACATCCAGACCTGCGACAGCGGCAGTTTCTACCTCGGAAACTACGGCCTCTATTGCAGCTCCGCCGCCCACTACCTGCCTGTATCGCCGGACACGCTGACCCTCACCGAGGAGAAGCGCCCCGGGAGCGTCTGGATCTCCCACCACGACCTCAGCGGAGCGGGCAGAGGCGTCGACTTCAACGTCGAATGCCGCGTCTACACCTGCACCGAGAACGCCCCGGAGTGCTGATGAAACCCGGAGAGACCCGCTACAGCGCCGCCTGGAGCCCCGCAGGCGACGACGAGGATGAGGACGACCTGGGGCCGAACGTCACGCTGATCGTCGACCGCTGGGCCGGAATCAGCGGGCCCAACGGCGCATGGCCCGCAGCCGACCTGGAGGAGGCCGCCAAGCAGCTCTTCGACGCCGGTTTCCTCGTCACAACCCCGTGGGAGCTCACGCCGAACGGCTTCTATCTGGCCCGGCTCTCACCGATGTTCGGCGCCCAGTAGCCATCACGGAAGAGCTAGCCCGCGAAAGGAGAACAGCCCGCCATGAAGAGTCGCAAGAAGGCGCCGCGTGCCGACGCGCGCAGACGAGAGGTCGTGGCCCGAGTGGTCGAGCTCCGCCGCTCGGGCGCCGCTGGCCTGCACGACTCCACCCCCCGAGCGCTGCGCGCCCGCGCTGCCGCCCGCCGGAACGCCATCAACGACCAGGATCACTGACATGGCCCGAACGAAGATAGATCACAGCGAATGGGAGGGCTGGCGGGAGGGGCGAGTCGCCCGCACTACTGGCACAGAGGTGAACCTTTTCCACGCCCAGGAATCCGGGATCGAATCCGACCCGGAGGCGGGCCGATGGGTAACCGTATGCGAGCCGCACGGCGGGTGCGTGCTGCACAAGACACGCGAACTCGCCAGGGAAGCCCTCCCCCATCCGGAAATGTGGTGCGAAGAGTGCCGGGAGGGATAGGCAGGCGACGCCAGGTAGCCCCTTGCCCCGGGCGCTAAGTACGCGTATGTTTCCGGGTTGTAGGGACGAGCGACCCCACGCCCCGCCAGGAGGCCCCCATGTCCACCCCCGCCACCACCTCGCACAGCGCCACCTACAACCCCAGGCACAACCACAGCAATGACACCCTGGTTGGCTACCGCGTGGTGCGGACCATCAACCCCGACGGCACCCGCGTCCGCCACATCGTCCTCACGGTCGACAATCCCCGCCGCTACGCGCGCGCACTCGCCTACCGGGACCAGCTCCTGCACACCCGAGAGGGCAAGGCGCGGTACGTGGTCGACAACGTCTACGAGTGCGGCTGCCACGAGTACCCCTACGACAACCGAGACCACCTGCCTATGCGCCACAAGCAAGTGGTCACCGGCGCACTGGTGGTGACCGGCGCACTGGTCGCCGCCTGACCCGCCGGACGCCCAAGACGAACACACTCAGGAAGGAGGGGGCACCATGGCCAACCGAGGCATCTCCTGGGACTGATCAAGCCCACCCTGCGTCAACTGCAACCCCTGGTCACCAAGGCCAGGGGTTGCAGCTTGCCCAGCGCGCTAAGTACATGTATATTCAGGGGTGTAGGGCGGACGAGCGACCGCCCCCCCGGACCGGAGGAACCCATGTCGAGCGAGAACGTCACCATCACCGAGAAGCGCGACGAAGCCTGCTACATCTGGACTGTCCGCCACGGCCGGAACGTCATCCTCACGCAGAGCTCACTGATCAGCGCGGTGAACGCCGACCGCTTCGCCGAGCTCAACACCCTCGCCCGAGGCATCGCCCGCTACTTCGGCGCCCGACCCGAGCACGTGATCTGGCGCCGTCACGCCCGTAACGATGCCGACCGCATCTGCCCCTCCAAAGCGGAGGTGTGGGTCCTCACCGTCGCCGACATCGCTGGCAAGGTTCGCCGCGGCCATGCCTTCCGCCTACACCACGGCGTCGACGAGCGCGAGAACGCCCGGCACCACTACCTCGTCACCGCCGCCGTCCACCGCGGCGGCCACGAGGTCCTCCTCGCCACTGACATCAACAAGGGCCGCAATATCGAGGTCCGCACCGCCGAGATCTACAACGAGCCCAACCGTGGCTGGTGGGTCGAGCAGTAGGCCGCAGCGCCCTGGGCAACGCCTTGCCCAGGGCGCTAAGTACATGTATATTCAAGGTATAGGGAAGAGCGACCCGCCAGAGGAGACGAACCACCATGACCATGTACCGGATCCTGATCAACGACCAAGAGATCAACCCCCAGCCCACCGGCTACTTCAACGCCGACCTCGTCCGCACGGAACTGTCCTACGCCAAGACCGTCGCGGCCTTCGTATCCGCCGCCAACCCCACTCAGACCGTCGTGGTCGTCGACGAAGACAACAAGGTCGTCGAGACATTCTTCAACGGCTTCTAAGACGGGACCCGAGACATGAGCCTGCCCGACATCAACATGATCGGCGAAGCCGAGATTCGCGTCTTCGCCCCCGATCCCAACGAGGGCGACCGCTCCGAGATGTACGTCATCGAGGTGTACGGCGTCACCGTCAACATCTACCGGCGCAAGGACGGCGGGACGTACGTCGGCGTCGAGGACACCGGCATCCTCTACAAGCACCGTCCGCTCATCGCCGAGGTCGCCAACACTGGCGAGAACACCTACGGCGACATCCCCTCGCGCTACGACTGCCCTTTGTGTGGCGCCGAGAACACCACCATCACCGTTCTCCTGGCCCTCGGTGACGCCTCTGGAACCATCGTCACCGACTGCTGTGAGACTGCGGTAACAATCGCCGACGACACCCTCATGATCGCGCCCCGCGCTGGAGAGTGACCCCATGGACCTGCTCAACATCCACGCCGCACAGCTCGACACGCTCGCGCTTCACGCTGACAACAGCGACGGGTGTTACGGCGACGGCATCTTCGCCGTCCTCGACCATCGGCAGGGCGTCCGCGACGGCCAGCCGACCGCCATCATCCCATTCGTCACGATCATCGACGACGACGAGGCTGTTGTTCGGTTCATCGCTGCCGCAAGGAAGCTGTACGGCGACGCCTACGCGGCCGACCTGAAGCAGCGCATCGACATCGCCCCCGACGAGGAGAACGACCGCGCCCTGTACCTGCTGAACGTCGTCATCACCGGCGCCTGACCGCCCCTACGCTAAGTACCCGCCCACCCGCCCACGCACGGAGCCGACATGAACAGCCACCCCGAAATCACCGACGAGTTCGCCGCCAAGGTCGAAAGCGCCCTCGGATACCTGCTGGCGACCGCCCAGCCCGACTTCATCCGCCTCGACACCGAGAAGGACGACGAGCCGCACTCCGTCGGCGCCTACACCTTCGAAGAGGACGACACCGACCGCGAGGGCCGCGGCGTCGTCGTCTTCCTGTCCAACGGCGTCCAGGCCGTGCTCACACTCACCCTGGAGGAGTCCCGCTACCCGAACGCCCGGTAATCTCCCGACCCGACCAGAGGCACACAGAAGCCCGCCCCCGACGGAGGGGAGCGGGCTTCGTCGTCTACTTGGGGAGCTGCCCCCGCAGGAAGTAGTTCACCATGTCGTCCGTAGCCTGGAGCATCTCGCGAGGCTGTAGCCCGGGAAACATGCGGCCTGCGAGCTGGAAGGCAAGCCAGCGGCGTCGCTCGTCGATGCGGACGTCGGAGTCGTCGGGGAGGCAGACCAGCTCCGGCAGGAACGCGAGCTGGAACCCGTCCGGCCCGTGGTTGACGGGCGCGGTCAGGACGGCCTGCGGAATCGTGATCGTCACCTGAGTGCCCTTTCGTGGGAAAGCTGCTGTACACCAAAGTACTCTCTGGACACGACAATTCACACTTGCCCAACGCGCTAAGTACATGTATGTTTGCTTGTAGCGGGACGAGCGACCCGCCCGAGCAGGAGGAATGTCAATGAAGGAGCTGTCGCCCGCCATGAAGGTCGCGATCCTCGACTCCGCAGAAGACGGCACAATCTCCGCGAGCAAGCGCACCGAAGGCGCCCTCATCGACCGCGGCCTGGCCGCCGAGGTCCGCGGAGACGCAATGCGCCCCGCCTACCGCTACACCGGCGTCAAGGGCAGCACCACCCGCGTCTACAACGCATACCTCGGCGCCCGCCTGAACGAGAACGGGCTACGCCTGCGCGCCGAGCTCCGCGCCGGACAGGAGAAATGACTATGACCAGCAGCCCCTTCGGCGACCGCGTCTACCGCGTCCGCACCAAGCGAACCACCTACCGCACCGTCGCATTCAGCACACACATCCACTCCGTCACCCGCATCGACGACAACACCGTCAAGTCCAAGTGCGGCCTCACCGGTCCGGCGACCAGCGCCGAGCTCAACTGCGTCACCTGCCCTGGGTGTGCCTCGTGAAGGCGTCCGAGCGGCTCCTCCGGCGGCTCCGCGACCTCGTGGACCTGCCGGAGGGTGCCACACTCCGCCGCGTGTACGCCAGTCAGGCCGACCGCCGAATTGGCGCCTGGTCGTGGTGCGCAGTCGGCCCGAACGGCGAGGACTTGAAGGTCGGCTCGCAGTGGCCGATGGCGGTACTCCTACGCGCAGAGAAGCTGGTCGCGAGTACTCCGGATCAGGTCGACAGGGACATCTCGATCGACCCCGCTTACCCCGCACGACAGGAGGACAGTTGTGACTCTCGGTGAGGAGATCCTCGAAGCACGCAGCATCCTGCGCCGCCTCGAAGGGTGGATAACAACCTGGCAGCATCGGATGAGCTGCGGTGGCAGCGCCGACGAGGTGCCCGATTACTCTCGCCGCATGGTGGAGGCCTTGCTCGTACGGGCCAAGCCGTTCCTCGGCGACTGTCCTGGGATGACGGTCGCGTTATCCGCCTTTCAGGCGACGGCGCCGATTCGGGTTGCCGACGCCGTAGAGGTACTCAGCGATCTCGCGACTACCCTACGTGCACAATTCTGACCAGGCGGACGCTTGCCCAAGGCGCTAAGTACATGTAATGTTCTCGTTGTAGGGATGAGCGCCCCAAGGGAGAAACCCGTGAACCTCGCCACCGCCACACCCGCCGACATCGACACCCGCCTCGTCGAGCTCGACTATCAGATCGCCTCACTGGATGCTCGCGCCCAGGTCCACCAGCGGGTCATCGACGGCCGATACAGCGAAGACAGTGCGCGCGCGAAAGCCAACTCCGCACTGATCGACATTGCCGGGAAGATGGATGCGCTCCTGGCCGAGCAGGGCAACCTCCACGACGAGTACCGACGGCGCGGCGGCTGGACCCGCCTTTGGGTCGTCCCCCACGGCCACGGCCACAGCTCACAGTCCTGCCACACCCTCCACGCCGACACCATCACGGTCATCGCCCCCCGCGACGTCCGGGGGCGGGACCTGTCCGGCGCCAACGAAAAGGAGATCGTCGAAGCAATCGCCAGCAGAGCCTGCACCTACTGCTACCCCAGCGCCCCCGTCGACAAGCCGTCCACGGTCGTCCTGCCGTCGGAGGACGACAAGGTGAAGGCACGCGCCGAGCGTGAGGCCAAGCGCGCCAAGCGCGAGGCCGCCAAGGCGGCCAAGGCGATCACCAACCCCGACGGCAGCAAGCTTCGCTATGACGGCTGGATCATCGAGACCGAATCGGAAGCGCAGCGCCGGTGGGTTGAGGTGCAGGCCGATGCGATCAACAACGCCTGGGGAATCGGCCCGGAGCGACACGAGGCGCGCAAGGCTGAGGCCGAGCCGCTCTTGGCGGCCATCGCCGCCAAGCACGGCGAGACCGTCGAGCAGGCCCGCGAGCGCCTGGCCCAGAAGGTGACCGACAAGGCCAAGCGGGATGCCCGTGAGATGGCCGCCACCGCCAAGCGGCTCAGACTTTCCTAGCCGACGCAGCGCGCCCCAGGCTGCTTGTCCGGGGCGCTAAGTACATGTAACGTTCGTTGTGTAGGGAAGAGCGCCCCTCGCCGGAGGAACCAATGACCGAGAAACTGCCGTACAACGCCGACCACGTGATCTACCGCGACTTCGGCCACACCGTGAACGCCCTGTGGACGGCCGACCCCGTCCTTGCCGAGCAGCTCCGCAACGGCGACGACGACACCTTCAACCGGGCGATCCTCAACCCGCGTAATGAGATCGAGGTGGTCGGGCGCATCTCCCGCTGTTACAAGTCGGAGGGCGCCCTCTACTCCGGCTGGGTCATCAGTAGCGGCGACGGCCGCGAGCACCCCGTCTCCACCCGCAAGCCCGACGCCATGGCCGTCCTTCGGCAGACCGTGGCCGACTACTTCGACGGGAGCTGAGATGCAGGAGTACGGCATCTGGAGCGAAGAGGAGTGCGCCGCCGAGGATGACGACGAGTTGGACGAGGACGCCTAGATCCACCCCTGAGTAACCTTGCCCAGTGCGCTAAGTACATGTATATTGGTTGTTGTAGGGCGACGAGCGACGCCCCACTCACCAGGAGGAACCATGACCGCCACCCCCGAGCTCCAGTCCGTGATCGACGGCCTCGTCGCCGACATCAGGAACAAGGAGATGTTGTTCGAACGCGCCGAGCAGGACCGCAGCGAGCACCGCATGGAGGTCTGCCAACAGCAGATGGTCGGCCTCAAGATCGGTCTTGGCCGCGCCCTGGCCGCGGCCAACGGCAAGACACCCCTGGGGGACAGCGCCGACAAGGTGCAGGTGTCCGCCATCGTCCGCGCCAACGCCTACCTCGCGACCCTCTGACCCGCCCTGTGCGCCCCGCGGCCGACCGCCCGGGGCGCACCCCCATCCCACTGGGAGCAGACATGCAGATCGACCCGAAGTTCCAGCCCCTCATTGACCTTCTCGTCGCCGACGTTCGAGAGCGCGACAAGTGGGTCGAGGAAGCCAAGCGGACCGGCGAACGCGACGAGGAGTGGCAGGCGATCGGACAGCGAGCCTCTTACAAGACGGCCCTGGGCTACGCGCTGTACACCGCAGAAGGCAAGGACGTGCCGGGCGTCGACCCGAGAGAGCAGCGGGAAATAGCGCGCACCCGGGCCATCTCCTACCTCGCCACCCACCCGGGCCCGAAGTGATCACGGGCTGCGCGGCGGTCACCGCGATGATTGTCTTCGGTATCGCCGCCATGATCCTCTACCTGGTCGGCATGGGCATCTGGACGACCCTGTTCGGCTGACCGCTTGTCATGCGCGCTAAGTACCTGTAGATTCATCGTGACGGGATGAGCGACCCGACCCGAACCGGAGGGAAACCATGTCCAACCCCGACGAACGCCCGATCACCGGCTACCTGCACGTCTTCCGACTGGAGCCCAAGGACGACGGCACCACCCGCACCGCAGTCTGGCGCCAGCGCGAGAATCCGAAGAACCGCATCCTGTACTACGAGGGCGTCCGCTACATCGACAACGGCGCGCTCGGCATCTTCTGGCGCGGCATCTACCCCTACTACGAAGGCGGCGAACTCGTGACCGAGACCACCGTCGCCGCGGACCTCGGCCACCTCCCGCCGGACCAGCAGGCGCGCTGCACCATCGCCCGCACCTGGGGTGCGATCACCAGTCAGCACCTCATTACCAACCAGGGCGACCTCGACACGCCGCTGTTTCACCCCGAGCACTGGAAGTAGGAGGGAGTACGCCATGCCCGCCCTGAACAGGATCGCCCTCGCTGCTCGTAAAGTCGCAGAGCAGGCGCTGGCCACCTACAACGGTGGCACGCGCCCGACACCACCGGCTGAGCTTACCGGGCGCTGGATGGTCCACTCCGGCGTGTTCGGCTCCACCGACAGCGACCCGACTTACCTGTTCGAGGCGAGGCCCTGCACGGAACCGTCCTATCTTTTCGAGGACGGGTACCTGTTCTGGATCGACGAAAAGGGCGTGTTGGTGGCCGACGACCTGCCTGGCTACTTCGCCGACGCCGAGTGAGCAGCGCGCCCCGGGGACGGCTTGCCCCGGGGCGCTAAGTACATGTAACGTTCGTTGCGTAGGGAAGAGCGACCCACCAGGGAGAAACCACCATGAACGCCAGATCGCTTCGCGACCAGCCCCCCCACATGCAGGCCGAGCGCGCGCTACGCGCCGCCGCCAGGAACGCGGGACGCCCCACCTGGGCCTGGTCGTACTGCCAGGTCTACACCACCGTCACCGGCACGGAGCTCGGCGGCGGGCCGTCCTACAACGTGTGCATCGACGTCAACGGCAACCCGTACGCCCTGCTCGACCTGGAGGCGTCCGGCGGCAAGCCGTACAGTGCTTGGTGGCGCCCCGACTTCACGTCCGACCCGTGGTTCCTCGGACACTTCGACGACGCCGACACCGCGCTGGCCGACGTCGAGAAGCTGATCGCCGACGTGGCATCCGGCGCTCGCAAGCTGGCCGACCTGCCGAAGAACCCCAGCTAGCACCACCAGGGTCGCGCGCCCGAGTTACCGGGCGCGCGACCCCTTGCCCGTACATGCTAAGTACCTGTATATTCGAGGTTGTCAGGGACGAGCGACCCGACCCAACCAGGAGGAACCCATGACCGCCCAGATCGCCGACCAGGACTGGCAGGACCTGCTCGCCCAGATGACCGCGCGCGGCACCGAAGACGGCAAGAACGCCGCATCCTGGTGGCAGCAGGACGCCCTCGGCGGTCGCGCGACCGGCGACACCCGCACCGCCGCGCGCCGCATCCTCAAAGGTATCGAAGACGGCGACCCTCAGATCCTCGACGAGCTCCCCGCAGCCGACCTTTCCGGTCAGTGGGCCGACGGCACCACCGAGCAGAGCCTGTACGACGACGCCAAGCAGCCCGAATGGCCGACCTATCACGACCTGGATGACGACTCCTCCGAGATCGGTGACGCCTACCGGGACGCCTACGACCAGGCCGTCGTGGACGAGGTCACCCGCTACTGCCGCGACGAGCTTTCCTGACCGCCAAGCGCTACCCTCGCCCGACGAACCAATCAGATGACAGAAAGGGAAGACCATGTGGATTGCGGAGCGTTTAGCCGTCAGGCCCGACACAGACGAGACCGCCGCGATGGCTTACCGGAAGTCCGACCACTTCGAAGAGAAGCACGAAGCGAAGGCAGCCCTCCTCGCCATGATCGAGGGGGAGATCGCCTCATGGCAGAGGATGGGTGCCGAGAGCTCACTCCGCCGGGACCAGCAAGCCCTGGAGCAGCTCCAAGACGACGCCGTCGATTCGGTTGTCGTCGGCGCCGTTCGCTGGCGGATCCGAGAGTGGCCCGCATCTCCGAAGGCCGCGGAGCACTGAACAGGAGCGCCTCGACCTCGCAAAGGTACGGGGCGCTTCCACTTGCCCAGCCAGCTAAGTACATGTATGTTTGGGGCTGTAGGGAAGAGCGCCCCACGCAACCAGGAGGAACACGATGCCCACCGCCACCGTCTACGTCCCACTCCAGCAGGGCAGCGCCATGGGCTGCTTCTACGGCTTCCGCGTATTCGACAGCATCGAGCAGGCCACCGCGCCCGACCGCGGCGACGGGGCGGTCTGCTTCCTCACGAAGGAGCTGGCCGAGGACTACTGCGCGTGGGCCGTCGACAACTTCCCCTGGAAGTACGCGCGCCGCGACGGGTGGACCGTACGCGAGACCACTGCCCGTGTTGCCACCTGGCCCGCCAACAGCCAGCGTGACGCCATCACGCGCGCCTTCCCCAACGAGTACTTCTAACCCTTGCCCAGTGCGCTAAGTACCTGTAGGGTCGCTCTTGTAAGGGATGAGCGCCCCGCGCAGAGGAGAACATCGCTACCTGCGCATATACGTGTAGCGAATGACCACGACCAGAATGAGGAGCCATGGGCTACTACCTTCGCGGCGAGCATGCCGCTGGAGTGCGGCGGACCGGACTTCGCTATGACGAGGCGCGGGATAACTTCGAGGACACCGACGGCCGTCGCCACGGCTGGACGGCGGTCACCAACGACGATGGCGAGCTGTTCGACGCCGCTGGAGAAGTCATCCCCCCGGAGAGCGCTAAGTACCTGTAGTATCGTCCTCGTGAGCGGGACGAGCGCCCCGCCTCAGACGAAGGAAGAACACCATGACCGACGACCGCTACACCCTCACCTGGGGACAGCCCGGCCACGCCCCCAACTACGCCCTCACCGAACGGCAAGCCCAGAAACTGATCGACGGCTGGCGCGGCAAAGGCACCCTCACCGGCACACTCGCCGACGGCAACATCAAGTTCGTCGACAGCTTCGGCAAGACTGCCCACATCCGGCACTTCTCCCCCCGCAAGGACACCAGGCCGCTGTTCGCCAGCGAACTCCGCCGCGGCCACCAGGTCGTCGACGACACCGCGCGCGGAGACGGAATCGTATTCCACACCGAGACCCATACCGCCGAGCCCGTGGACAAGATCTACGTTTGGTTCTACGGCAACTCCCACGCCGCCACCTACTGGGCCGACACCAACGTCGAAGTCACCCGCGCCAGCTCCCCCGAATGCGACGAACCCAAGGAGGCGTGACCCGCACACCGCGGCGCCTCACTTGCCTAACCAGCTAAGTACCTGTAGCTTTGGGTTCGTAGGGAAGAGCGCCCCACGCCAAGGAGAGAACATGGCACGCACGCTGCGACACGTCACCATCCCCGACCACCACAACCGCATCCCCCTCGTGGGCGAAGCCGCCAAGGCGAAGATTGCCGCCGCATCCACACCCGAGCTACAGGAAGCGATCGACCTACTGGCCTCCCAGTTGATCCTCGCGGACGAGCACTGGATGGTCTGGTACCCGATCGAGGATGAGCTCCGCGACCGCGGCCAGTGGCACCGCTAGCGCCCTCCCGACTGCCTTGGCGGGCTACCCTCCCGGATGAAAACCCTGCCATCGACATCCCACGCCTCCACGAAGCGCCCCGCGACCATACAGGTACGGGGCGCTTACCTTTCCTCCCATGGGACGCCGCACCAAACTCACACCCGAAACCGCCGAACGGATCATCAACGCCGTCCGCGCCGGAGCCTCCTTCGAAGCAGCCGCCGGAGCCGCAGGCATAGGCGAAACCACCCTCTACAGGTGGCTCAAAGAAGCCGAGCAGCCCCGAACAGAGCGCTGGAAGCGGGAGTTTCGGGAGGGGTTGTATCGCGCACGTGACGAGGTGGAGGTGCGGGTGGTTGCGGGGTCGGTGATGAAGTCGGCGATGGGTGGTTATGTGGTCAAGCGGGTTACGCGGGAGCGGCCTGATGGGACGGTGGAGACGGAGGAGCAGATTGCTCCGGCGGATGGTCGGGTGGGGTTGAAGCTGTTGGCGATGCGGTTCCCGGACCGGTGGAGTGAGCGGCGTGAGGTGGCGGTGTCGGGTCAGGTGGAGGTGATGACGTCGACGATTGGTCAGTTGGCGGAGAGGTTGGCGGCGGAGCTTGGGCAGGGTGGCGGTGAGGTGGTGGATGCGGAGGTTGTGCGGGAGCTGGGAGCGGGATGAATTGGGACATCTTAGACATCGCCACCGACGGGAGAGAAAAATCATGTCGCCAGGCTTGGCGTAACAGCTAAGTACCTGTAGGTTTGGTTTTGCAAGGGAAGAGCGACCCGCACCGCAACGGAGGCCCTGATGCCATTCCCCCTCGTCCCCGTAGGCGCCCCACTCGGCTTCATCCGCGCCGACGCCCTCAGGGCTGACCACCAGATCATCGGTCACGTCAAGAATCGCGGCCACGTGATCCTCGGGACTGTCGTCAAGGTCGATCGCCAGGACGAGGAGGGCTTCGTCTGGGTGACCACCAAGGAGGGGGAGGACGCAGGCCGCCAGCCCGTCCTGTACGACGCCGACGACCAGGTCCGCGTTATCACCCTGCGCATGGTGCTGTGTGACACGCACGAAGGCGCGCACGACGAGACGCCGGAGTGCCACTACCCGCATGAGATCACCGGGAACGGCGCGCAGCAGCAGGTCGGGCACCCGCTTCGCTGCACTGACTGACCGCGTGGCGCGCTGGGCGGGCAGGTTGCTTGCCCAGCGCGCTAAGTACCTGTAATGTTCTGTGTGTGAGCGGGACGAGCGACCCGCACCCGATCCGGAGGACATCATGAGCATCCCCAACGGCACCCCCCACGTCGACTACCCGCACCAGCCCGGTCGCCTGCCCGACTGCCCCGCGTGCGAGGCGGAGTGCCACTGCGGTGAGGACCACGACGAGTCCTGCGTGGCGGGACCGTTCGCCCACCCCATGAACGACGGCAAGCTGTACCACACCACCCGGTGCGTGTGGCCGGGCCACGACGACGAGGGCGACGACCTGTAGCGGCGCGGCGCCCGGGGCTGCTTGCCCCGGGCGCTAAGTACATGTAAGGTTGTGTCTGTAAGGCGGGACGAGCGACCCGCCTGGAACCGAGGAGGAACGATGGACCGCCGCCGCCACTTGGCCATGGACCTGCCGCCCTACACCGCCGCATCGAACGCGGGCCACCACGTCAGGTACGTGGAGCTGACCGAGAGCACCTTCCGCGGCGAGGTCGAGGTGGAGGTGCGCGTCGTCGACGAGCGCCACAACACCATCGGCTGGCAGTGGCCCGTCACCTTCCGCGGCGAGGACGCCCGCGAGCAGGCCAAGGCGAAGGCGAACGAGGCGTGGAGCTCACTGCGCGCGACCCACCGGGAGGACCTGGAGGAGTGGCCGACCGCGCGCTGGCCCGCCTCTGAGGAGCTGAAGGCGCGCGACGCCACCCTTGATGTCGAGCTGAAGTCCGTCGGTATGCAGCCGCAGGCAGAGGTGGAGGTGCACCTGGACGGCGTGTTCCGCGGACGGGTGCGCTGGGACAAGGGCTGGAAGATGTGGGAGGCGGAGAACGCGGAGGGGAAGGCACTGGGTCGGAGGAAGTCGCGGGTGGCGGCGGTCGACGTGGCGCTGGGGCTCTGACCGCGCGGCGCCCAAGCCACTTGCCCAGCGCGCTAAGTACCTGTATATTGGTCTTGTGAGCGGGACGAGCGCCCCGCGCAGACGAAGGAGAAGGACTATGAGTGACCGCGGCACCGTCGCCGAGAGGGCCAGGAAGATCGGGATCAAGGTCGAGACGGCCTGCACCTCGGCGTCGTACTACGTCACCAACGGCAAGCACTTGAACATGTACTGGGGCGGCGACGGGGGTAGTGACTTCGAATCCGGCTGCATCTACACCGAAGGCGGCAACGGCGGGGTGAAGTACCTGGCGACGCTGGAGGAGGCGCTGAAGGCGATGGAGGAGCTGGCGACCGACTACTCCCGCATCCGCGCCGCGGCGTTCCGTCTCGGCGTGAGCCCGGTGGTCGCGACGGCGGAGACCGTCCACTACGAGACCGCTGGTGCGCAACTGTCCGTCTACTTCGACGAGGAGGGGCGCCTGGCCGACGGGGCGCTCCGGGAGTTCGCGGACATGGACGCCCCGGTGAACTTGAACGACGTGAACGAGGTGCTGGCCGCCCTGGAGGGGCTGGCCGCCTGACCGCGCGGCGCCCGGGATGGGCTGGAGGCTTGTCCCGGGCGCTAAGTACCTGTAGCGTTGCGGGTGTTGGGAAGCGGGAGAGCGCCCCGCCCGGACGGAGGAGAAAAACCATGACCACGTACGCGATCACCCTGGACGTCGTGGAGCCCCGCAAGGCCGTCGGATGGACCGAGCCCGACGGCTCCTCCATCCTCGGCACGCGAGAGGACGGAAAGTGGCTCCTCTACACCGACGACCACCAGGCCACCGCCAAGGACCTGAGAGAGTGCGTGAAGCGCCTGGCGAAGGCGCTCGGCCTGACGGGACAGGCCGCGGTCTGCTGGGAGTACAAGAGCCCCGTTCAGCACATCGTCGAACTGTGAGTTCGCGCGGCGCCAGGACTGCTTGTCCCGGGCGCTAAGTACCTGTAATGTTCTTCCTGTCGGCGGGACGAGCGCCCCGCCAGGAGCAGAGGAGCAGGTCATGGCCGCCATGTCCCCGAACGCACCCGCCCCCGGTGAGCTCGCATGCATGAAGCACCCGCGGATCATCGCGTCCGCCACCGTCAACGGCTGTCCGGAGTGCGCGGCCTGCTCACGCCAGGCCGAGCGTCTGGCGTGGAACCGCGTGACCTGGTTCGACGTTCCCGGGCGTCGTAACGCCAGTCGCTAGCCTTCGCGGGGCGCACCTTCAGGGCGCGCCCCGCCCGCAAAACCCCAGCTAGACCGCCGCTTGTCGGCGCCGCTAAGTACCTGTAAGGTCAGTTGTGTAAGCGGGACGAGCGCCCCGCACCGAACGCCAAGGAGACACCATGAAGGTCCAGGTCCGCCGCGACAACCCCACCCTGACCAACCAGAGCGACACCGTCACCTTCCAGACCCGCACCCTGCCCACCGGCGGCACCCGCGTGTACGTGACCACACTCAACCCCCAGCGGACCGAGCTCGGCAAGGCGACCCACGACTTCCCGGGCGGCATCGTCGACGCCATGCGCTGGATCGACGCCCGCGAGCAGCGCCTCACCACCGCCTACGGCTTCGCCCGCCGCACCCGATAGGCACCCCGCGCGCCCCTGGGGCAGACCGTCCCGGGGGCGCGCTTGTCGCTGCCGCTAAGTACCTGTAAGTTTGGGGGTGTAAGGGATGAGCACCCCACACCACCAGGGAGACCACCATGCAGGTAACCACCTCGGCCGACGGCCACCTCGTCGCCACCACCACCGACGGCACCGGCGCCACCATGACCGTCGAGGCGTGCTGGTGCGGCGACTACCTGACGGACAACATCGCCCGCATCCTGCGCCAGCGAGAGGTCGCCGTGGGCCACGCCGAGTGCGTCACCATCAGCGGCGAGGACGCCTACATCACCCACCGCTACCCGGTGCCCGCTCCCCAGTAGGCGCCTGAGCGCCCCGGGGCAGCGCGCCCCGGGGCGCCCCACCCCGACCGCCCCCTGCGACCTGAGGAGACCACTGTGAGCGCCCCCGACGACTACGACGACGACGGCGGCACCTACCGTGAGGCCGCGGAGCGCAAGATAGCTTCCCTGCGGGCGCAGGCCACGGCGCTGCACGAGCAGGCCGCGCGGCTGGAGGCGCGCGCGGCGGAGATCGCCCGGACGCTGTGAGCGTCCCGCCCCGGGGCGTACACCGCGGGGCGGGTATCCGCACAGCTCGAAGCCCGCTTGTCGCGGTCGCTAAGTACTTGTAGGCTCGTTCGTGTGAGCGGGAGAGCGCCCCGCCAGGAGCGAAGGAGACACCATGAACACCACCCCGCAGCCCGGCACCGACGACTACGCCATGCTCCTTCGGTGGGACGCCGACGCCCTCCAGGCCCAGATCAAGGAAATGAAGACCGCCGCCACCCGCCGCGCCTTCAACGAGGTGACCTCCTACGCCATCGAGTACAACGAGCTTTACGCCGCCCCCGCGGGGCAGGCCCTCGCCCGCGATGTCGCCGACTACAACGCCAAGGTCAACGCCCACAACGCCGCCATCAACAAGGCGCGCCGCGCGGCCGAGCGCGCGGCCGCGCGCGCGGCGGTCCAGGCGGCCACGTGCGGGCGGTGCTACATGATCCACGCACCCGGCCAGGACGGGTGCGAGTAGCGCCCCGCCCCGCCCCGCCCCGGGCCGCGCGCCCGGGGCGTTACCCAAGCTCAGGCGCTATTTTCAGTAGCGGCTTGTCGTACGCACTAAGTACCTGTACGTTTCTAGGTGTAGGCGGGACGAGCGCCCCGCCACCGGACCGAAGGAGACCACCGTGAACAGCATCAGCCGCCACCTCGTCCAGAACGCCGTCGACGCCGCCATCGACCAGTGCTGGGGCACCTACGACGACGTCGAGATCAAGGACGACTACACCGGCTACGCGGGCGCCGAGGCCTGCCTCGCGATCGTCGCCCCCCGCAACTTCGACCGCTACTTCTTCGCCGCCATGGCCGCCAACTCCCAGGAGGGCGCGGAGGCCGTCTTCGACCTGATCCGCGCCGTCCAGTTCGACAACCTCGGCTACGACACGATCTTCTACTTCAACGGGGTCACCCTGGAGGGCTGACCGCGCGGCGCGCCCCGGGCCACCACGCCCGGGGCGCCCCCTTGTCGCCCACGCTAAGTACATGTAGGCTCTTGGTTGTAGGGAAGAGCGCCCCACCTAGACAGGAGAACGCCATGCAGATCACCGAGACCGTCGTCACCACCACCCACACCGTCAAGGACGGCGACCGCATGATCGGCCTCGTGATCGGCAGCGACGAGCACGGCTGGCGCGGCGAGTACTGGGTGCCGGTGTTCGTCGACGGCGTCCACTACGGCCAGTACGGCATCAAGAACTCCCCCGACCTCGGACAGCGGATGGACAACGTCCTCCTGTGGCTGAGCGACCAGGACGCCCTCTACGGCCACCGTCCCGAGGTCGCGATCAAGCTCTGCCGCTGACCCGCCACTGGGGGGGCGCTCCGAGCGCCCCCCGCTTGCCCAGCGCGCTAAGTACCTGTAAGCTCTTGGGTGTAGGGACGAGCGACCCACCCGGAGGAGAGATCATGATGCGCCTGACCTTCACCCCCTGCGAGTACCCCAACGACCTCGGCGGCACCGACATCCGCGACGGCAACGGCGACCTCCAGGGCAGCACCGCCCGCACCGCCGACGGCTACACCGCCCGTCTCGGCGCCGACGGCCCCACCCTCGACGGCACCTACGACACCGACAGCGCCGCGCAGTTCGCCATCCTCACGGCTCTCGCCACCGCCATCCCCGACGAGGAGACCGACCAGCCCGCCCCGGAGCTCATCACCTCCTATGCCGCTAACGCAGCCCACACCCGGGCCACCTGCTCACGGTGCAAGGTCGACTACGACTGCGACGAGAAGCTGCGGCTCCGTTCGGCCATGTATGCCGACCTCGCCGCGCGCCGCACCCCCTACGTCGCCGCCAGCCAGTGGGGCCGAAAGACGGGCTTCTGGGAGGAGCGCCCCGCAAGGGCGTGGGCCAGCGTCCAGCGCGGTGAGTTCATCGACCAGACCCACCTCTACCGCATCGCCTAGGCGTCCCCGGGGCGCCCTCTCACGGGCGCCCTGAAGGAGCCCCACCCTCACGGGCGCCCCTCGACGGGCGCCCTCTGAGAGGCCCGCTCAGGGGCGCCTAGGTAGCGTTCCCCGTACGGGCGCCCCTAGGTAGCGGGTACGTAGGCCTACCTACGGGCGCCCCGTATAGCGCCACGTCAGGGGGGGTTGTCCTAGCCGCTAAGTACCTGTATCTTTGGGGTTGTAAGGGATGAGCGCCCCCGCCGAAGGAGAGATCATGAACACCGCCACCTCACTCGAAGCCCGCATCGCCACCGCCGAGCTCGTCCTCCAGGAGGGCGAGATGGTGATCGACCTCGACGATCTCCTCGAAGGCGACGAGATCAAGGGCCTCCTCAGCCGCAAGGGCGAGCGCATCGCCCTGGAGGGCACCTTCGTCCGCCGCCAGGGTTCGCGCCACCTCACGCTCGTTCTGAGCCGCGCAGGGCGTGAGGACTGGTTCGCCGCCAGCGAGGAATGGCTCCTGATCGCCGACGCCGAGCGCCACGCCGAGCTCTACTAGGCGCCTTGGGGGTGCCCCCCCCGAAAGGGGGGGATCCCCGATCCGGACGTCCGGGCGCCGCCAGCGCCGTTGCCTTGGCCGGGACTCGAATTTCGGAGCATTTTTTGTTCCCACCAAGTCAAGATCATTTTCTTTTATTCCTCTCTCCCTTCCTAGGAGGCCCCATGCCACTTCCACCCCTTCACCCCAATGACCCGGAGGTCTGCCCGGTCTGCGACACCCGGAGTTGCATCACGCGCCGCCACCGGCGACGGTTCCGTGCGCACCAGGAGAAGCTGGCCGCAACCGAGGCGGCGCGCCCGCCGATCGAGATGCCGGAGCCCGAGGACGGGCGAGCGAAGGTGTTCAGCGGGACTTCGCCGGTCGTCGGGCGGTGAGGAAAAGCTCGACAAGGAGGGGCGGGTCGTACTGGCCCGCCTCTTGCCTTTCCGCTAAGTACATGTAGTATTGCGGTGAGCGGACGAGCGACCGCGACCCGGAGGAGTAGCCCATGGACATGTACCTCGAATACCTGAAGGCGACGATTCACGGCACCACTTTCGAGCGGTGCGAAGAGTGCGGACGTGACCTGTTCGCCCACGTCATCGGCCCCGACCCCCTGGGACTTCCGCACCTGTGGTGCCTGACTCCCGATCAGGAGCGCGAGGCCGCTTCGGCGGGGGTGGCGCTCGACCGCGAGGACGTCGACAACGTCTACCAGGACGAAGTGCTGGTGCTGGTGTCGAACTTCGGGAAGGCGCCGTGCTGCGACGTTCCGCTGGCGGGGCACGTCATCGCACCGGACTGGCCGACCCTCACGCCGCGCCTGCATGGCCACGGCCGGTACTACATCGAGCAGATCAGCCCGCCGGACCGCGGACCGTACGTAGGGTGCGGCTGGATTGTCCGGGACTCCGCGAATCACTCGCACAACCCCGCGCCGCTCGTGCCGCACCCCGACGACGAGCCCGGCCGGGACCGTACCGAGAGCACCTGGTACACCGGCCCCGTCTACGTGAACCCGGGCCTGGCCTACTTCAAGACGCGGGCCGAGGCGGAGGGGTGGCTGGCGGCGCAAGCCGACGAAAAGGACGGGTAGTCAGACGTTCCGTACCGAAAACGTCACGTTGCGCTAGCCCAGTGCAACTAAGTACCTGTAGTATTCGAGCGCTGGAAGAGCGGCCAAGCATAAGGAGCCCCATGGATTCTCACGTGAAGTTGACTCGCCTCCCCTTCCCGGGCGGCCGCACCCAGTACGCCACGGACGACGGGTACCGTGTCCTGCCGTCCGGCGTCCGCGGGATGCGTTGGGCCGTGTACGAGCCGAGCGCCCTCGACGGCGGCGGCTTCGTCAACCCCCTCGGGTACGTCATAAACCTGGCCGAGGCCCGCGAGACGATCGCCGCCGACCGCGCCGGGAGGCGATGATGATCGAATCTCGTAATGCCTATGAACACTGCGGCCCCTCGTGTGGGACTCTCGGCGGACACTTCCGCGTAGACCCTGAGTCGTTCCTGGGGGCGGCGGGCTACGACCCGGACGCGCACCCCGAGGTGGTGGAGGAGCTTCGGCAGGCCCTGCCGGAGGCGGTCGTGGACGCGGCCTACCAGGTGATGCGCGAGCACGGGCTGAAGCCTGAAACCGACCCGACGGCGCCGATCCATGTGGGGCCGCTCGACGCGAATGAGGTCCTCGCCTTGCGCGTCCTCGCGGCCGTCGGGTTCCTGGGGGTGGGCCAGTGGGTGGTTGTCGCCGACGGCGACACCGGCTGCCTCCGGTTCGGCCCGTCGTACTCTTCGGCCCAGGTTGCGCGGGCGCAGGCCACGCGCATCGCCAACCGCGACGGCGTGCCCACCTACATGGTGTACCGCCACCGCGACGGCAAGACCATCTACCTCGACCGCGACACGATCCTGTACACCCAGCCCGCGGAGGTGACGGCGTGAGCGCGCTCCCGGAGGAGGTGTGGGCCCCGGCTGCGCCGCAGTTCGAGCGGACGCCGCCGCACAACATCGAGGCGGAGCAGTCCGTGCTCGGCGGCATGCTGCTGTCGAAGGACGCCATCGCCGACGCCATCGAGGTACTCCGCGCCGACGACTTCTACCGGCCCGCCCACCAGGTCATCTACGAGGTGATCCTCGACCTGTACGGCCGGGGCGAGCCCGCCGACTCGGTGACAGTGTTCGACGAGCTCCAGAAGAGCGGCCAACTGCTGCGGGTCGGCGGCGGCGCGTACCTGCACACGCTGACGTCGATCGTGCCGACCGCGGCGAACGCGGGCTACTACGCGAAGATCGTGCGTGAGCAGGCGGTGTGTCGGCGGCTGATCGAGGCCGGGACGCGCATCGTGTCGTACGGGTACGGCGGGCAGGGCGACGACGCCGACGACCTGGTGGACCGGGCGCAGGCGGAGCTGTTCGCGGTCACGGAGCGGCGCGCTTCGGAGGACTACGCCCCCCTGTCGGAGATCATGCCGGGGGCGTTGGACGAGATCGAGTCGATCGGCTCGCGCGGCACCGGCATCGGCATCCCCACCGGGTTCGCCGACCTCGACCACCTCACCAACGGCCTACACCCCGGACAGATGATCGTGGTGGCTGCGAGACCGGCCATTGGCAAGTCCTGTCTAGGTATGGATTTCGCCAGGTCAGCGGCCATTAAGCATGGTTTGGCCACGGTGATTTTCTCGCTGGAGATGTCGCGGAACGAGCTGATGATGCGGCTGCTGGCCGCGGAGTCCCGCGTCGCGCTCCACACGATGCGGGCCGGGCTGATGAGCGACGACGACTGGACGCGGATGGCCCGCCGCATGTCGGAGATCAATGAGTCGCCGTTGTTCATCGACGACTCGCCGAACATGTCGATGATGGAGATCCGCGCGAAGTGCCGCCGCCTCAAGCAGCGCCACGACCTGCGGTTCATCGTCGTCGACTACCTCCAGTTGATGAGCCAGCCGAAGCGGACCGAAAGCCGCCAGCAGGAGGTCTCCGAAATCTCCCGGGCGTTGAAACTGCTCGCCAAGGAGCTTCACGTCCCGGTGGTGGCGATTTCGCAGCTCAACCGCGGCCCCGAGCAGCGGACCGACAAGCGCCCCCAGGTGTCGGACCTGCGCGAATCGGGATCTATCGAGCAGGATGCCGACATGGTCATCCTGTTGCATCGGGAGGACGCGTACGAGCGGGAGTCGTCCCGCGCCGGTGAAGCCGACTTCATCGTTGCCAAGCACCGCAACGGGCCGACCGGCACCGTGGCGGTCGCCTTCCAGGGTCACTACAGCCGATTCGTCGACATGGCAACAATCCGATAATTCACCACCCCTAACAACCCCACTGGAGGAGCAATGAACACAGCCGCACAGGAAGCCGCCTTGGAGCGGATCGACCGGGCCTGCGCCGTCGCCCAGGCACTGGAGCCGCTTCGGCGACTGCTGGCCGCCGCCGAAGCGGAGGCGGAGAACGCGATGATCTTCGGCATGAGGGCCGATCTGTCCGAGCGCACCCTACTGACCCGCTTCGGCCCGATGTACAGCGAGTCCCCCCCGGCGGCGGCGAACGGGGAGGAGCTGCCCCCGCCGCCGCCGAGCCTGGCCGGTGAGGTGTGGACGATGCACGCCGCCGCCTCGGCCCTCATGACGCTCGCCCACCGGCTGCGGGGCGAGAACCTGCCCGATCAGCCTTCCCGCGGGCACATCATCCCGGAGGAGTACGTGCGGAAGGTCAGCGCGAAGCTCGAAGAGATCACGCACGACCTGGCCCTGATGGGCGCCGCTCTGGACTACGCCGCAAAGCCCTGACCCCTGCACCGCGAGACGGGAAGACTAAGCACGTGTACGAGCTCAACGAGGGCGCGGTCCCCCTGGATCGCGCCCTTACGACCATGCTTCAGCAGTACTGGGACTCGCCGCTTGCGCGGCCCCGGCCGGGCGAGTACTGGCTGAGTACGGCCCCGCTTCTGGGAACATCTCAAGATCAGGTTTCGAGTACCGACAACCCGTACTGGGAGGCCTTGCGCTGGTGGCCCTTGTCTCTCCTGCGGCGCGGGTATTTCGCGACGCAACCCGGCATTCGGGAGCTGCCCGAGCTGGAAGAGATGCGGACCTTGCTGTATCAGGCGTACGCCTACGCCGTTCCCAGTCCGGCCGACATCGACTGGATGGAGCGGATTCTGAACGGCCGCGCGGTAGCGGACGTGTTCGCCGGGGGCGGGTACTGGGCTTGGCAGCTCGCGCAGAAAGGGGTGAACGTGCTGGCGACCGACGCCGCGCCGCCGCGCCAGACTTACCAACCAGTGCTCCGGATGTGCGCGGGCACGGTGATCACGGACCGGGCGCTGTTCATCTGCTGGCCGCCGGGCAACTCCTCGGCCGCTTACGAGGCGCTGCGCGTCTACGAGGGAGACCTGCTCATCTACTGCGGGGAGATCAACGACGGGTGTCACGGAGATGACGCGTTCTTCGCCGAGCTCCACTACAACTGGCGGCTCATGTCGATGAGCCCAGCCCACGTCACGTGGGACTGCCTGAGTGACGTTCTGGTCGCGTTCGAGCGCAAGCAGCCGCGGCGGCCGGGGAACTTGTGGGGAATGCGGCGGTGAGGTGGCTCCACCGGTGGCAGGACCGCTCGGTCATTCAAGCCGTGTGCGAACGATGCGGCATGGTCCGGCTCATCCGGCCGCAGGGCTACCCGTACGCGCAGATATGGGTGAGGGAATACGCCACCAGGGAGGGGGTGTATATCGGCGTTCGGCGGCGCGCACCGCGGTGCAAGCGTCCGAGCCGAAGGTGGCACGAAGCCGAGGAAGTGTCCGAGGCGCGTAGTAGCGTCCCCCCTGTCGGACCTTTTCCCGCCCTCAAGGAGACCCATGATCAAGGTCTTTGAAGCCGTCGCAGTTCTCCTTCTGGCCGTCGCAATTCATGAAGCGGCCCACGCCGTGGCGTTGCGGCGGCACAAAATCCCCATCGTTGAGGCTGGCCTGGGATTGCCGTTTCCCCCGCGGCTCATCATCGACTCGAAGCGACTGCCGTTCACGGTGTCCGTCTCCCCCTGGCTGTTGGGGGCGTACGTGCGGCATTCCGACGCCGACGTGGCCAAGGCCGAGGCGCTGCCGTACCGTGAGCGCGCCTGGTGGATGGGGGCGGGGGTCGTCGCCAATCTGGTGTCAGCGTTTGCCGTCGGCGCGCTCGCCGCCTTCTTCGTCACCGGCAGGCCGCTCCTTGGGGGTGCTTACGTCGCCTTGGTCGTCCTTTTTACGGTTCTCCGCAAGGCGTTCGTCGCCTACCTGATGCCGCTTGTCGGCCTCGTCGTCCTGGGCTTCCTCGTCCTGGCCTTCCTCGAAGCCACCAGCGCCGTGACGGGACCCGTCGGTACGGTCACGGCCATCTCCGAGCAGCTCAACAGCCCCTACGACCTCATGCGGGCGTTCTTTTTCATCTCGCTCGGATTGGCCTTTTTCAACATGATCCCCCTTTATCCGGTGGACGGCGGCCGCATCGCCGGGGCGATCGTCAGCCGGTTCTTCGGGGAGCGGGTTCAGCGGGCGTTTCAAAGCGGCGCGATGATCCTCGCCTTCACGTTGATCGGCTACACCTGCATAAATGATCTATTCGCCACGGCCGGTTAGCGGGCGACCTTAACGGCAACCCCGGGGCACCGTAGCGGCATGGAGAATCTGAAGTCCCAACTGATTCGCACCGCCGGTTCGGCCCTGGACAAGCTCGGAGGGGCGTGTAGCGAAGCCGCCGCGGTGCTCCGAGCACTGGAGATAGAAGACGAAGAAGGCAAGTCGGAGGCGCCGAAGTCCGGCGACGACCTCGAACACAAGACTCGAAGCTGATTTCTTTACCCCCGCAAGGCGACGCTTTACGGCAAGTTTGCCCGCCGGGTTGAGGATGCGACATTAAGGCCGCCCCGGAGTCAATCTCCGGGGCGTGCTCACCATCAAGGCCCGCTGGTACCACAGCGGACGCATCGCCGCCATCAGGGCAATCGTCGTACACGACATGGAGGCGCCCGAAGGGCCCCTCACGGCAGAAAACGTCGCCCATTACTTCGCCACGACCGACACCGAAGCGTCCGCACACGTCTGCGTCGACAACAACTCGGCGGTCCGCTGCCTGCCCGACTCCGACACCGCCTGGGCCGCCCCCGGGTGCAACGCCGACGGCCTGCAACTCGAAATCGCCGGATACATGCGGCAGACCCGCGAGCAGTGGCTGGACGCCTACTCGCGGGCGGCGCTCGACCAGGCCGCGGCCGTCACCGCCGAATGGATCACCCGGTGGAACATCCCCGCCCGGCGGCTTACCCGCGCCGAGCTCGCCGCGGGCAAGAAGGGCATCACCTGTCACTCCGACGTGTCCGCCGTGTACAAGCGGTCCGACCACACCGACCCCGGCCCGGGGTTCCCCTGGGATGAGTTCATGGCCCTGATCAACAAGCACCTCGGTTCCAAGAACCGGCCGGATGCCGCCGCCAACGACAAGCCGCAGGCCCCGGTGTGGCCAGGCGCCTACCTCAAGGTGGCCTCGCCGTACATGACCGGCACCCGAGTGAAGGTGTGGCAGCGGCAGCTACGCGCCCTCGGCTACGACGTAGCAGTCGACGGCGTCTTCGGACCGGCGACCGAGAAGGCCACGAAGGCGCTCCAGAAGAAGAAGTCCCTGACCGTGGACGGCATCGTCGGTCCGGTGACTTGGGCCGCCGCCTGGGCGTAGCGGGTCTACGGCGCTCCAGGGACACCCAAAAGAATCAGCTAAGTACCCGTTTCATTGCCGGGTAAGTACCTGTACTATTGGCGTCAACCGGAAGAGCGACCCGGCCAAAACTGGAGGACCCGTGAAACCTGCTTTTGATCGAGATCACGCGATGGATGTCGCCGGATACGCCCTTGAGTGCACGGGCGACGACTGCACCTGGACGGCGGCCCCCTACCGGGGCGGGATGAGGTTCATCGTGCCCGGCCCCGGCCGGGACGAAGCCATCAAGGCCCTGGAAGCGTGCGGGTACACCATCCGCGCCGACCAGAACGGCCCCGGGTTCGCCGTCATCCGCTACACCCCGAAGACCGCCCCCGCCGACACCGCAGGGGACTTCGTGCTCGTGGAGTGCCCCCTCGGCGGGCACACCATCACCCTGCCGAACGACGCCGTCGGCGCGCTCGCCGAGTGCGACACCTGCCCCTGGCGTGGCACCGTCGGCGACCCCGAAGAGGCTCCCGCTCCGCGGAGGCCTTGATGTCCCGGCTCGACGACATGTGGATGCGCCCGTACACGCCGGACGCGCCCTGCCCGTTCTGCGGCTGCTACAGCGTCGAAACCCGGTACTTCGGCTCTATCGACCGGACAGGGGCGGCGAAGAACTTCTTCAACGGGGTCGACTTCAACGAGGTCGAACCCGGCCAGGAATGCCTGGGCCGCAAGTGCAACCGCTGCGGCTGCGCCTGGCCGGAGCAACTCAACCCTCCAACCAACGAAGACCGCGAAGAGTAGGAGGCCAGCTATGGCCGCAGGAGACACCCAGATCACCGTCGTCGGCAATCTTGTCGACGACCCCGAGTTGCGCTTCACCCCGACCGGGCAGCCCGTCGCCCGGTTCCGCATCGCATCGACCCCGCGTTTCCTGGACAAGCAGACCAACGAGTGGAAAGACGGTGAGGGCCTGTTCCTCACCTGCAACGTGTGGCGGCAGGCCGCCGAGAACGCCGCCGAGTCCCTCATGCGCGGCATGCGAGTCATCGTCCAGGGCCGCCTCAAGCAGCGCTCCTACGAGACCAAGGAAGGCGAGAAGCGCACCGTCTACGAGGTCGAGGTCGACGAGGTCGGCCCCTCGCTCCGCAACGCCACGGCGAAGGTCAACAAGACGCAGCGCCAGGGCAACGGGCAGGGTGGCGCCCCCGCCAGTGACCCCTGGGCCAGCTCGGCGCCCCAGGGGGGAGGGCGGCCTCCGCAGTACACCCCCGGCGGCCAGCCCGGCGCCGGTGTCCCCGCCGACCCGTGGGGCTCCGGCGGCTACCAGCAGCCCCGCCAGCCCAGCGGGGGCCAGCAGGGCGGGTTCGACCAGGGATTCCGCGACGAGCCGCCGTTCTGATGGGCGGCCAGCCGATGGACGACGCGGCCGCCGAAGAGTTCGTGCGTCGCGTCGTCACCGAAATCCATGAGAAGTGGGCAGGGGAGCGTTTCGCCTGGCGGACGCTGTACTCCTGGGAGCCCCTCTCCTACGAGGTGTTCGAGAAGGACCCGTTCCGCGGCGACCTGCTCCTCACCACCTCAGAGGCAATCGCCCGACACGTAACCGACGCGCTCAACGACGGCCGGTTACAGCTCGACGCCGACGGCAACCTCCCGCTGCGGCTCATCTCCGCCCGCGACCTGCCCGGCCACCCCGACTTGGAGCGGTTCCGTGTCGTGTGCACCGCGGTGGGCGCCCCCAAGCAGATCGACGACCAATGGCCCCGCGTCGTCGAGGCTCGCGCCGTCGCCCTCCTCCACGACATTCGGCCAGCGGTCTGGCTCGCAACCGCGGACTGCCCCGGCGCCGGGTTCGTTCTCTTCGACGTAGAAGACGTGGCCGTCACCGAAGACCAGCCGACCTAAGAGAAGGAACCCCCAATGGACGAACGGTTCAAAGCTGCCTGTGAGCGGCTGTTCACCATCTACCCAGAGCAGACCGGCGCAAATTGCGGCTTCTGGCTTCGCGCGTTCTGCTTCGAGTCGGGACGGGCATTTAGGGTTGATCGGGACCCGATGGAGGGGTTCCGCATCTTCGCGAGCGAACGCGACGGCGTCGATAGGCCGCCCTTCACAGAGGCTCAAATCAAAGCCGGGGAGTTCACCGCCGAGCTCACGCCCGAGCTGCTGGACGACCTGGAGCGTGCGTTCCCCGTGCCCGAGGACTGGCGCATGTACGGCTACTACGAGGATGGCGAACTCAACGCCCTGGTCTACATGCAGCCCTACGGGGATCAGCTCATCGGCGTGCACTGGTTATCGAGGATCGGGTGTCGCGCCCCTGAGGACATCACCTTGGGCCGTTTCTTCAATGTGGGCCTGTTCTGGTCCATGTTCACGGATGGCGCACTTCGTGAAGTCGGGCGATACCTCGCCAAGCAGGACAGGCCAGTCCTGTTCGGTGCGGCCGAACCCGATATCGAGTTCATGGCCGTGCCGGACGGCGATGGGCACACGTTCTTCGCCCGATCCATCAGCGGGTTCGACCGACACTCCTTCACGATCAACGACGCCGAACAGTTGATCAAGGCGTCGCCCCAGATTGACCTCCGAGAACGACTTGCAGGGCCACGGTAAGGGATCCGCGCTGCCATCCGCCTCGACCAGAAACGTGAGGTTGACGTCCGGGTCTACCTGCCCCGCTGACCTCCGGCCGCCGGTCGGCGGCCGGATCGCCTTCCCCCCGAAAGGAGGTGAAACCGATGCTTCCTTCCCCCGAGTGCTGCGACCTGGCCGACGAGGACGACGAGTAGTCACCTCTCGCCTGCAACGCCTCCCCGCAATCCCCCGTCAACCGCCACACGGAGAAAACATGGATTCACTCCCCCAGCATCTCTGGCGCGTTCTGGACCCCGAGAACGCCCGTCCGCCCACGCAGGCGGAGTCCGACGCCATCGAGGGCTACTACACCAAGTTCAAGAACAAGTGGGGGCCTGAGCGCATCGCCGCCGTCCTGAAGAGTGACGGGATTTCGGTCCCCGCGGACACGGTCCGGCTCTGGTACCACGAGAACGCCGAGAAGTAGAACCCCGCAACCCCCGCAACCATCAGGAGAAGACATGAGCTGGCACGAAACCTATGAACCCCCGAGCCTCTGGGGCGACACAGCACCCAGCGGCGCGCAGCCGCCAACTCAGGCAGAGGCGGACGCCATCGCCGCCCTGTACAACGCCGACAACACCCTCGGCCCGGCTGGCATCTCCGAGCGGCTGAAGCTTCGGGATGGCATCACCGTCTCGTTCAACACTGTCAAACTCTGGTACCACCAGACGCAGGCCAAGTAGCAGCCCTGAAAGAGGGCACCGGCGCCCCCGCCGGTGCCCTCTTTCGCGTCTACGGGCAGGCCGCGACGTAAACCCCCGACACCGGGCACCGTAGACGCGTCGGACCACCCCACGGTCACAACCCGAGGGGTCTTCGCGTGCCTGCCGCCGTATGGAACCTGCTCATCGAGCAGGGCGCGACGTGGGAAGTCGTCCTCACCCTGACCGATCGCGACCTCACCGGCTGCACCGCCCGCATGCAAGTCCGGGAAACCATCGAATCCCCCACCGCCCTACTCGACCTGTCCACCGCGCCCGGCAGCGGAATCGTCGTCACCCCCGGCCCGCCCGGAACCATCACCTTGCGCCTGTCGGACGAGGAAACCGCCGCCATCGCGTGGCGCCACGGCGTTTTTGACTTGGAGCTCACCGACGCCTACGGCGACACCGACCGCCTCCTCAAAGGCGAGGTGTCCGTGGACTTCGAGGTGACGCGGTGACGACCGTCGTTGAGATCGTCTCGCAGCGGATCGTTGTCGTGGATGGCTCGACGCGCTGCGAGCTCACTCTTACCACTGTCACGCCGCCCCCGATCGCCGTGGCCTCTCCCGGCCCGCAGGGGCCGCCCGGTGCGCAGGGCCCGCCTGGGCCCGCCGGTGGCGAGCAGTTTGTCTACGACCGCGGAGGCGTCCCTGCGGCCACCTGGACCATCGTCCACGGGTTGGGCCGCTATCCCCCGGTTTCAGTGCTCACCGACGACCACGTCGAGGTCGATTCCGACGTCGTCCACGCCGACCTGAACACCACTGTGATCACTTTCGCCGTGCCGTTTTCCGGCAAGGCGATCATCGGATAGGAGACCGGCAGCGTGTCCCGCAAGGTACTTAACGGGCTTGACCTCGCCAACCAGCGCATCATCAACCTGGCGGACCCCAGCTCGAACGGCGACGCCGCGACCAAGCAGTACGTCGACAACGTCGCGAGGGGCTTGGACTGGAAGCAGTCCGTCCGCGCGGCCACGACTACCAACGGCACGCTGGCTACGGCCTACGCCAACGGTTCGGTCATCGACGGTGTCACCCTTGCCACCGGCGACCGCATCCTGCTCAAAGACCAGACGACCGGGGCCGACAACGGCGTCTACACCGTCAACGGTTCTGGTGCGCCCACTCGCGCGGCCGACGCCGATAGCTCCGCCGAGGTCACCTCGGGCCTGGCCGTCACGGTCACCGAAGGCACCGTCAACGGCGACAAGACCTACATCTTGACCACCAACGACCCGATTGTTCTGGGCACCACCGCGCTGTCGTTCTCCCCGCTCGGCGGCGGCGGCACCGTCTACACGGCCGGGTCCGGCCTGACCGAGTCGCCCGCCGGAACGTTCAACGTCAACACCGGCACGGGCCTGGAAATCTCAACCGGCACGGTCCGGATCGCGGGTGCGGCCGCCGGGGCGGGCCTCACCGGCGGCGCGGGCTCAGCTCTGGCGGTCGGCGCGGGTAACGGCATCACGGTCAACGCCGATGACGTCGCTCTGGCGTCTTCAACCGCGGGGGCGGGCCTGACGTACACCACCGGCGTTCTGGCCGTCGGCGCGGGTACCGGCATCTCGGTGGCCGCCGACGCTGTGGCGGTTGACACCGCCGTCGTTGCCCGCCATGTGGCCGCCAACGTCGGCGACGGCTCCGCCACGCAGATCGACGTCACGCACAACCTCGGTACCTATGACGTCAGCGTGGAGGTCTTCGTAAACTCCGGCTCGCGGGAAACGGTCGACCCGGACGTGTCCCGCCCGGACACCAACACGGTAAGGCTGAACTTCGCCACGGCGCCGACCTCCGGGCAGTACCGCGTCGTCGTGCAGGGCTGACAATGCCCCGGCAGCTCGCACCTCTCCAGTTCGCCCACCAGGCGTCCCCGTCCAATCCGGCGGCTGGCGTCACGTCGGTGTTCGCCAAGACCGGCGACGTTCTGTTCCTGCGGACCTCGGCGGGCGTCGAGCGCCCCTTGGAGCCGGGCTTGCTGTTCCCGTTCTCCAGGTCGGGAACTCTCACCGTCTCCACCGGCACGTTCAGGCTGTACAACGACTCCGGGGCGACCCTCACCATCAAGGCGGTCCGGGCCAGCGTTGGCACCGCCCCCACCGGCGCGGCCGTGGTGGTCGACGTCAAGATCAACGGGACTACGATTTTCGCCTCGGCGCCCGCCCGCCCCACGATCGCCGTCAGCACCAACACGGCGAAGGTCACGACTTTCGCCACCGGCACCATCAGCGACGGCTCGTATTTCACGATCGACATCACTCAAGTCGGGTCGACCGCGGCCGGGGCCGACCTGACCGTGCAGATTCTCTGCTGAGGGCGCGGCATGGCCATCCCAGGGAACCTCTTGTCGGACAACGCGGAGGGAATCGAGACGTCGGCCGCCGGGTGGACCACCGGCTCCGGCACCTTCTCCCGCGACACCACGCGCTTCCGCACCGGCGCCGCCTCCCTGAAAATCGTCAGCGCGGTCATTGGGGACACTTTCTGCTACAGCAACGGCAACATCGCGGGGATTGTCGCCGGGACCACGTACACGCTGTACAGCTACGTGTTCACCACGCTCACTGGCAGGACGGCCAAGGTCGGATGCGACTGGAAGACCAGCTCGAATGCCTTCGTGTCGTCGTTCGCCAGCTCGGCGGTCACCCTCACCGCGAACACCTGGACGCTCGTCGGACCCTTCACCGCCGTAGCGCCAGCCACAGCCACACAGGCAACGGCCTACGTCCCCTGGGCGGTGTCGTCGGCCACCAGCCAGTCGTTCTGGTTCGACGATCTGTTCTTCGGGATCCCGCCGGTCACGGTGCAGCAGGGGTGGGGCGTGCCTATTTGACGCAACCCCAGGGAAGGGGAGAGGGTACCCCAATCGGCTAAGTACCTGTATTATTGGCCTCGGTATCGGACGAGCGCACCGAAGCCGGAACGGAGGACTTGTGCGACCAGGAGAGCTGTACGACGTGCTCGACGAAGCAATTGCCATAGCCGAGTACGCCCCGCGGACACCTTGGCGTCGACACATGGCCATTTGGCTCACCGTCGACGAGGTGGAGATTGGCCGACGGCGGTGGCGCGCCGCGCGCAGCGAGACCCGCGGCCACGGCTACACCCTTCGCCAGGCCCGGCAGATGCGAGAGGCGCTACTTCCCGTCATGAAGGCGGAGCAGGACAAGCTCCGCGCCGCGATTCACACTCATCTACAACTGATCAACGGCTACGACAGATAACCCCGACCACCCAGGCGCGACGAGCGACCGCGCCACGCAAAGAAGGAGGACGCCATGCAGGTGATCCGCGACCCCGCCCACCCTGACTTTCCCCACGGCACCCGCATCGGACGTATCCGCGGATGCGACGGGGAATGCCCGAAGACGCCTTCCTGTAGCGCCGCGTACCTGCGCTCAAGGCGGCGCACCGAATACCGGCGAGCTGGGATACCCGTCCCCCCGGAGCCGCACACTCTGGTCCCTACCGAGCGCGCCGCACGCCACATCGAGCATGTTCGAGAGGTCACCGGAGCCACATACCGCCTTCTCGCCGAGGCTTGCGGAGTCGACGAGAGCACCTTGCGTCGCATCACATCCGGCCGGTTCTCCAGCATTGCGTTCTCCATCAGCCAGCAGATCACCGCCATGAACGTGTTGGAGGTGAACCAGCGAGTACGTGATCGTTCCAAGCACGTGAAGATCACGGCCAAGCACATTCAGCTCATCCGGTCCATGCAGGCGCAGAACTGGTCGCTGCGCTGGCAGGCCGAGCAGATCGGCGTCGGAAGCGAGTGGATTGGCAAAATCGCCCGGGGCCAGGCGCGGTACGCCGCACCCGAGGTGATTGCGCGGATTCACTCGCTCGCGCGTGAGGTCATCGGGCGGTACGGGCCTGACGACCGGGTTGGGGCTGCCGCACGGAAGACCTGGCATCCCCTTGCCCACTATGACGAGGACGGCAACCTGGACCTCGAAGGCATCGCAGGGGAAGAGGAGCTGGAGGCGGTCTCGAAGGCCGCCGGTCGAAGCAAGGCAGCACGTAATCGCCTTCTCACGCTTCACCTGACCATATGCTTCCGGATGAGCTGCCCCGAGATTGCCAAGGAACTCGGCATTCGTTCAGATCAGGCGCAGCGCTGGCGGGCGGAAGTGGGGCTGAGCTTCGAGCAGGCCTTCGATGGACGCTATGTCCTGGACGAGGACGGCCGGAGGCGGGCCAAGGAGATCCTGCCGTTGATCCGCAAGTACGTCGAGCACCCGTTGACCGACCCGCGTCCCGTCGGCACCGAGCTGACGAAGCTGGTGAAGAAGCTCGACAAAGCGGCGAAGAAAGCCGCCGAGGAGGCCGCCCGGCGTGCCGAAAGTGATCCGACGGCGGAGAGTGAGCAGCAGGCGGCTTAGTCTCGAACGCGCGTTGTAATATCACGTGTGCATTCAGTCACTTCCCGGGTATGATCCGAAATGAGATTCTGGTGAATGCCCGGGAAGGAGGGCACATTGAACACTCAGCCGTACGGACACGCCGCCCGCTCCTGGCTCAACCCGGACACTCAAAAGCCCGAATGCCTTGCCTGCGGGCTTCCCGTAACAGGCTGGGGTGAGACCCTCCGCCACCAAGGGGAGGCGTTCCGCCCCCTTGTCCCGCCTTCCGTTCACGCCGATGCAGTAAAGGCGGCCGTCGAATCCGGCGCGCGCGCCTTGGAAGAAATGCCGTCCGACCGCGTCACCGACCGCGACCGCGCCCGAGCGGTTGTCGAGCGGCTCTACGCCGAAGGGGCGCTCAACCTTCAGCGCAGCAAGTGGAAGCGCCCTCTCAAGGCCGCCTGACGGGCAAGTCGTAAGCGAAGACGGGGCGCGGGCGACCCTCACCGATTCAACGCCGGAAGGGCTCGCCTGCGCCCTTCCGGTAGACGAAACGCGGGGCGACCGCAGCCTGCCGCAAGATCGCCCTAAAGCTGGGGTGGGAAAACACTTCCCGGCGCTCCTCCTCGGTGACGGGCCGCAGCAGCGGACCCGCCGGAGTCGTCACGAACACCGACATCTCCCGGCACGTCTCGCAGACCGTGATGTCTTCATGCTTGGGCGGCCCACCGCCGACGGTCTGATGAATCGTGAGGGTCTGTCCGCAATTCGGGCAGTAAACCGCACTGTCCGCGGCCGTCATGAACGGGATTTCGTTGCTGTTTTCCATTGAGGTCCTTCCATAGGCCGCGATCTAAGGGAGGGCGTCTCGCCATGATGTGGGCGTGAACGCCAAAATGCCGTCCCAGTCTTCCGACCACTTGTCCGGCTTCGATCGGTTCGCTGGCGCCGCCAGCGCGTTCGCCTCCCGGGCGGTGTTCTTCGCACTGTGCGTCGCGCTAGTCGGACTGTGGGCGCCGTCTTACTTCCTGTTCCGAGACCTCGACACCTGGCAACTGATCATCAACACTGCCACGACGATCATCACCTTCCTGTTGGTCGCCTTGCTACAGAACGCGCAGCGGCGCGCCGACCAGGCCGCGCAACGCAAGCTCAATGCCATTGCCGTTGCCCTGGCGGACGTGATGCTCGCCGTCGACTCCGCCGATGACGCCTCGCGTCGCGAGCTACGCGCCGCAGTGGGCCTTGAAGACCGCGAGGGCGCCTAACCCGCCCCTGGGTAAGGCGCGACGCTAGGTGTCGAACGAGGCCACGCTGCTACCTATGAATGAGCAGCCTGAACGCCCCGAGCTGCACGACGCGCACGCCGTCGGCGAAGACCCGACGCCCGGCGCCGCGTACGCCTTGGGTCAGCACTACCCGGTTCGCCTTGCGTTGGCGTCCCAGCCCGAGGCGGTCATGGTCGACATCATCGAGGAACGCTCCCCGCTTCGAGACGGCGAGCGCGACCCAGGCGAACGATGCGGCCCCGAAGGGCTCCATATCCCCACGCACGTCCTCATCAACGGCCAGCCCATCTACATGCCCCGCGGCGCCAAGATAAGGGTCGAAACCTCAGGTAGCGAGGCCACCGCCGTGACCATCACGTTCTTCGCCCGGCGTGTCCGGATCGGGCACGCCGACGAGCTGCTCATCGGGTGAAACGCAAACCGGGTGAACCCCCCGGAATAGGGTTCACCCGGTGTTCAGAGTGGCGGCGACAGGATTTGAACCTGCGACCTCTGGGTTATGAGCCCAACGAGCTACCGAACTGCTCCACGCCGCAACATTCATTATGACAGCTCGGAGACGCCGAGGTCCTTGACGAGCGCCAAGACTTGGCGATTCGGCATCATGCGCCCTGACATCAGGTCGTCTCGGCGGCGACTGTACTCCTCCAGGCTCAAGCGACCGTCGGCGTAGGCTTCCGCCAATACCTCCAGCGCCTTACCGCGCACTTGATCGTCGGCCAGCATTCCAAGCCACCGCTTGCGCTCGGAGTCCACCCGCGCCGCTCGCGCCCACCGGATGAGGGAGAACGCCGCAATGACTAGAATCAGGACGAAAATAATCAAGATGACAGCTCTTGCCATGCGCACCCCCGTGTCGATTGCGTAGCGCCGACGGGGTTCGAACCCGCACAATCCTGGGTGAAAGCCAGGTGACCTGCCAACTTGGTCAACGGCGCCGCGGGAGACTCCGGCGACATCGCCTAGCCTCTCCGAAGTTCCCCGAGCTGGATTCGAACCAGCGATACCGCCTTATCAGAGCGGCGCCTTAACCGGGCTTGGCCATCGGGGACGGAACGGCGGGTCAACCTTCCCCCCGCCGAGTGTTTGCGTTACGCTTACCCATGTACGCCCCCGGTCCGCCTCTGCTTCGGCAAGCCGCCGGGGGCACGGCTGTTTCTAGGCCTTGAAGCGCGACCGTCGCGGGCCGCGGACGATGCGGAGGTGCGCCACCCGGGACTCGAACCCGGAACCCCCTGATTAAAAGTCAGACGCTCTGCCGATTGAGCTAGCGGCGCATGAGTGCCCCCCGAGGGAATCGAACCCCCAACCCGCCCCTTTTCAGGGGGCTGCTCTGCCTGTTGAGCTAAAGGGGCTGGTCAGGCAGCGAGACATCCGCACTACGTCTCGCCGTCTTGTACTCGCGGCAGGGCTCGAACCTGCGACAACCTGCTCCGTAGGCAGGTGCTCTTGTCCACTGAGCTACGCGAGCGTGGCGAAGGCCGGGGCGAACCGGCGATCTCCCCTGAGCTACTCCGCCATCCCGTTACCGCCGGTAATTGGAGTCTCAACATTAGGATTGCCTAATCTACTCCATCGCTGGCGCGGCGTGGGATTCTGTGTTCCGGCGGCGCGGTTCGTCGCCGGGTGATTAAAGGTGAGCGCGGTCTCCTGGGGTTCTTACGGAGACGACTCGGCCGCGTGATTGCGACCGATATCGTCCCCGGTGTGCCAAGAAGACCGGAGACCGCGCCCACCCGCTCTTGGGTGTTGCCTCTGTTGACTTGTCAGGTGACTCGCCCGTATAGGGGCTTAGCGGGGGCTATGGATCGACGATCCCGTTGAATCTATGTCCCAATGGAAAACCGCCCCGGCTACAGAGGAGCGGTCCGCGACGCCTAGTAGCACAGACCTACCCAGTTGCTACTTCCTGCGGGTGTATGCCGTGTTCCATGAGCACTTGCGATGCTTCGGTGCGGCGGGCAATGAGATCCATGTAAGGGCCCCATACGTCGCGATGCCTGGCGTACCAGGCGCCGCGTTCGTCGATGGTGTTGTTGTCCCAGAATCCGTCGGCGAAGAACTGTTTGAGGACATTTTCGTGTTCGCGCCAGAAGAGCTCTGCCGCGACGACGGCGTCCCTTGCCTCGTCGATCGTCACCGGCGCCCCTCCTTCATCCGCGCGGTCCTCTTTCCCGATCCAAACTACGGGTACTTAGCGCCCTCCGGCAAGGCCTTTAGAGCGTTTCACTGAAGATTCAACTTTGACGTCAGAAGCCGACTGACCTTCGCCCTCCCCGTCAGGAGGGGCGGCGCAACAGCCCCTCGTCGCCACGGGAGGTGACTCGTCGAGGCTAACGTTCATGTACTTAACTTGCTTATCCATTATGCCACTGCCGCTACCCCACGCGGACCGAAGCAACACCCATCACGCCGATCACATGCGGGTGTCGATGGCGTGAGGCTCGTCGATGTACAACTCCATGCCGAACAGCACAGCCCACGGCCCTCGTTCCCCGTGCGGAAGCACCTTCAGGTCATACCGCGCCCAAAAGCGCTCTTCTGGCGGAAGTTCCGGAAGCGGCCCTTCAACCGTAAATGACCACGAAGAATCAATATCGTGATCAAGCAGGAGGAACGCCTCCCGCGCCGTGACGGTCACGGCCGCGCGAACCGTCCCTGGGTCAACGCCGCACGACCGCAAGGCCGCAGAAACCCGAAACACTCGCTCGATCAGGTCGCGCACTTCGCGCTCCGGCTCACGAACTGGCATAACGCCAAGTCTGGCGAGCCACTCCGCTAGCGTCCCCTCGGGACACTAAAATGCACGAGTACTTAGCAACCCCCCGTAAGGAGCCCCGGTGAGTAAAGCCCGCAAGCGAGCCCAGGACGCGGCGCCAGCGCCACAGCCTGACGCTGCGCTTCTCGCGCAGCTCGAAGCCGCGAAGCGAGAAGCTACCGCCGCGGCCGAGCTCGCCCACCGCCGCACCTTGGCGCTTCGAGAAGTGATCCAAGAAGCCAACGGCGTCCTGAAAGACCTCGAACGGGAGCGAAAGGCCGTGCGGGAGTTCATTGACACCGAGGTCTTCCCCCACATCAACCAGGCGGTGCAGCGCGGCCTCGAAGACTACAAAGCGGCTCTCACCAGGGCCATTAATGAAGGGACAGAGCGGGTTTATGCCCGCTTCGACAGCATCGCCGACATTCTGCTCGGCGCCGACAAGCGGACCCAGAGCAACGGAAAGCTGACCCTGGAAGAGCTCGCCCGGCAAGCTGTCGAGGCGGGGTACCGCCCCCCCGGGGCCACCGCGCATCCCGCGCGAGGACCGCACCCTGCATGACCGCTACCGAGCCAAGGAAGGACGCCGACAGGCTCTGGTTCGCGGCCAGGCACACCCCCGCCCCCACTGCGGCGACCGCAATCAGCGTGGCGGTCAGAACGACGAAACGATCAGCGTACATACACCCCATATACAGGCCAGGCGCTCAGGTCGGCCAGAGCGGCACGCCGAAGCCCCGGGGGTGAGCGCTACACCTTATATATAGGGGCCCACTACGCGACCAGGGCTGGCCACTTCTCGCGACAACCTGAAGCCCGGCACCGCCGATGCTCGGGAACCTCCTCCAGCCTCATCAGCAGCGTGTCCGTCAAGATGCTGCGGCCGCAGGCGCTCATCATGTCCTCACCCCAGACGTGCACCTTCTTCGGACTCCACACGTTGGGCCGGTCGTACCACGAGGCATCCCGCGGCGCCGCCCACTTCCCCGGCTCCGGCGACCAGAACGGGCCGTCAGTCATGGGGCGCGGCTACCCCCTCTAGCGCCTCGCATAGGTCGACCAACGACTGGTCGCCTAAGCCGCGGATATTCAGCAGGTCGATCTCGTCACGTCGAGCCAGGTCGCCAAGGGTCCGTATGCCGTCTCGGATGAGGTAACCCTGGATCTTCGGCTTGATGGCGGTCTCTTCGATGGGGTGCTCGCGCCCGAGTGTTTCGACCGCTCCGGCGACTGCATCCGCAAACCGGCCTCGATTCGTCACGGGGCGCCCCCCCTCCATTGCTACGGCAGGTCGGAAACTTCGGCATGTGCAGCGCGAACAAGCGCCGAACCCTTGCGCTCCGGAGTGATCGCGGTGGGTGTCACGGCACGAGCAGGGAAGTTCCTCGTATTCGGCTATAGCGCGCTCCAGCACGTGCTGGACCTCGTCGACTCCCGACTGGCCGAAGTGGAGGATGTCCCGAAGGCCTGCTTCTCCGCACGCAACAAGGTCGTCCATGTTCCTGTACAGGCAGCGGTTCAGGGCGTTCCGGACCCGCGTAGAGAACGGAAGGTCGGCCAGTGCAGTCGTCCCACCAAGGCGGGCGGCCGCCCGCCAGATCAACTGGTCCAGAAGGGAGGCGGCATTCGCCCGCGCCTGGGCCGCCTCCCATGGCTTGCCGACCACGCGAGATAGCGCGACCCTGGCCCCCAGCGCCCCGCGTTCGGTGAGCCGGTAGAAGTGGCTTCGCGAGCCGCCATCCTGTCGCGAGCGGCCTCCGGTTTCGCGTAGCTCGACCCATCCGGCTTCTCGGAGCCGGACAAGTATCCCGTGCACAGAGCTGTGCGGGATGCCCGAGGCGGCGCATATGTCCAGCGCGGACATCTGCGCGTCGGAACCGCCGAGTAAAACCACCAAGGCGCTCTGCATCTGCTTCGTCATGCGCAATCGGCCGCCGCTCCCTTCGCTCATCGCGCGCCGCCTTCTACTGCTCTTGCCGCGACCCGCTTAGCGCAGTTCTTGCAGGAGCGATAACTCTCTTCCCACGGCAGGGGTTTGTAGGTAGTGGTGTCGGTCGGACGCCACACCTCCCGCCCGCACAGCGCCGTGTACGGCACCTTGTAACCCTCGTAGCGGGTGGTCCGCGGAAAAGGACCAGCCTTAGCACCTGACCGGATGGCATGATCCTTCTGTCCGGCGCCGAAGTCTCTTCCCAGGTAGAAGGCAACCGCCCCCGGGGCTGCCTCTACGTTCGAATCGCTGCTCATCTGAACCTCACCTAGCCTTCCGCCGCTACAGGTACTTAGCACCTAGGGCAATCCGTCAAATGCCGGACCCGGCCGCCGCGGGGCGGGCATTCAATGGTCTTGGTTCATGTGGTCGAGCCGAAGGAGGCGGGGCGCAGGCGCGGGGTGGTAGCCGTGAACAACCTGCGCCCCGCCCAGGGCGCTACTCGACGGGGCGGACGCTGAAGGCTTCCGGATACTTCTTTCCAGGCATCGGTTTGGGCCTGCCCTTGAACTGGACCCGGGTGCCCTCCGGAAGCCGGGTCTTCCCGGGCGGCAGGACGTCACGGGACACAAAGAAGGACCCGCCAGTGGAGCTGGTGATGAACCCGTAGGGCTCGCCTTCGCGCCAGCGGGTGATGGCGCCGGTCAGGTAGTCGCCCGACGGGGGCAGCACCGGCGGGGTGGTAGCGACGGGCTCGACGAACGGGTAGACCCCCGCGTACCCGGCTTCCCGCTTCAGAGCGGCGGCGAGCAGGCCGATCAAGTCAGGCGCGCTGTCGGCGGCGGCCTTCAGTCGCGGCGCGGTGTTGAGGTCGACGCCGCCATCGCGGACGGCGACGCTCGGCACAATCACGTATCGTCCTCGGCCTCTGAGTATCTGCGCCAGTGGGATGAAGTCGGCGTCGCCGGTCTGGAGGACTACAGCATCCAGCGGGGCCGCCGTAGCGCGGTCGAACGCGTTCAGAGCGAAAAGCACATCTGCGCCCTTCTCCGCGCCGTTCTCCGGGGTGGGCGCGTCGTGTCGCTGCACCCCAGACTCCTGGAGCACGATGTCGAACGACCGTGAAGAGGTCGAGCCGAACCGGCCGCGGACGTAATGCTGCTCAGCGACCTCTACTTCGCCCAGGCCGGAGCGCTCCAGGTGCCAAGCCATGACGTCGGCCAGGCCGCCGAACGTAGGGCGCGCGCGCCACTGGTGGGTTTCCGCCAGGTAGTCCGATAAGACTGTCCACCAGCCGCCGTCGTAGAAGATGCCAACTTTCACGGTCTGTTTCATGCCTTGGGGGTCCTTTCTGCCTTCAGGTAACGGCTTCGTCTAGTTGAGCGCCGTCGACTGATATCAGGGTCGGTCCATTACTTCGACGGACAACACAGGGTCGCCGAGGATGAGGATTCCGCGGTACTCCTCCTTAGCGACGACTTCACAGACCTCACGCTGGAGCTTCTCCCAGAGCTCCTGATCCCCGTCGCTATCGCTCAGGCGGACGCTGATTTTGAGTGCTTCTCTCGTTCTCCCCATAATGATCTTCTCCTTTCGGGGGGCGCTCATCCCCTCGCGGCATACGCTACAGGTACTTAGCGCTTGAGGCAATCCGTCAGCCCTCACCGCGAATGCGCGCGGGCGTCCGGTTTCTTCCCTCATGCGTCAATCCTCCTGGTTTCAGGGGCCGCTCTTCCCGTCGCAAGGATCGTACCCCATAACGGTAATTATGGGGTACGATACGAGGCGTCAACGGGACCGCCCAACGGAACAAAGTTCCGGTAGGGCGAAACCACACACACGGGACGAGCGACCCAAAACACGGAGGAAACATGTCAATGTGGACAAACCAAGTCACCTGGCTCATTGACTTCACCAGGGCGCCGAACGGCGTAACCGTGCACATCGGCTCCCGCTCTTCGCAGCCAACCATCATCCAGGCACCGCCCGGCGAAGTTCGCTACGGCAACTTCACCTGGACGAAGGACGCAGTCCGGGCGGCCGTCATCGACCTCTGCGAGAAGGCCGGGCTCCCCAAGCCGTGGGACGGTCGCTAGCATCACCAACGACGGGACGAGCGACCCTAAACAAGGAGGAACCATGTCTCAGGACACCATGCGCAGGCAAGCCGCCGCACTTCGGGTGAAAAACGGCATCACCCTGCTCGATGAGCGGACGCCGGGCTGGCACTTCGGCCTGAACCTCGACAACATTCGCGATTGCACTCACATCCTCCCTGAGATCATCATTACCCGCGTCGAGCGGACGATCGGGACCAATGCCACACAAGAGGACTGCGAGCGGATCGCCGCCGACTTCATGAGGTCGCTGTTCGGCGCCGCCACGGTCGACCCTCAGAAGCTCGTCTGGTACGGCTTCTGGAGAGGTCCGGTCGCACTGATGGAGAACCCGGTGCGTGAGTGGAAACGCCAGATCGGTGAGCGGAAGGGTGCAGCCTGAAGTGAGCATCATCGCGGTCGAGCCGGTCTCGCTGAAGCCGCGGGACTTCCATCGGCCGCTGGAGGAGCGCCGCGCCCTGCTCGCGCAGGGCGTGGCGGCCCTTCCTGCACTGCCGCCGGTGGACTTCGAGGACCGGTACAGCGTGCACCGACTGACGGCTATCTGGCTGGAGAGTCGCAAGTCTCCGGCGACGGCGGCGGAATATTACCGAGATCTGCGGATGTGGCTCACATGGTGCTCCGAGCACCGACTGGACCCGTTCGAAGTGCGCCGGGCCGACGTCGACCTGTACCAGGCCGACCTGAAGCAGGCGTCCAAGGAACGGTCGGTCGCGCGACGGTTGTCGTCAGTCTCGTCGTGGTACCGCTACCTGCTTAGCAACGAGGCATGCGAGCGCAACCCGGTGGAACTGGTGGACCGGCCGACGTTCGACCGGGACTCCTCTTCCACTGTGTCGCTCTCGAAAGACGAAGCGGTCGCCTTTTTGAGGGCCGCCAGCGAGGACAGGCGTTCGGTGCGGTTGCGGACGGCTGCTGCGCTTTCGCTGCTGCTGACCGACGGGTTGCGGGCCGCGGAGGTGATCACAGCCGAGGTGAAAGACCTCGGTCACAACCGCGGCCACCGGACACTGAAGGTCACCCGCAAGGGGGGTAAGCGGTATGAGTGCGTACTCGCGCCGTCGGTGGCGTTCCTCATCGACGCCTATCTTGCTGACCGGGCTGCACGTTCCGGCGTGCGGGTTGAGGACCTGACGGGGCCGCTGTTCATCACCGAGCCGTCCGGGCCGCACCCCGGCGGCAAGCGCACGGACCGTTCAGCGCTCAGGAAGTTGATCAGGCGCATCGCGCGCGCCGCCGAGGTGCCGTCGGCCGCCCGGCTGTCGCCACACTCGCTGCGGCACAGCTTCGCGACGCTCGCACTCGATGCCGGTGTGAGCCTGCGCGAGGTCCAGGACGCCATGGGCCATATCGACCCGCGTACCACCAGGGGCTACGACCGGTCACGGTTCAGCCTGGACCGGCACCCTGCCATGCGTCTGGTCTCATTCCTGGGAGGCGTCTACGCCGACGAGGAAGCCTCATAGATAAGGGAGTTCCCAATGAACGAAGACGAGAAGTACGAAGTTGCCCGCGCCGGACTGGATCGCGTCAGGGAGATCCTGGACGGCGTGCCCGACCTCCAGAACGGGAAGCCGCTACCGCCGGAGGCGCAGGCGGAGATTGAGCTGATCTTCGCAAAGGCGCGCGTCCTCGGCGTTCTACCGGAGGGCCGTCCCTCGGACGAACTGGCGCATGAGCTTGACATGATCGTTCGGCGTCTACGCCGACAAGGCTGGAGCTAGGCGCTCTTTCATACCCGTGGTATCCCGAGTATCCTCGCGGTATGACTGCTGACGTTACGACCATCAAGGTCCACCGATCCACCAGGGACCGCCTCAGCGCAATCGCCGACACCTTTGGTCGAGGAACCACCCTTGACCAGGTCCTCAACGACCTCGTAAAGCGCTACGAGACCGACGAGGTGCGCGCCCGCCAGGCCGCCGAGCAGCTCCACGCAGAGGTGCGGGCAGACTCGGCACTGATGAACCGCGCGGGCGCCCACGCAGACGCGCACCTGGCTTACCTAACCGAGCGGGCCGCCCACCAGTGACCGCCGTCGGATTCGTTCTCGACGACACCGTGCTCATAGAGCTGGGACGCCTTGATAGGGAGATGCACGCGCTTCTCCTGGCCTATGAGGAACGGCACATCCGAATCACTGTCCCCGCTCTGACATTGGCTGCCGCCGAAGCCGACCTCGCCCCGGGGCAACGGCTCGTCCTGGCCGGAACGATGAAGATCCTTTCTAACGTTCGGATCTCATTCGTCTCTGACGAGGAGGAACATCGACGGCTAGCCGACGTGCTGAGCTGCCTCTACGATTCGACGGACATGGCGGCCGCGCACGCGGTCGCCGTTGCCCAGCACCTGGATTGGCCCATCCTCACCATGAACCTGAAGCGCTGGGGCCCGATTCAGGAGCACCTCCCCTACCGCCTTGACCTGTACGAGGTCAAAGATCCGGACTAACCGTGACTACAGACCCGCTGAACGACCCCGCAATTCGGGCCGCCGCGGAAGCTTGGCACGAGCTCGTCGACCAGGTCGCCTCCTGCGCCGAGACGGCGCGAGCGGCAGATCCGGCGAAACTGCCCGTGACGAATGACTACCTGCCCGCCCGCGACCTCATGTACGGGGCCGCGGAAAGCCGCATCCTTCACGAGGCGCACAGCGCGGCTGAACGGTTCGCGGCGGCCGTTGACCTCTCCGGCCTGCGGGAAACCATCAAAAGCGAGCCGGGAATGGACGAACTGGCGCTGCTCGGTTCGGTCGCGATGCTACGCGGTGCGCTTCTCCAGGTCCGCGAGGCGGTTGGCCAGCTCGACAGGACCTTCCCAGGAGAGGTTAGAGACCCGGAGTGATACGTGAACCGATCTAATGATGAGTTCGAGGCGTCGCTGACGCTCCTGCCTGGGGCGCTGAAGCCTCGGGCGGATCTGCTCCGGCACTACGCGCTCACCAGATCCGGTTGCGCTGGCTGCGCGCCAGCTCATGAGGCAGTGTGGCTGGCGTTCGACGCGGCATATCTAGGCGACAAGGAAGCCGCGGAGCGGATGATTGCCCGCGCCGAGACGGCCGCGAATGGCGGCGGTCACGAGCCGTTCTGTACCGTCACCCGGGTTCCCGGGCTTGGTACGGCAGCGCTTGTGAAGAACGGCGGCCAGGTGCCCGGATTCGACGGGGACGGCCCATTGTTCGCCGCGGCGGACGCCGCTTGGAAGAGCGGGCATGGAGGGCTGGGGTTCGTCGCTAGCGACGGCCGCTGGCGATTCCAGTCATGGGGAGGGGGCGACCTTGGAAGGGCTGACCCCTCCGGCCCGGCGCGGGTGCTGATACTGGAGCTGCGGGCGGCGTTCATGGCGATCCGCACGCTCAGCGAGGATGCCTCCCGCTCGACGCTCCTACTGGACAGCCAAGGGGCGGTCAGCTACCTGCGCGCTTGGCAGAGCGGGAATGTCCGCCGAATGCCGGACGGCTACAGCCTGAGAGTCAGGAACTCTGGCGCGCCGCCGACACTGGTCCGCCTAGCCGAGGCGGTTGCTGAACTGCCCGGCTTGAAGATCCACCACGTCAAGGGGCATGTGGGGCATCCACTGAATGAGGCCGCCGACTCTTTGGCCAAGCTCGGGATGCGTAAGCCGCCGGACGCGAAGTCGCGCGCGGAGGGGCTAGTGAAGGCGTTCTTGGGGTCTTGGCAGGCGGAGCACCTTGCCCAACCCGCTAAGTACCTGTAGTATTGCGGTACCGGATGAGCGACCGGCCCTTTCAGGAGGTATCCATGGACATCATTCCCACCATGACCGTCACCGTACGGGACCGCCGCGGCGAGTCCCCCTGGGGTGTTGGCCTGACCAGCCCCCGCACGCGGACCGTCACCATTCCCGCCAACTGCCGCCGGTGCGGCGAGAAGCGTGGCGAGCCCAAGGGGCACAACACGTCCGACGACGGCGAGTGGTACTGGGTGCAGACCTGGAACAACCCCTGCGGCGAAAGGACCCCCAATGACGACTGACCGGACAGGCGACTTGGTCGTGCTGGCGAACGACAAGCCCTACATCGGCGTCGGCCTGGCCGCCGTCGAGGACAGCTACCGCGAGTTCCAGTGGGGCTACCGGGCAAGCACGGACACCCGGCCCAGCGCACACGGATTCCACGCCGCCGTCGAGGTTGTGACGCGGCAGGTCGCAGCCGAACTCGGCTGCCCCTTGGAGGAAGCCAACATTGCGGTCCTCGGCTACATCTACGGCCGGTGCGGCATGTACAGCTCCCCCCGCGGACTCGACGAGTGGAATCAGTCCCGGAAGGCGGCCGCGCAGTGAGCGTGAACGTCATGGGCATCCCGGCGGACTACGACGCCGAACGCGACTTCGCCACCTCGGGGACTGTTGTGTGCGGGGACTGCGGCACCCGGGTGAAGCCGCGGACGCTGGAGTCGTTGCCGCCGCACGGCTGCGCCGACATCCAGGCCAGCAAGCGTGCGACGGCGTACGCCATCGCTGTGATGAACCTTCTGCACGCCGAGTTCCCTGACCTGCTGGTCGGGAACGGCTTCATCCTCGACCAGCACGGCTACGTCTCGTGCCGGATCATGGAGCACGCGAGGAGGCCTGACCCCACCCTGGAGGTCACACTGGACCACCCGCTGGTGGCCAACTGGCGGCTGCTGGCCGAACCCAGGCAGCCCGGTCGGGTCCGGGTCGGCTGCTTTCGTGTGCACCTGTCGCCGCAGGAGGCCGAGCGGGAGGGGCGCGTCAACGCCGCCCTAGCGGCCATTGCCGAGGGGTTGGAGTGATGGCGCACTGGGTTCCGCCGTCGCCGGAGGTCATCGGAGCCGCCCTGGGTCGGTGGATGAGCGGGGTGGTCGGTGACCGCGAATTCGTGCGGCTCGACTTCGCCTTGGACTTCATGGAGGAGGACTTCGGTGTCACTCAAGTCAGGGCCAATGAGTGGCTGCAAGGCGCGGTGCTCGCCGGGGCGGTCCACATGGTCGAGGTGGTTGAAGGACGGGGCGGCTGGTTCACGATTTTACAGTTCAAACCGGACACGACGGGCGACGACGAAACCTTCATGACTACTCTGATTGACGGTCTGGACGTCGGCCCGGTCGGGAGCGGACTTTTGGGCGCCGATGGCAAGGTTCACATGCTCGATGCCGATGAGAGGTCCCGGCCAGGCGCCCCCGAGGCGGCCCCGGGGGGCTCCGTCTGGGTCACTACCGCTGAGCGGTTCGCGGCGTATGTGACGGCGACGAACGCCGCAAACGCCGCGGCCAGGGCGGCGAAAGCCGCTGACCACGTTGTCGAGGATGCCCATATCGACCTGCTGTGTGGGGAGGCCTTGGCGCGAATCCGCGGCCTGCTGCACATGGCCGGGCATGATCCATCTTTCGCTTCGGCGTACCTCAGTGACAAGAACTCCAAGGTCATTCTGACGGTGAACATCGGCGGGCAAGACGTGATCAACGCGATCGGCGAGGTCCTCCGCAATGCGGGCGTCTCGCCGTACTACGAGGAAGAGAGGTGAGGTCGGTGAGCGTTTTTGAGGCGCACCCGGAGGCGACGGAGGTCGTCGTTGCCAACCTTCCCGGCGGGAGCACACTGCGAGTCCACCACCCTTCCGGGCCGCGGGACTACACGCACAATGTGTGGGACGAGTTCCCCGACCTGCCATTCATCCCGGTCGTGCCGGGCGACCGGGAGGCGATCGGCTGGGGCTGCTACCTGTCCGAATTCGGCTCCCTTCGGGGGGTCCGCAACGGGCACATCCCGCGCAACAGGGAAGCGTGGCACGCTGCGGCGAAAGTGCTGCGGGGCGGCGGCGTTGTCTACGTGCGGTACGAGCTTCAGGACTACTACGGCAAGCCGACCTGGACGGCGACGGGGGTGAGGTCGTGACGGGGAAGTCGCGCGGGGTGGTGTTGATAATCGAGAAGACGCCTCGGCGCAGGTGGGACAAGCGCGATGAGTACACCTCGGTCTGCGAGCGGTGCGAGCTGAAGGCGTACCGGCGGCCGGACCCGTACAGCCGCCGGTGGTTCACGGAGTGGACCCGCGAGGCGGACGGCTTCTACGCCCACAACTACAACGGCGGAAAGACACCGCCGTGCGATCCGATCGCCGTCGAGGTTCGCGATGAGGAGGTGTAGGTATGGGTGCGGCTGAGGTGACACTGCGCATGCCCGGGAAGTTCGACGAGTTCTTCTCCGGAACCAGCGTCGGGCAGGGGCAGCTCGAAGACGGGGACGCCGGTGTGGCGCTGGCTGCGACGGCGTACCGTGAGGCGACTCGCGTGAGGGTGGGCTCCGGCTACTACCTTTCGATCGCCCGGCGCGAGCAGGGGGAGATGATCTACCTGGAGGGTACGCGATGAGCGATGAGCTGGTGAAGGCACTCCGAGAGTGTCACCCCGCGTTGTCTCGCGAGCAAGCGGAGGAGGCGGCGAAGGCTCTGATAGAGCGGGCCGGGTCGGTGATCGACGCGGGCGGGTTCGTCGGGGAGGTTTCGTTCCTGCCCGGCGGCGACATTGAGGTGACTGCCTACCGACTGGAGCATGCCGGTGACCGGGCGGGCCATTGAGGCGTTCCTTCGGGAGAAGGGATGTGGCGTTGAGTTGGAGTTGGTGCGGTCCGCCTCCGGCAAGGTGCACGTCGTCCATCCGGCCGAGCCGGAGGTGGAGGAGCCGGGCGCGACGATCCAGTGGCTGCTGGGCCAGGCACGCATGGCGTGCGGGGTGAAGCTGCGTGTGGCGGCGGTGGGCGGCAACGCGGAGGGTGTCGAGGAGTTCGACGACGCGGACTTGTGTTGGGGCTGCCATCGGGCGCTGGGGTCGCAGGCGCATCGCGCGTTCGAACACCCAACCCCGCGGTAGTATTGCCACCCCCCACTAAGTACATGTAGTGTCGGATGGCCGGGATGAGCGCTCCGGCGGAAAAGGAGGCCTCAATGTCTGATGAGCCCAACCGGCTTTCGCCGGAGACGCTGCGCGGCATGCTGGACGCTATCGAGGACGAGATGAGCGGCAGGCGGGCTCCGGAGCCTCCCCGTGAGGCGTCGGATGAGGACACGGCTTTCCTGTTCGGCGGCACCAAGGCTGAGCTCGACGCCGGAGATGGCGCCGGGCAGAACCGTGCGTACGCGGTGTTGTGGAACAGGGTGTTGGCCGACGCTGGCATGGGTGAGGTTCTTGCGCGGATGGGCGTCGACCTGGCCAGCTTCCCGGAAGACACGACGGCGGCGGCGTTCCGCCCTGACGGGCGGGACGTGGATATTGACCTGACGGTGTTGCTGGCGGAGCAGTTTCGGGAGGCGAAGGCCGCCGACGAGCGGTTCGAGAAGGCCACCGACCGGTGGCGGAAGACGCCTGGCCGGGTGCAGGGGTATGTGCCTGGCGACGCCGGTTCATTTCGGTGGTCGCTGCTGTATCGGGAGCTGTTTCGACCATTCTGGTGGTCCTACGCTTCTCCGGAGGACGCCAACGATCGCATCATGAAGGCGATCGGCGGGGCGGCGGCCTACATGGCGGTTCCGCATTTCATCCCCGCCGACCTGGCTCTCGACGTGGTCACTTCCACTCCACCGGCGCGTGAGTATCGGGGGGAGCTTCGCCTTCCGGCCCGGTACGTACTGGTGTTCCATGACGGGGTGCCGACCCCGGTGGTTATGGGTGACGACGACACGGTGGACCGGTTCGGGGAGAACTACATCGTGTCGGGGGAGACGCTCGTGCTGGGCGGAATCCTTGCGGCCGAGGAGGACGGCCGAATATCGGCCGACGGCCTGGGGTTCATCATCTTGGGCAGGCGGGACTCCAGTGGTGAGTATGGGTGGCGAGCGTTCCCGGTGCCGTACGGCGACCACCCGGCCGGGCGGGTACTGCTGAACTACGCAGCCCTGCTGTCGTGGGAGAACTGGTCGGCGCCGCCGAAGGTCCCTTCTTCGCCGCACGGCAAGGAAGGGACGAGTAATCAGATAAAGCGGGCGGCGCGGACGCCGGAGGCACAGGCGGGCGGCTGGCATGGGGTGCGGGTACTGGACTACCGACCGCCGGAGCCCGCGCCGGAGCGGCCGCGGGGCGAGAGCGGCGGGCGGTCGCTGAGGTATCGGTCGGAGCGGCGCGGCCACTACAAGTACCGGGTTCGGATCGGCATACGGGACGAGCAGGACCGGCTGGTGGGCCCGGTGTACGGGGCGAACGCGGTGGAGGGTGTGACGTTCGAGCGGGTCAAGAAGTGGTTCCGCCGGACCAACGTGCGTGAGGACCTGCCGGAGCGGCCGGGCAGCACCGTGTATCAGGTGACAGAGGGTGTCACACGCGAGGCGGAGGAGCGGTGACTCTGGAGAACCCCTCCTTTAAGCCGATCGCGTCCGATCTCGCGCGCAGGATCGACGCCGGTGAGTTTGCTCTTGGTGAGCGCCTGCCGAGTAGGTGGGAGCTGGCGGAGAAGTATGGCGTCCCGACTTCGGTGGTACAGCGCGCGACGATCTTCTTAGAGGCAAACGGCTATGTCCGCGGCGTCAAGGGGAAGGGTGTGTATGTGAATCGGGCGGTCGGTACGCCGGAAGAAGTGGTGGAAGGGGTGCTAGTGCGTCTAGCTGTCTCGAAGTGGGACGAGGTGGACGGCGCAGTGGTTGAGGTCTACCCCGACGTTGTCGCTGGTCCGATTGTTGAGGCGTTGCGTCTGGCCGGTTTCATTGCGTGACCCCGCCGCCTCGTGCTAAGTACGTGTGCTATGCCTCGCAATGCTCCCGCCCCCGCGATTCAAGGGTTCGTCGACCGGCACGCTATCGGCGGGCCAGACTGGAATGGTCCGCACACTTTCGCCACTGTCACCTGGGATGGTTCAGATCTGGGTGTTCACACATGGGTCTCGATTACGACCGATGTCCACCCCGGCCAATACCCTAAGGTCATTACGCGGTTCTCTAGGGATGCGGTCATCGAAGCGAACCGGGCGCGCGCCAACGGCGTCGAGCCGAACCTGTACGGCTACCTGCTTGTGGCCGAGTTCTGGCGGGCGCCGGAGCCGCGATGGGACGCCCCGGCGAAGGCGCACCGCCGGTGGGATGCCGACCGGCGGAACCGAACCTTCCACGCGCGGACGGACGCGGTAGAGACGCGGATCGCGATGTTCGCCGACATCGATGGACGTGCCTGGATGACGGAGTTGGAGCGTAGGACGCGCGCTCTCCGACGGCACTTCTTCGAGGGTTATCTGGATGGGCCGCGGACGGTCGGCGGCCCATTTTTGTCGGTATTGGCCGCTTCAGCCCGCGCGACTGGCGTCTTCGCGTACGGCGACCCCATGCCTGAGGGCTACGAACCATCTCCGCATGCTTGACACGGCGATGCAAGTAACTACACATTTGTAACTTGACGCGCTTCCCAAGGTTCTCATGCGTCACGTTAGGGCGTCTGTCGGCCGCGAGAAAGGCCTACCCGTGCTGAGAATGCTGGTTGTCGGCGATAATCCGCCCGAGTGTGACCGTGGCGTGGACAACCTCGCCTCGATCGCCACCATCCACCAGGTCACGGAGGTTCAGCGGCTTCGCAGCGGCGGCTACGGCCGGTGGGTGCGGCTGACGTTGGTGCCGTTCGAGCCTGACGAGGCCGGGGTGTTGCGGCCGTAGAGCGGTTCGTTGGGGCCCTGCCCGTCGCGTGACGGGTGGGGCTTTTCCTGTTCGCGGCGTCCTATTGCCCGGCGCGCTAAGTACATGTATTATTGTGGGTGCAGGGATGAGCGACCCCGCCCTTACAGGAGGAACCATGGCCACCATCGAGATCCCGGACTTCACCACCGGCGACGCCGCGCTCGACCAGGCGGCGTCCTACGCCGCCCACATTGTCGTCCTTGTCGAGAACTGCGCTGGCGCCACCGGCGCCGCGGCCAGCATCGACGTCCTCACCGCTGCCGCTCGCGAGTGCCTGACCCAGGCCGCCGAGAACACCGAGCACCCCGCTCCCCCGGAGCGGTTCGAGCGCGTCCGCAAGGAGCTCGCCGCGTACAACACCGAGTACTACATGACCCTCACCACTGGCCAGCGCGTCGAGCTCGCCTTGGAGCGCGGCTTCAAGCATGCCGGTCACGTCGAGTGGAGCGAAGGCGGGCTTCCCGCCCTGGTGTTCTGGCTGAACAGCGCCTACCGGCGAGGCCTGCGCAAGGCGAAGATCGAGGCCAAGGCGCTGCGCCGCGCCGGACTCGACAAGGAGGCCGACACGCTGCTCGCCCGCGCGGCCGAGGCCGAAGAGGGCGACGCGCTGCCCGCCGTCGCCTGACCGTAGCGGGGGGGCCCCCCCCCGGGGGGGGGCCGCGCGAAGTTTAAACAAAAAAAAAAAAACACCCACCCAAAAGGAAAAAAAAAACAGAAC
>NZ_JBEZDW010000014.1:0-167659 GCF_040802045.1 Microbispora sp. NPDC049125 | reverse complement strand
CCACCCCCACCGCTACACCACCCACCGCAACCCCGACGGCACCTGGACCCTCCTCCACCACCCCAAACGCCACCACCACATACCCACACCCCACCGCTAACCCAGTGGCCCCACCCGCCAACCACGCCACCCAACCCCGAACAACAGCGGGCGCACCCACACCGCCACGAATCATCACCGGCCCCAAGGAGCCCGACACCGGCACCGGCACCGACACCGACACCGACACCGACACCGAAGGACTTAGAGCCTGTTCACAGATGCTTAAGTGCGGGTGCGTAGAGGGCTGGACCGATCTTGTGATGTGGCCTTGCTGTGACCGTGGGACAGCTGGACGCGGAAGCCGTTGACGTGTCGACTGCGAGGAAGGCGGCCAGCTCGGTGCCTTTCCATGGCCGCCAGCGCTGGGCGGCCAGGAGTTCCAGGACCTTGCCGCGCCGGTCGGGGCCGGTCAGCGCCGGCAACGGTGGAGGGCCGTTCCAGCAGCCGTGGCCTGGCGGTCCTGCCAGGTCACGGGCGAGGCGGCGGGTCATCTGGTGGACGCACAAGTTGGCCAGGTTCATCAATGAGGGCCGAACGTGACCCGCTTGACGGCGAACGTACACAAAATCTCGCCCGGACTTGTCCGAACACGGCAACCGAGTCAGGATCAGTTTAGCCTTCAACTAATCGGTTGGAGGGGCACTTGCACGGATGAGGAGAGGCATGAAGCGCACCATCCCCGTTCTCGCCGTCGCCGCCGGCGTCCTCGGCGCCACGCTCACCGGCGTCAGTCCCGCGTCCGCCGCCGCTGCGGTCGACTGCTCCACGGGCGGGTACACCCGGGTTCTGACGAGCTACGTCCCCACCAACGTCCAGCGGCCGGCGGTGGACGGTCGTAGCTACAACATCTCCGGTCCGGTGGCGTATACGTACGAGGTCTGCCTCGACATCCCGGACACCTCGACGTTCACGATCGAGGCACGGATCCGGTACGCCGACGGGTCCACAAGCGTGTTCGTGGACGACCGGCCCGGGGACAAGGTCTTCCGCTACTCGCCCGGCGCCTACGGCTTCTGGCAGGTCTACGGCACGATGACCGGGCCCGGCAGTACCTACATCTACTACACCTGGAACGAGAAGCAGATCCCGGCCTGACTCGGAACGGGCCGGCCGCCTCGCTCGGCGAGGTGGCTGGTCCTCCCCTCTCGAGCGGCCCTCCCAGTCGGCACTCTCAGTCCGCCCTCTCAATCAGCCCTCTCAAGCGGCCCTGACGCGGAATTGAGCGGGAAAATGTCGGTAGGGATGTCGAGGACGGCGCGCCCGCTCCGACAACCAGACGACAGCGCGCCGACGGGGTGCGCGGGCCGGAAGGATGCCCGAGATGAAGTATCTGCTGCTGATCTACGGCAACCAGGAGAAGTGGAGCTCGATCCCGGCGGAGGAGTGGCCGGAGGCCCTCGCCAAGCAGGCCGCGTTCAACGAGAAGTACAGGGAGACCGGCGAGTTGCTGGGCGCCTACGGACTGGCCGACGCGGCGGCCGCTCAACTGGTGCTGCGCAAGGACGGGGCCCCGGCCGTGACCGACGGCCCGTATCTGGAGACCAAGGAGTACATCGCCAGCTTCTGGCTGCTGGACTGCGAAAGCGAGAAGCGAGCGCAGGAGATCGCGGCGGACATGCCGTGGGCCGATGTCGAGCCGGTCGAGTTGTGGCCGATCCTGCACGAGGCCGCACCCGACCTGTGACCCTGGGCCGGGGTCCTGGGGGGACCTGCCGCGCGAGCTTGCGCCGCAGGCCCCCGGCAGGCCGGACGCCGAAGGGCCGTGGACTTGCGACCGCCCTTTTTCTGAGGCGGTGACGTCGTTTCCCTTGTCGCTCCGGCCCGCTCGTACTCCCCAGATTCGATCACACCCCGATCCCCCGGTTCGTACCCGCAGGTGGAGAAGTGGTCAGTCGAGAAGCGGTCATACGGGGCCGTGCTGCCGGTGGCCGGCGGGGATTCAGGGTTTGCGGCCGAGGCCGCAGAAGCCGGCGACTTCGGGAGGCGTGCCCCATGGGCTCTCTTCCGCCCGCCACCGTGACATGGAGACGAGACCGGGCTCCACCATCTCCAGGCCGTCGAAGAAACGCAGGACCTGTTCCCGGGTGCGGGCCGCGAGCGGGCTGTCCGCCTTCTCGTTCCACTCCTGCTGGGCCTGGGTGTTGGCCTCGACGGTCGTCTGGTCGCCGATGTCGAAGGTGGCATGGGTGAGCGCCAGGTAGCTGCCCGACGGAACGGCGTCCAGCAGGCGGCTCACGATCGCGCGGGCCTCGTCGAAATCGGCGATGAAGTGCAGGATGCCCAGCAGCATGATGGCGACCGGCCGGTCGAAGTCGAGTGTCTGAGCTGCGGCGTTGAGGATCTTCTCGGGTTCCCGCAGATCGGCGTCGAGGTAGTCCGTGGCGCCCTCGGGGCTGCCGACGAGCAGGGCGCGGGCGTGAACCAGCACAAGCGGGTCGTTGTCGACGTAGACGATGCGCGACTCGGGGGCGATGCGCTGAGCGACCTCATGGGTGTTGTCCATGGTGGGCAGCCCGGTCCCCACGTCGAGGAACTGCCGGACGCCCGCCTCCCCCGCCAGGTAGGCGACGGCACGCCCCAGGAACGCCCGGTCCGCGCGGGCGATATCAATGATCTGCGGAAAAACGCTCCGGTACTGTTCGCCGGCCTCCCGGTCGACCGGGTAGTGATCCTTGCCGCCCAGGAAGTAGTTCCACACCCTGGCGCTGTGCGGCACGGTGACGTCGATCTTCGGCGGCGGCTCATCGGAGGTCGGGGAGAGGTTGTGCTTGGCCACCAGGCTGTCCTCCTGTACCGCTGTAGTGATGGGTCAGATGCTAGTCCGTCGATGGATCATCGCCATGACGGGGATCTCCTCGCGGGCTGAGCGGGACGTACGTCGCGCTCAGCCCGTGCGGGGTGGCAGCCTGCTGATCGTCAAAGACCCATCCGTGCCGTCATCCGGCCGGGGCAGCGGCCGGGGTCTGGGCCAGGAGCTCCTTCACCCGCGGAACGACCTCCTCGCCGTAAAGGCGGATCGTGGTCATGAGCTTCTCGTGCGCGAGCGTCCCGGAGCTGTACTTGAGCTCGAAACGGTCGACGCCGAGCGTACGCACCGTCTTGGCGATCTTCGCGGCCACGGTCTCCGGCGATCCGACGTAAAGGGAGCCCTCATCGGCCTCCGACTCGAAGCGGCCGCGGGTGGTGGGGCCCCAGCCACGCTCACGGCCGATGCGATCGTGCATGGCCCGATAGTGCGGCCACAGCTCCTCGCGCGCCTGCTGGTCGGTCTCGGCGATATGGCCCGGGGAGTGCACGCCGACCGGCAGCCGCTCGACCTCGAGCTGGGTGAGGGCGCGATGATAGAGCTCAACGTACGGCGCGAAACGCTCCGGCGCCCCGCCGATGATGGCGAGCATGAGCGGCATCTCGTACCGCGCCGCGCGCACCACGGACTCGGGACTGCCGCCGACGCCGATCCAGGTGCGCAGCCGTCCCGACTCCGTCTTCGGATACACATGCTGGTCCTTCAGCCCGGGACGGAGCCGCCCCTGCCAGGTGACCGGGCCCTCTCCGAGCAGATGGGAGAACAGGTCGAGCTTCTCCTCGAACAGCGCCTCGTACTGTGAGAGGTCGTAACCGAACAGCGGGAACGACTCCGTGAACGAGCCGCGGCCGAGGATGATCTCCGCCCGTCCCCGGGACACCGCGTCCAGCGTGGCGAACTTCTCGAACACGCGCACCGGGTCATCCGAGCTGAGCACGGTCACCGCGGTGCCGAGACGGATGCGCTCAGTGCGCCCGGCGATCGCCGCCAGCACGATCTCCGGGGCGGAAACGGCGAAGTCGTCCCGGTGATGCTCACCGATGCCGATCGCGTCGATCCCCACGCTGTCGGCGAGCACGGCCTCCTCGACGACGTTGCGGATCACCTGCGCGTACGGCAGCCGCTTCCCGTCCGCGTCGGTGGTGACGTCGCCGAACGTGTCGATCGCGAACTCAATGGGTGCGGACATTCCTTCGCCTCTTTCTCTCCTGCACGAGCAGTAGACGCCAACCACCGCGTCGCGAGGAGAATTCCGGCACGCGCCCACGCCCCGAAGGCACGGTCAGAAGGCACCCGTTCGGGTCGCTGCGGGATACTTGGCGCACCGCGAGGCCGAGGCGGCAGCGGACGAGACGGCGCGGACGAGCACGAAGGGAAGCTGCGCGGTGCGATCGGGAGACGTCCGGAGTGCCGGAGCGGGCGGCCGGGAGCCGGCGTCGGCCGGGTTGGACATCGTGCACGAGCAGGGCGAGGCGGTGCTCGTACGCCGGCGAGACAGGGATCTCCTCCGGTACGTCTACCGGCCCTCGGAGTCGCCGCTGGAGGCGCCCCGGCCGTACTTCCACCCGGTGCGCACTCTCGGCGGCGAGCTCGTCACCCTCTACCGGCCTCGTGATCACATCTGGCACAAGGGCGTCTCCTGGGCGTTGAGCAACGTCGGCGAGGAGAACTTCTGGGGCGGGCCGACCTATGTGCGCGACCAGGGCTACGTGCAGCTCGACAACGACGGCACCCAGCTGCACACCGGCTTCGAACGGCTCGGCGCGTCGAGCGATCAGGCCGACGTCGTCGAGAGCCTCGACTGGGTGACCCAGGCGGGCGGGCGGATGTTCACCGAGCGGCGGAGCTTCTCCGTACGGGTCCACCTCGGGCTCGGCGCGTGGCAGCTCGCGTTCTCGACGGAGATGACGAACGTCGGCGGCGTCGCCGTCTCCCTCGGCAGTCCAAGCAGCCGGGGCCGGGAGGCGGCCGGCTACAGCGGACTCTTCTGGCGCGGCCCGCACTCGTTCTCCGGCGGCGTCGTGCTGACCCCCGACGGCGCGGGCGGCGAAGAGCTGATGGGCGTGCGCTCCCCCTGGCTCGGCTTCGCCGGCCACCACGACGGCGCCGGGACCGACACCGGGACCGGGACCGGCTCGACGGTCGTCTTTCGTGATCACGAATCCAACTACTGCCATCCCACCCGGTGGTTCGTGCGCTCGGGGACGTACGCGGGAGTGTGCCCGGCCCCCTTCTTCGACACCGAACACGACGTCGAACCAGGCGCGACGCTCCGGCTGCGCTACGACATCCTGGTGGCCGACGGGGTCAGGGACGTCGCCGGCTGCGCCCGATTGGCCGCCGAAGCCGGGCGCACGGACCTCCTGGCGGCGGAGCACCCGTGAACTGAAGCCGTCCGAGCGCCGTCTTCCGTGCGAACGACCTGCCGATCCTCGGCGCGCCCCCGCCTGAGTGCGGGCATCCCTTCGCCGACGCTTCGGCCGTGGAGCCGGAGCAGCCCAGGGGCCTCATGTCACCACGCCGGGCCGTCCCCCTGCATGCGGTGGTGGTGCGGGGATGCGGGGCCGAGGTCCTCCGGGCACACGGGGGTGCCGCCGAACGCGGAGGCGTAGATGCCGGCGACGAGCTGAACGGTCGGGCGCGCGTCCTTCGTCGACACCGGTGGCGCGGCGCCTTCCCGCAGGGCCGCCATGACTTCGCGGAACTGGGCGAGGTGACCGCTGCCCACGCCCCACGGCCCGGCTTCCCACACCGCGCGCACCTCCTCCTCGTGTCCGGGTGCGGGCGTCAGCACCCAGTCGGCGTCGGTGTAGCCGTACAGGTGCCTGACCTCGACGGAGGCGTGCTCGAAGTCGAACCGCAGGTAGCTCTCCTCTCGCGGTGAGACGGCGCTGTTAACCACGGACGCGACGGCGCCGCCGTCGAACGCGACGTGCGCCAGCGACACGTCCTCGGTCTCGGTCCTGCGCGCCTGCCTGCGGGCGAGGGCGTTCACCGACGTCCACGGGCCGAGCACCGACAGCATGAGGTCGATCTGGTGGACGCCGTGGCCCATCGTGGTGCCGCCGCCCTCGGTCTCCCACCGCCCGCGCCACTCGACGTCGAAATACGCCTGATCGCGGAACCACGTGGTCTCGCACAGGGCCAGCAGGGGCCGGCCGGCCACGCCGGAACGGAGCAGCTCACGCACCCGCTGGGCGCCGGATCCGAACCGGTGCTGCGACACCGTGGCGACGAATCTCCCCGTGGCCTTCTCCGCGTCGATCAGCCTGTCGAACTCGGCGAGCGTCGGTGTCGCCGGCTTCTCGACCACGACATCGCATCCGGATGCGAGGGCGGCGAGCGCCACCGGGACGTGCGCCGCCGGTGGCGTGCAGATGCTGACCAGGTCCACCCGCGCCTCCTCCAGCAGCGTGGCGGCGTCCGGGTACCGGGCGGCGACGCCGAACTCCGCGGCGAACGCCCCCAGGCGGGCGGCGTCCGTGTCGGCCGCCGCGACGAGTTCGACCTCCCCCGTCTCCCCGGCGATGGCGCGCAACGCCTCGGCATGGAGACGGGCGACGCTGCCCGTGCCGACGATGGCCGTGCGGATCGGTTTCACGAACGCTCCTGCGGGTGGGGGGAACCGTGGATGTCCGAACTCGTGACCGCGCGGACTTCCGGGGCCGGGGCGCACCTCTGCTGGAAAGCGCTTTCCAAGCTAGAAGGAAGCGCTCTGGCGGACAAGGCCCGAACGCGGCAGCCGGTCAGCCGCGGCCGGCGAGCCCGTGGTGCAGCAGCCCGGTGAGCGTGTCGATCGCTTCGTCGTCTCCCAGGGCGCGGCCGATCGGCTCTCCGCCCCCCGCGATCCAGACGCCGCAGAACCCTTCGAGCAGGGCGTTGAACGCCGAGGCCAGGACCGCCGGATCGCCCGGCAGCTCGATCCCCGCGGCACTCAGCCGCGACAGATGCTCCCGCATGACCTGCAGCTGGCCGTACCTGATCTGGGCCAGCCGCTCCGCGAAGCCGGGCTCGACGATGGCCGCCTGGCCGAGTGCCAGGATCTCGGGCAGGTGCGCCTTGTAGGTCTGCCAGTACGCGGCCACCCTGGCCCGCAGAGCGGGCTCGTTCGACAGGTCGTCGCCCGCCTCGTGGACGGACAGCTCCTCCCCCGCCTGTGCGAGCCAGTCGTTCAGCAGCGCCTGGAGCACCTCCTGCTTGCTCGCGAAGTGCTTGTAGAACGAGCCCGCCGAGCGTCCCGCCTCCGCGGTGATGTCGGTGATCTTGGCGTTGAGGTACCCACTGCGGGCGAACACCCGGCGGGCGGCCTCCTTCAGCGCGATCTCGGTCTGGGCGGCCATGGCCTTACGGCTCCCGGGCGCCGGCTCGGTTGCGGACACAACGCTCCCCTTGACAGTCGCTCCCCATTCAGTGAACATGAAGTCAGTGAATCGAGATTCACTGAAAAACCGTTCATAGCAAGTATGACCCAAGGAGGCCTTCCCATGATCGGTACGGCGCGCAACGGGGACGTGGAACTCGCCTACGAGACCTTCGGCAGTCCGCATGGAGAGCCGTTGCTGCTGATCAGCGGTACCGGAGTCCAAATGCTGATCTTTCCCGAGGACCTGTGCGACGCGTTCGTGGAGATCGGCTTCCACGTGGCGAGGTTCGACAACCGGGACACCGGGCTCTCCACCCATCTGACGGGCTCCCCGGCGCCCGGCTGGCTCAAGACCATGCTCCGCCCGTCCTCCGCGCCGTACCGGCTGGAGGACATGGCGCGGGACGCCGTCGCGGTGATGGACGCGCTGGGATGGACCTCCGCGCACCTGGTCGGCACATCGCTCGGCGGGATGATCGCCCAGACCGTCGCCGTCGAGCACCCCTCCCGGGTGCGCACGCTCACCTCTGTCATGTCCACCCCGTCGGCCAGGATCGGCACGATGCCCTCGTTCGGCACCATCCGGGCCCTCATGGCGATCGCGGGCGCCCCGGTGAACGGCCCGGACGACGCCGCGCGGGAGGCGGTGGCCATGAAGAGGCTGATGGGCTCCCCCGCCTACCCGTTCGACGAGAAGGCGACCGGTGAGATCGCCCGCCGCTCCTACGAGCGTCACCCCGGCACACCCGAGGGCGACGCCCGGCAGCGGGCCGCGATCAGCGCCTCCGGAGACCGGCGCGCGAAGCTGGCCGGGGTCACGATCCCCACCCTCGTCCTGCACGGCGAGGAGGACCCGATCATCCGGCCCAAGGCGGGCCGGGCCACGGCCGCGGCCATCCCCGGTGCCCGGCTGGTCACCTACCCCGGCATGGGCCACGACCTTCCCAGAGCCCTCTGGCCGTCCATGCTCGGCCACATCCGGGCTCTGGCCTTCGGCGGCTGAGCCGTCAGCCGGCGTCGTCCGGCGGCAGGGCGGGGATGTCGGCCCGGTACAGGCTGAGCAGCAGGCCGTACGCCTCTCCCCGGGAGCTGTCGGCGGGAAGCGGCTCGGTGACGTACTCCTGGAGCCGGGCGGCCATCGCGCGGGCCTCGTCCGGCGCGAGCCAGAGGTGACGCAGCACGGTGTGGCCGGGCTCGCCGGGACGGGCGGGCAGCATCTCGGCGAGCGCCGCGTTGAGCAGGAACTCGGTGCCGGCGTCCGCGTCGTCGTCAAGCTTGAAGCCCCGGCTGACCAGCGCGAAGTACTGCTCCGTGCCGCCCCGCACCTGCCGGGTGCCGGCCAGGCGGACGAGGCCCGCCTCCCGCAGGACGCGAACGTGATAGCCGATGGTCCCCTTGGTCGACCCCAGGGCGGACGTCAGCTGGCTCAGGGTCGCGGGCCGCTGGCGCAGGACGTTCACCATGCGATGGCGGACCGGATGTCCCAGTGCCTTGAACTGCGCGGCCGAGTGCAGGACCAGGTGATCGGGCTCCGGCTCGGTCAGCTCATCTCCCACAACGCCAAGTGTCGAGGAACCTCGACGGTTTGACAAACCGTCCGGTGGTGACAACATCATCGAAGTGTCGACGTTGTTCGACACTTTGGACACCACGTTAAGGAGCTCAAGTGCCCACCTCGACCGCATTTGTTCCGACGGATCGCTCGACGCGCTACATCAAGCAACTGGTCTCTCACATGGGCCACAAGGCCGCCGCCGAGATCGCCGGCGACGGCAGGGGGACCATCACGCTCAGCCGGGGCGCCTGCGTGCTCACCCCGTCCGGAGACCACCTGGAAATGATCGCCACGGCGGTGGACGACGAGGCCCTGGCGACCGTTCAGGACGTCGTCACCCGCCACCTGCTGCGTTTCGCCACGCAGGAGGAGCTGAAGGTCGAGTGGACGGCTCCCGCGGCGGGAGACGCACTGCAGATCGTCGACCCGGTCGCCGGCGACTACCTGCTCACGCACTCCACCCCGGCCGACGACCTGCTCAACGAGCTGGTCGTCAGGACGCGGGAGGCCACGGGCGACGCGTCGGGAATGCAGATCTCCTCCGACGAGGGCGCTCTGCTGACCATGCTGGTCCGCATGGTCGGCGCCAGAAACGCCGTCGAGGTGGGGGTGTTCACCGGCTACTCCTCCATCTGCATCGCCCGGGGGCTGCCCGAGGACGGCCGCCTTCTCGCCTGCGACGTCAGCGACGAGTGGACCTCCATCGCCAGGGAGTACTGGGAGCGGGCGGGCGTGGCCGACCGCATCGAGCTGAAGATCGGCCCGGCGATCGAGACCCTGCGGGCGCTTCCCTCGGAGCCGTACATCGACATCGCCTTCATCGACGCGGACAAGGTGAACTACCCGGCCTACTACGAGGCGATCGTCCAGCGCCTGCGCCCCGGCGGCCTCGTCGTGCTGGACAACGTGTTCCTCGGGGGCCGCGTCTTCGACCCGGCGTTCCAGGAGGAGCATCACCGGGCGGTCCGCGGCCTCAACGACCTCATCGTGGCCGACGACCGGGTCGACTCGGTGATGTTGCCCGTACGCGACGGCGTGACCCTCGCGCGGAGGCGCTGATCACGTACGGGCCGGGGGCGACGGGCCGGCCCGTCATCTCATGCCGTTGATCTTCTCTGGCTTGATGACGAAGATGACGCGCACCTGGTCGCGGCCTCCGTACCAGGGGTAGGGCGCTCCGAGGTACTTCTGGGAGAGCGCCTCGATGTGCTCGGCCGCGCCCTCGGTGGTGACCTCGACCACCCGGCCGCGCACCTGGAAGTAGCGGGAGGGGTCGTCCCGGTCGGAGACGGCGACGGCCACGCGCGGGTCGCGCTCGATGTTCCTGGTCTTCACGTGGCCCCGGACGCTGTTGATGAGCACGTGCTCGCCGTCGGTGTCGACCCAGGTCTGGGTCAGCTGCGGCGAGCCGTCGGCCATCGTGGTGGCGAGGTAGCAGATGCTCGGCCGGCGCAGCAGCGCGAGCAGTTCTTCGACGAGTTTCACGGTGATCCAGTCGTACGCGGTGCTCTGTCGGGTTGCCCGGTCGGCAGCATACGCGGCCTTCGGCAGCCCCATCAGTCCCATCGAGGCGGGGTGGTCACAGGTCAGCGGTAGCGGAAGCCGTCCAGGAAGCGGCGGAACAGGCCGCCCGCGCGAGGAAGGGGCGGCCCCGGCGGCGGGGCCACCGGGCGCTGCCGGGCGATGGGCTGGTCGTAGTCGGTGCGCGCGATGGCGTCGACGACCTGCTGCTCGTCGAAGTCCTCGGACCCCTCGATGGTGGGGACGAAGCCGACCAGCATCCCGTCCCGCATGACCTGGGCTTCGAGGCCCGCCGTGCCGTCGGTGTCCCACTCCGCCTCACGCCCGCCCGGCAGCCGGACGCGTATCCCGAACTGGTCCACGCCGACCCTCGCCAGATGGCCGTCGACGCCGCGCTCACGCAGCGCGTCGACGACCCTTCGCGCCCGATTCTCTTCCACCGTTCCCACGGTAACCCTCCCCCGCCGGACCGCGCGCCGTCATGAAGCCGCAGGCCACGCGAGAAGCTGGAACCAGACGGACTTGCCGTACGGGGTGCAGCTCGCGGAGAAGATCCACTTCAGCGAGTCCCTGATCAGCGGGGTCGAGACGGGCCGGCTCCCGGCCGGGACCGAGCAAGCGGGCCGGGCGTGATCACCCCCGGAACCACGCCCGGCCCGCGCTCCCATAATAGGAAACCTTGTTGACCAAAGCTCTGGGTTCAGAGCTTGGGACACCGGGCGCCGGCCGTCGGCGGGGTGAGCGAGAGCAGGTACCGGTCGACCTGTGTGTCGACACAGCTCGACCCCGTCCGATAGGCGGTGTGGCCGTCGCCGTCGAAGGTCAGCAACCTGCCGGAGGACAGCTGCGACGCCAGGGCCTTCGCCCACTGGTACGGCGTGGCGGGGTCGCGGATGGTGCCGACCACCATGATCGGCGGCGCGCCCTTCGCGTGCAGAGCATGAGGAGTCGTGGTGCTCTTCACCGGCCAGTACTTGCACGGATCCCCGCCGGCCGTCACGTAGTCACCCAGCAGCGAGGACTGCTTCACGGGAGCGGCGGCCGTCGCCGAGTAGGGGCGGTCGAGGCAGTTGACCGCCGTCTGGGCGTCGGTCTCGTTCGGGTACGAACCGTCCTCGCGCCGGCTGTAGTAGAAGTCGGCGAACCGCAGCAGCGTCGTGCCGTCGCCCTTGAACGCGGCTGCCAGCCCCTGGCGCAGGTACGGCCATGCCTTCTGGTCGTAGAGCGGGGCGATGACACCTGTCACGACGGCGCTCTCGTTGATCGTGCGCTTGTCGAGGGTGTTGCGCAGCGGGGTCGTGTCCACCTTGTGCAGCAGGGCGGTGAGCTCCGCGGCGGCCTTGTCGGCGGTACGGCCCTTGAACGGGCAGTCCTTGGCCGTGAAGCAGTCGCGGGCGAAGGACCGGAAGGCCGTCTCGAAGCCGCGCGCCTGGATCGCCGCCGTCTCCGCCCGCGGCGCCGCCGGGTTGAGCGCGCCGTCGAGGACAAGGGCGCGCACCTTCCCGGGGAACAGGTCGGCGTAGGTGGCCCCCAGAAGCGTGCCGTACGACTTGCCGAGATAGGTCAGTTTGGAGTCACCGAGAGCGGCGCGGAGCACGTCCATGTCGCGGGCGGCGTCGGGGGTGCCCACATGCGCGAGCAGCCCGCCGGACCTGGCCTGGCACCCCTCGGCGAACCGGCGGGCGCCCTGCTCGAGCGCCTCCTTCTCGGCCGGCGTGTCGGGTGTCGGGTCGAGCGCGATGTACTGGTCGAACTGCGGGCCGTTCAGGCAGCGTACGGGTGAGGAGTCGGCGACGCCCCGGGGGTCGAAGCCCACGATGTCGAACCTGGCCCGCAACTGCGGGGAGACCACGCTCGCGGCCGACCGGGCGTAGTCGACGCCGGAGCCGCCGGGGCCGCCGGGGTTCAGCACGAGCGAACCGATCCGGTCCCGGCCGGAGGCCGGCAGCCGGATCACGCTGATCGATATGCGTTCCTTGGCCGGATGCGCGTAGTCGAGGGGAACGGCCAGCATGGCGCACTCGAACCCGTTTCCGCAGGCGCTCCAGCTCAGGTGCTGGGTGTAGAAGGTCTGCCTGAGCGGGTCGGGCGGCCGGTCGGCGGTGAAACCCGTCGTCAGCAGCCCGGCGGCCAGGGAAAGGACCATGAGAGAACGGTGTGCCATTTCATTCACCCTCATCGCGGCGACTTATATTTCCGTTGATTGAGTGATAAAGGCCGCCGCTTGCGAGCTTCTTGAGAGCCGCTTACCAGCTTTCACCTGCGGTAACGCGGTGGAACGCATTGGAACGCATGGAACGGAGGGGAACGACGGAAACCTGCATGGAACCTGCACCATGGACCCGCATCGGCCTGCACGCCCGGTTGACACCATTCCGATGTGCGTCTGCTGTCACTGATCATCGTCGTCGGCCTGCTGGCGGGCGGCTCCGCCACCTTCACGCCTCCCGCCCGCACCGTGGCCGAGGTCGCGGCGCTGGTCGGCGACTACCTGGCCGCGCATCCCAACGTCACGCGGACAGTGCGGTCAGGGCAGGCGAGCGTCATCCTCGTCTCGGACGGAACGCGGTCGGACCTGTCAGCCGACCTGGGGGAAGGTCTCAGCGGCCGGCTGATCAAAACGGAAGACGCCGCCTACTTCCAGATGCCGTTGGGCGAAGAGGTGGAGGCCGGCAAGCTTTTCGACAAGGTCACCGACTACTACGAGTCGTACAACCTGGCTGCGATCGGCATGGTGATGCTGCTCGGGAGCGCCCTGGTGGACGGGCACCGGACCGAGGAGCTGATCGTGGAGAGCGGCCGGCTGACGTCGGCGACGGTGGATGGTGGACTGGCCCGTTACACGGTCGCCATCGACGTGGCCCGCGCCGTCGAGAGGCTGGACCTCCCGGCGTACGTCGCACGCCGCTCCTACCCCCCGCTCACGCTGGAGCAGGAGGACGAGGACAGGAAGATCAGAGCGGGCGACCGGGACGCCCAGGCCCGCTTCCGGCGTGACCTCGTCCAAGAGCTGGGACGGTCCGCCGTCTACGAACTGTGGGTGGACCGCGCTGGACGTCCCGTCCGCTCCGTCCTCGCCGCGAAGACGCGTACCGAGAGGACCTTCTCCCGCTGGGGGACGAGCCTGGTGAAGGCGCCTCCCGCTTCGCAGACCCGGATGCACGGCCCCTAACCCACCCGGGTGACGACCCCGTCGCGCAGCTCCAGCACGCGGTCGGCCAGGCCGATGAGGCCGGGGTCGTGGGTCGCGACCAGGACCGTGACGCCCTCGCTGCGCACGAGCACCCGCAGCAGCTCCATGATCTGACGGGCGGTCTGCGAGTCGAGCTGGCCGGTCGGCTCGTCGGCGATCAGCAGGCGCGGCCGGTTGGCGAGGGCGCGGGCGACGGCGACGCGCTGCTGCTGGCCGCCCGACAGCTCGTACGGCCGCTGGTTGACGTGGTCGGCGAGGCCGACCAGGGACAGCAGGACGCGCACCCGCTCCTCACGCTCGGCGGCGGGCACCCTGGCGAGCCGGAGGGGGACACCCACGTTCTCGGCCGCCGACAGCACAGGGATCAGCCCGAACGTCTGGAAGACGAACCCGATGACCTCGCGGCGAAGCCCCAGCAGCTCGGCCTCGGGCAGCTCGGTGATCTGGCGTCCGTCCACCTCGACGCGCCCCTCGTCGGGCCTGTCCAGGCCGCCGACCAGGTTGAGCAGCGTCGTCTTGCCCGAGCCGGAACGGCCGCGTACGGCGACCAGCTCCCCGGGGTGGGCCTCGAAGGAGACGCCGCGCAGCGCCTCCACGCCCTTCGGGTAGACCTTGCGCAGGCCCTCCGCGACGATCAGCGGCCGCTCAGTCATTCGACTCGTCTCCCCGGGTGTCGGGCCAGACCCCGATGTGGTCGCGTTCGAGCTCCAGCCTGACCCGGTGCTCCATGCTCAGGGCGCTGGTGAACTCGCGCGGCAGCTGGAGGCGCCCGGCCCGGTCGAGCACCGCGTACTCCTCGGCGATCACCCCGCCGTCTGAGGACGTACGGCGGACCGTCTCGCTGGAGGTGCGGCCGTCGCGGATGCCGATCGTCCGGTCCACCTGCTCGGACACGAGGGGGTCGTGCGTCACGATGACCGTGGTGACCCCCAGCTCCCGGTTGGCGTGGCGGAGGGCGCCGAAGACGGTGTCTGAGGTCTCGCTGTCGAGCTCGCCGGTCGGCTCGTCGGCCAGGATCACCTGGGGCGAGTTGGCGAGGGCCACGGCGACGGCCACCCGCTGCTGCTGGCCGCCCGACAGCTCGCCGGGCCGCCGGTCGGCGCAGTCGGCGACCCCGATCAGCTCCAGCAGCTCACCGGCGCGGGCGCGCCGCTCGCGGCGGGCCGTGCCGCCCGCCAGCCGCATGGGCAGCGCCACGTTCTCCCTGGCGGTGAGATAGGGGAGGAGGTTGCGCGCCGTCTGCTGCCAGATGAAGCCCACGACGAAGCGGCGGAAGCGCAGCCGGTCACGCGGGGTCATCGACAACAGGTCGACGCCCGCCACGCGGGCCAGCCCGGCGGTCGGCACGTCCAGCCCCGACAGCACGTTGAGCAGCGTCGACTTGCCCGAGCCGGACGCGCCGACGATCGCCACCAGCTCACCCTCGCCGATGAGCAGGTCGAGGCCCTGCAGGGCGACCACCTCGACCCCGGTGGCGCCCTCGGGTTTGAAGATCCGTACGAGGTTGTCGCACAGGATGTGGGCCCGCGCGCCGAAGGCGGGCGCCTCCCGCCCGGCCCGCGACTCCAGATCAGCCAGACTGTCCACGACTGCCTCCAATGCCTCCGAGGTAGGCGCCGGCCAGGGCGACGGCGGCGATGCCGGCGGCCAGCGCGGCGGGCACCGCCGGGCCGGGAGCGTGGGAGACGGCCCCCGCTCCGGCGTAGGCGGACAGGTCGATGCCGCGTCCGAGCAGCGCCGGCATGGCCAGGCCCAGAGCGAGCCCGGCGAGGGTGGTGAGCAGGAGCGCCGGAGCGACCTCGATCATCGTGAGCAGCCGGGCCTGGCGGGTGGTGAGGCCGAGGGAGCGCAGCGGCCCGAGAGCACGCCCGCGTGCCGGCGCCCCTCCGACCAGGGCGATGGCCACCGCGACCAGCGCGTACACGGCCAGCGCCGCGGTCACGGCGCGCAGGACGCCGTCGACGGCCGACGCCAGCGGCGCCCGGGCGAGCTCGGCGGCCCTGTCGCGCACGGTGGTGACGCGCGCGTCCGGGGGAAGGACGGCGCGGACGGCGCGGACCGCGCTCGCGTCCGCGCCGACGAGCAGCGTGTTGGTGTGCGCGGGCTGTGCGGGAATGACGATCAGCGCGCGATCACGCAGGTCCACGGCCGGCATCGCGCCGACCACCCCGGCGGGCACCACCGTCATCCGCTCGGGCCAGCCGATCTCGAAGCCGCGCATGGCGGACAGGTCGTGCGAGACGAGCGCACCGGTGCCGGGCGCGCGCGGGATCGTCAGGGGGCCGCCCTGGACCAGCCGCCGGTAGGCGTCCAGGTCGACGGCGACGACCGTGGCGGGACGCCCGCCGAAGCCCACCTCCGCGACGGTCTGCCCCACGGAGGCCGTCACGACGCCGCGCACGCCCGGTGCCCGCCGGACCCGCTCCACCAGGTCGGCGGGGATGCCCGCCTCCCGCTCCACCCGGATCTCCGCGCCGACCTCCCGCCAGGCCGTCTCGCGCTGCGCCGTCCCGAGCGCGCCCACGGTGGCGGCGCCGTACGCGGCGATCGCCAGCGCGGGCAGCAGCGTGAGCACCGGCAGGGCGGCGCCCGTGGCGGCCCGCGCCGACATGGTCAGGCCGAGGTACGGCACGGCGCCCCGGCCGCGTGCCGCCAGCCGCACGGCCAGGCGGAGGGGCAGCGCGTAGAGGCGCCGGACCACGAGCGCGGCGGCGACGGCGAGCAGCGCGGGCACCAGCACCAGGAACGGATCTCCGGAGCCGAGGCCGCGGGCCCGCAGCGTCAGGACGCCTCCCACGCCGAGGACGACGACCAGCACCTCACCGGCGACGCGGCGGGGCGAGGTGCGCGCCGCCACGAGGTCCTCCCGCGTCTCCCCCAGCGGCCGTCGGTGGCGGCGCGCCACGTGGGCGGCCCCCACGGCCACGACCACACCGGCCAGCACGGGAGGGCCCAGGTGGACGACCAAGGTGGCCGGGCCCGGCACGAGGGCGGACAGCGCGTAGCCGGCGGCCACCGCCGGGACCGTCGCGAGGGCCGCCACTCCCCCGCCCACCAGCGCGATCGAGGGCAGCGAGCCGCCGCGTGCGCGCATCAGCAGCAGACCGGGGCCCATGCGCTCGGCGAGGAGCAGCACGGCGAGCGCCATCGTGCCGAGGCAGACCACGGCGAGGCCGCCGAGGACCACCGCCATCAGCGCCCTGGTGGTGGCGAGGGTGCCGGCATACTCGCCGATGACGCGGTCGAGCCGGGTGGACAGGGAGAGCTGGAGGTCCTGGTTCGACAGCCGGCGGCCGAACTCGCCGACCCCCGACAGGGCCGCCTCGGCGTTGCGCGCTGTGAGCCTCCCCGAGTCGGGGGTGATGAACCACCGGTAGACGAGCGGCAGAGGCGCGCCCGCCAGGCTGTCGCCGTGGGCGAGCCCGGTGATGATCAGGTCGTCCTCCTGGGCCAGCGGGGGCCGCCGGCGGACGACGTGGGTGAACTCCGTGTCGATGGACCAGAACCGATCCGCGGGCCGGACCGGTTCGAACAGGCCGGTGACGGTCACGGTGCCCGACTCGACGCGGAGGGTGTCACCGTTCGCGATCGACAGCTCGGCGGCGGTGGCGGCGGGAAGGGCGACCTCCAGCCTCCCGCCCGTGCTCGGGCCGGGCGCGGCCCCCTCGACGTACCGGATGCGCCGGTCCATGCCGGAGACCCACTGCAGCGTCAGGAACTGGTGATGGCGGTCTCCCATGGCCATGGGAGACGTCGCGAAGTCGTAGAACCCGCCGCTCAGCGTCACCGCGCGCAGGGCAGGGGGGAGCAGCGCGCGCCACTCCGCGTCGCGGCGGGCCACCTCGTCCACCGTCCTCAGCGGTGTCAGGTCGTAGCGCCTGGTCGCGAAGATCCCCAGCGCGGTCGTCTGTGCCGGGGACCGGTCGACGGCGTCCCTGATCCCCGCGTCGAGCGCGGACTCCATCATCCGCGGGAGGCCGGAGACGAGCAGGGTGGCGCCCAGCGCCAGCGTGGCGAGCAGCGCGGCCACGCCCCGGTGCACCACGAGCAGGCGGATCACCGGTCCTCCCCCGCGCGCAGCGCTCCGGCGGGCCCCCGGCGGTGCAGCGTCCGGGCGAGCCCCGCCACGATGGCCAGCAGCGCCACGAGGACGCCGAGGACCAGCGCCGTCACGGCGGCCCACGGGATGTGCACCAGAACGGACGGCGTGACGGCCGTCGCCTGCCCGGTCAGCACGATCGCCGGGACCACCACGGCCCCCAGGACTGCGGCCAGCGCCACGCCGCCCCCCAGCGACAGGCCGATGACGAACGACTGCTCGGCCGCCAGCAGGGCGAGCATCTGCCGCAGGCTCACGCCGAGGGCGCCGAGCAGCGCGAACTCGGACCGGCGCTCCCGCGCCGAGACCGCCGCGTTGACCAGGAAGCTGAGCACCGCGAAGGCCAGGGCGGCGGCGAAGCCGAGCAGCAGCGCCCCCTGCAGCCCGGTGGCCAGCGGATCGTCCCTGAACTGCCGGGTCAGCGCGGCCAGGTCGGTCACCGTCACACCCGGCCGCCGCGCCAGCGCGGCGGCCGCCCGCGTGGTGTCGTGGCCGTCGACGGCGAGCCACCACTCCGTCGGGGCCGCGTCCTGGCCGGCCGCCCGCAGCGCGTCCAGGCCGGCCAGCACGGCCGGCGTCCCCGCGGGCGTGCCAGGCATGGCGGAGACGACCCCCACCACTTGTACGGGGATCACGGCCGGGCCGATGGTCATCCGGGTGTCGCCTCGCAGGCCGGCGGTGACCACGACAGGCACCGCCCCTCCCGTACGGCCCAGCCGCGCCGCCAGGACGGGAAGCGTGGCGTCGGAAAGGTCGGGACGCAGCGCCATGACGTGGGCCAGCGTCGCGGCGTCGGCCGCGAGCAGCGTGGCGACGCCGCCGCCCGCGCCCACCTCGCCCCGGTGGACCGGGGTGACCGCCGTGACGCCGGGCAGGGCGGCGTAATCCTGTGCCCCGCCGCCCATCCCGGCGGGCGCCGCCACGCGGAGGTCGGCTCCCGCGAGATGCCTGGCCTGGTCTTCCTGCGAGGCTCGCCAGGTGGCGGCCGTGGTGAGGGAGAGCACGCCCATCGCCACGGCCATCGTGAGCAGCAGGGCCGGGCCCGCGTACCTGCCGGGACGCCTGCTCACCTGCCGGGCGCCGACGGCGGGGGCGAACCCGGCCCGCCGTACGGTGATCCGCTCCACCACCCGGGACGCGACGCGCATGAGCCGGAGGACCGCCAGCCCCCCGCAGAGCAGGGCCAGCGCCGGCCCCATCACGATCAGCGGGTCCACGCCCAGGTCGCCGCCCACCCGGCCGGACACGGGAGCGCCGTAGCCGCGCAGCTGCCAGATGGCGAGCAGGGCGACCACGAACAGCGCCACGTCCGCCCCGGCCCGCTGGACCAGGCCCGGCCGGTCGCCGCGGCCGCGTGCCGCCCGCTCCTCGACGTACGTGCGGCCCGCCCCCACGAGAGCCGGGGACGCCAGCAGCGCCGCGCAGGCCAGCGCGACCGCCGCCGAGACGGCGTACGCCGCCGCTCCCGGTGCACGCGGGAGCTCCACGCCGGACGCGCCGATCCAGGGGAACGCGCCGACCAGGCCGAGCAGTGCGGGCACGAGGAACGGCGCCGCGACCGCGGAGGGCAGCGCGATCAGCAGCGCCTCACCCGCCGCCAGGAGGGCGAGGCGGACCGTCCCGCCGCCCCTCGACCGCAGCAGGGCGATCTCCAGCCGGCGGTGCTCGGCGAGCAGGCGCGCGGTCAGCGTCAGCGCGTACGCGCCGAGGACCAGCAGCTGGAGCACCGGGACCAGCATCGTCGAACGGGCGACAAGGGCGCCGCGGTCGAGCTGCGTGAGCATGCCGGGCAGCCGGCTGGAGACCGAGCACTCCGGGCAGGCGGCCCGCAATCCCGGGGCGATGCCCGCGACCGAGGCAGAGAAGGTTCGCAGCCGATCAGGGGACAGGCCGCGCAGATCGGGATCGGCCAGCCAGGTCGCGGTGACGCCGGTCGCGAAACGGCCGAGGAAGACCGGGCCGGCGACCACGAGCGGCCCGTACGTGGTGAAGTCGCCGGTCTGGGTGCCCGACCGGAGCAGCTCCTCCCCCGTCCAGCGTTCGCCGTAGGGGTCCTCCAGCCGGAAGACGCCGGTGATCCGCACCTTCACCGGACGGCCGTCGAGGCGGCTCACGACCGTGAGCTCGTCGCCGGCCGCCAGGCGCAGCGCGTCGGCCGCCGGCTGGGAGAGCGCGGCCTCGACCTCGGCCCCGCCGTCGGCGGCCCACCTCCCCGTCAGCAGCTCGGCGTGGCGGCCGAGGCCCTCGTAGGTGGCGAACCTGGTCAGGTCCGGCTGCCCGCCGTGCCCCCGGCCGGTCAGGGCGTAGGAGTCGGAGACGATGCTCGCCGTCACGGGCGCGGGGACGCCGCCGTACCCCCGGGCGATCTGATCACGGACGGCCCGGTCGGTCCCGGGGAAGCCCCGGGCGGTGACGGACGTGGTGACCGTGGTCGCCCGGGTCGCGAGCGGCGCCGTCTCCATGGCCCGCCGTACGCCCGCGTCGGTCACCAGCGCGGTGTAGGCGGTCAGGGCGGCGAGCGTCGTCGCGGCGAGCAGGATGGAGCAGAAGGCGGCGACCAGCAGCGACGGCTCGCTGAGCGCGCGCCGGACGACCAGCGGCGTCCGGCCCCGCTTGAACCGTCCCAACTCGCGTGCTCCGCTGCCCGGCTCCCGATCGTGACCATGGGGACGTGACGATGCGGGGAAGTCCTGCGACGGGAGCCGATACGCCGCACAACGCCACATCCGGTGCGCATCATGGCAAACACGCGCACCGCCTGCCAACTTTCCCCTCATGGGGCTTGGCCGGCACCGGCCCCCGGTCCGCGTCTCGATTCCGCACATTTGCTCCGGCGCGCGCTCAGGTCATCCACTGGGGCGCGGCACGCGTCTTCCTCCACGGGCCGGACCGCCGGGACGAGGCCCCGAAGACGTGGACGTCCATCAGGTGTGCGAACGTCGGTGAACGTCCGTGAACGGGAGGACCGGAGATGGAAGCGAGCCGGCCGTACATGCCTGGGTACGGCGTCTCGGAGTCGGCCGAGGGGCTCCTCCCGTGGTCGTGGGCCGAGGAGAAGCTGGTCTCGTCCAGGAACTACTGGGTGGCGACCGTGCACCCCGGCGGCCGGCCGCACGTCATGCCGGTCTGGGGCGTCTGGCACGAAGGGGCGATGTGGTTCAGCAGCGGCCTTCGTTCACGGAAGGTCCGCAACCTCCGGACCGAGCCCCGGTGCACGGTGACGATCGAGGACGCCATGGATCCGGTGGTGCTCGACGGGGTGGCCGCGGTGGTGACCGGTCCGGCCGCCATCGAGCGGTTCCTCGGCCTGCTGAACGCGAAGTACGGCACGTCCTATCCGATCGGCTTCCTCGACCCGGAGGTCAACGCGACGATCGCGGTCCGGCCCGCGCGCGTCTTCGGTCTGCTCCAGCGCGACTTCGGCGCGAGCCCCACCCGCTGGACCGGTTTCTAGGTTCTTCCCGCCCGCGGGAACCCGCGCTCCAGGCTCGCCGGTGAGCGGATCACTGAACGTTTCACACCTTCACCGCAGAAAGCCCCATATTTCCCCAGAATCGATCACTCGATCCTTGACGCTCAGAGGGCCCGAGAGGAGCATCCTGAGCGATCTAGTCGGGTTTTGGGGAGATCGGGCCCGGGTCCGTTCTCGGGTGAGGAGTCATATGCGTACATTCCTCCGCTTCATCGCGGCGGCGGTCCTGGCCGCCGCCTCGCTGGTGGCTGTCGGCAGTGCGACGTCGCCGCCCGCGCTGGCTCTGGACAACGGGATGGCTCGTACGCCGCAGATGGGGTGGAACGACTGGAACACCTTCTTCTGCAACATCAACGAGAGCCTGATCCGGCAGACCGCGGACATCATGGTCTCCAGCGGCATGGCGGCGGCGGGGTACAAGTACGTCAACATCGACGACTGCTGGTCGACCAAGAGCCGTAACGCGGCCGGTGATCTGGTCGCCGACCCGGCGAAGTTCCCCAGCGGGATGAAGGCCCTGGCGGACTACGTCCACGGCAAGGGGCTGAAGCTCGGCATCTACTCCTCGGCCGGGACGACGACGTGCGCGGGATACCCGGCCAGCTTGAACTATGAGCGGCGGGACGCGGCCCTGTGGGCCTCGTGGGGGATCGACTATCTGAAGTACGACAACTGCGGTGACCATCAGGGCAAGAACGGGCAGCAGCGGTACACCGCCATGCGGGACGCGCTGGCCGCCACCGGGCGTCCGATCCTGTTCAGCCTGTGCAACTGGGGCCAGGAGAGCGTGTGGACCTGGGGCATGCCGACCGGCAACTCCTGGCGCACCACCGGGGACATCGGGTCGAACTGGAACTCGATCATGGGGATCTTGGACCAGCAGGTCGGGCTTGAGGCGTACTCGGGGCCGGGCGGCTGGAACGACCCGGACATGCTGGAGGTCGGGGTCGGGTCGGTGACAGGGACCGAAGGCCGGGCGCATTTCAGTTTGTGGTCGCTGCTGAACGCGCCGCTGATCGCGGGCAACGACATCCGCTCGATGAGCGCCGACACCCGCACCATCCTCACCAACACCGAGGTCATCGCGGTCAACCAGGACTGGGGCGGCAAGCAGGGTCACAAGATCAGCGACAACGGGAATCTGGAGGTCTGGCGCAAGCCGATGTCCAACGGTTCGGTCGCGGTGGTCCTGCTCAACCGCGGCACCTCCACCTCGACCGTCTCGACCACCGCCTCGGCGCTGGGGCTGGGCGCGGCGGCGTCGTATTCGGTGCGGGACCTGTGGGCGCACACCACCGCCTCCTCGTCGGCGACGATCAGCGCGTCGGTGCCGGGGCACGGCGCGGCCATGTACATCGTCACCGGAGGCGGCCAGGTCAGCCCGAGCCCGAGCCCGTCGACGTCGCCGTCTCCTGGCGCGGCGGGTGCAATCCGTGGTGTGGGATCGGGCCGGTGCCTGGACGTGACCGGCGGCACGGCGACCAACGGCGCGCAGGCGCAGATCTACGACTGCAACGGCCAGGCCAACCAGCAGTGGACCTCCACCGCCTCCGGTGAGCTGCGGGTCTTCGGCAACAAGTGCCTGGACGTCAACGGCCGGGGCACCGCCGACGGCACCACCGTGCTGATCTGGGACTGCAACGGCCAGAACAACCAGCAGTGGCGGTTCAACTCCGACGGCACCATCACCGCCGTCGGCGCGAACAAGTGCCTGGACGTGCCGAACAACGCCACAGCCAACGGCACCAAGCTCGCCATCTGGACGTGCAACGGCGGAGCCAACCAACGCTGGACCCGCACCTGACCCAGCACCCCCGGTGCCGGGGCGGCCCTTCATGGCCGCCCCGGCATCGGGGCGCCCGCTTGTGAGGGCAGGGGACGACGAGGGTCTCCAGGACGGCGTGCGGGCCGTTCTGGAGACCCTCTTTTCGAGCGGCCGGAGGCGCGCACCGGCTCCGGCCGCGGCCATGGGGCCGGGGTGTGCCGTTAAGGACATAGTGGCGGCGCCGGCCGGTCCGCCGCGGGTAAACGGCGAACTCCCGCGACCCCGTGCCCGCCTCGGCACCCCTTGCGGAGCTTTACGCAATCACCGACTTCTGTTGATTTTCGCCGTCCGATGGGGGCGTACGTTCGGTATACGGGGCTCCTTCTCCAAGGGGGAACCGAAGGGGCCACGACCTGGGGATGTGGTCCGCGATGGACCAGTCGGTCCTGTCAGCAGTTCCGGAGGTGTTCGCGCGTCGCGAGGCCCCGGCCCGCGGTCTCGCCGAGGATGCCGACGCGGTGGCCCACGCCTGCCACGCCATGGCGCGGCGGTTCCACAGGGGCGGACGGCTCATCGTCTTCGGCAACGGGGAGGCCGCCACCGACGCCCAGCACATCGCCGTGGAGTTCGTCCATCCGGTGATCGTGGGCAAGCGGGCGCTCCCCTCCCTGTCCCTGACCGGCGACGTCGCCACGATCACCGGGGTGGCCGCCGAGATCGGGTTCGACGACGTCTTCGCCCACCAGATCCGCCACCTCGCCGAAGCCGAGGACATCGCGCTGGGCGTCTCGGCGTACGGCGACTGCGGCAACGTGCTCACGGCTCTGGAGACGGCCCGCGATCTCGGCCTGCTGACCGTCGCGCTCGTCGGGGGCGACGGCGGGCGGATCGCCCGCAGCGCCGCGGTCGACCATGTGCTCGTGGCCCGTTCCGGCGATCCCCGGGTGGTCAAGGAAGTGCACGTCACGACCTACCACATCCTGTGGGAGCTGGTGCACGTGTTCTTCGAGCAGCCCGGCGTGCTCGATCCGGCGGTGGTCACATGATCCTGGGAAGGCCGATGGAGCCGCCCGTGACGGGTCACTGCCACGGCGAGGTCTGCGTCACCTGCTCCGACGAGGCGGTGCCGGTGACGGTCGTACGGCTGCTGGAGGCGGACCTCGCGCTCGTCGACACCGGGCGCGGCCGGGAGGAGATCAGTGTCGCGCTCGTGGAGGCCCGCGCGGGTGACACCGTCCTGGTCCACGCCAAGGAGGCGATCGCCGTGCTCGACCAGACAGCCCCGGACACGGCCCCGGGGACCGCTCGGGAGACGGCCGGGGAGGTGGCGACGTGACTGCGCCGGACGGCTCGATGGAGTCGCTGTACCCCTTCCTCTACTCGGGCGCCGTCGACCTCGACTCCGTGCTGGCCGAGGTGCGCCGCTCCACCGTCGAGAAGGCGGAGGAGATCGCCGCACTGCGCCGGACCGTGGCCGAGCGCGACGGGGAGCGGATGGCCGCGTGCGCGCAGGCGATGGCCGAGGCCTTCGCCCGGGGCGCCCGGCTGTTCGCCTTCGGCAACGGCGGCAGCTCCACCGACGCCCAGGACGTGGCGGCCCTGTTCCTGCGCCCCGGGGGCGCCTTCCGGCCGCTGCCGGCGTTCGCGCTCACCGCGGACGTCGCGGTGGTGACCGCGCTCGCCAACGACGTCGGGTTCGAGGTGGTGTTCGCCCGCCAGCTCGCCGCCTCCGGCCGCGCCGGCGACATCGCGTTGGGGCTGTCCACGAGCGGCAACTCCCGCAACCTCATCGCCGCCTTCGAGGAGGCGGACCGGCGCGGAATGATCACGGTCGGGCTGGCCGGCTACTACGGCGGGCAGATGGCCGAGCTCGGCACCATCGACCACCTCTTCGTGGTGCCGTCGTCGTCTGTGCACCGGATCCAGGAGGCCCAGACCACCGTCTACCACGCGCTCTGGGAGCTGACCCAGGGCGCCCTGCTGACGACGAGCGCGACGACGAGCGGATCACGGGGGTGAGCGGCATGAGCGCGCCGGCCGAGACGCGGGAGACGACATCGGGGGCCACGGAGGAACCCGTCGTCCACATCCTGTGGATAAACGCGGGCCTGAGCTGCGACGGCGACTCCGTGGCGCTCACGGCCGCGACCCAGCCCAGCATCGAGGAGATCGTGATGGGGGCGCTCCCCGGCCTGCCCCGGGTCGCGGTGCACTGGCCGCTGATCGACTTCGAGTGCGGCCCCATGCAGGGCGCCGACACCTTCATCGAGTGGTTCTTCAAGGCCGACCGGGGCGAGCTGGAACCGTTCGTGCTGGTCGTCGAGGGATCGATCCCCAATGAGTCGATCAAGCGGGAGGGCTACTGGTGCGGGTTCGGCAACAACCCGGACACCGGCCAGCCGATGACGACCAGCGAGTGGCTCGACCGGCTCGCGCCCAAGGCGACCGCCGTGCTCGCGGCCGGCACCTGCGCCACGTACGGCGGCGTGCACGCCATGGCCGGCAACCCGACCGGCGCGATGGGCGTGGCCGACTACCTGGGGTGGGACTGGAAATCCAAGGCCGGGCTGCCGATCGTCAACGTGCCTGGCTGCCCGATCCACCCGGACAACCTGTCGGAGACCATCCTCTACCTGCTCTACCAGGTCGCCGGCCAGGCGCCGATGATCCCGCTGGACGAGGCGCTGCGCCCGACGTGGCTGTTCGGCCAGACCGTCCACGAGGGCTGCGACCGGGCCGGCTACTACGAGCAGGGCCAGTTCGCCACCGAGTACGGCTCCCCCAAGTGCCTGGTCAAGATCGGCTGCTGGGGGCCGGTGGTGAAGTGCAACGTCCCCAAGCGCGGCTGGATCAACGGGATCGGCGGCTGCCCCAACGTGGGCGGCATCTGCATCGCGTGCACGATGCCCGGCTTCCCCGACAAGTTCATGCCGTTCATGGACGAGCCGCCCGGGGCGCGCGTCTCCGCGACCGCCAGCCGGGCGTACGGCGGCGTCGTCCGCACCCTGCGCGGCTTCACCCTCAAGACGGTGGACAAGGAGCCGAAGTGGCGCAAGAGGGGACGCGAGCTGCTCACCGGTTACAAGGCGCCCTGGAGCTGAGATGACGCTCGGAGCTGACATGACGCGGGAGTTGAGATGACGCTGTCACCGCACAAGGACCGCGCGGCGGCCAAGGAGGACCGTGAGCTCGTCGAGATGGCGTGGGACCCGATCACCCGCATCGTCGGCAGCCTCGGGATCTACGCGAAGGTGGACTTCGCGAACCGCGAGGTCGCCGAGTGCTACAGCACGTCGTCGGTGTTCCGGGGCTACAGCATCTTCATGAAGGGCAAGGACCCGCGCGACGCCCACTTCATCACCAGCCGCATCTGCGGCATCTGCGGCGACAACCACGCCACGTGCTCGGTCTACGCGCAGAACATGGCGTACGGCGTGCGCCCGCCGCACCTCGGCGAGTGGATTCTCAACCTCGGCGAGTCGGCCGAGTACATGTTCGACCACAACATCTTCCAGGAGAACCTGGTCGGGGTCGACTTCTGCGAGAAGATGGTCAGGGAGACCAACCCGGGCGTGCTGGCGCTGGCCGAGCGCACCGAGGCCCGGCACGCGCGCGACCACGGCTACCGCACGATCGCCGACATCATGCGCTCGCTGAACCCTCTGGAGGGCGAGTTCTACCGCGAGGCTCTGGCGATGAGCCGCACCACGCGGGAGATGTTCTGCCTGATGGAGGGCCGCCACGTGCACCCCTCCACGCTGTATCCGGGCGGGGTCGGCACGGTCGCGACCGTGCAGTTGTTCACCGACTACCTCGTCCGCCTCATGCGCTACGTGGAGTTCATGAAGCGGGTCGTGCCCATGCACGACGACCTGTTCGACTTCTTCTACGAGGCGCTGCCGGGATACGAGCAGGTGGGCCGCAGGCGCGTCATGCTGGGCTGCTGGGGCAGCCTCAACGACCCGGAGCACTGCGACTTCACCTACGAGCGGATGAACGAGTGGGGCCGCAGGATGTTCGTCACCCCGGGCATCGTGGTGGACGGCAAGCTGATCACCAACGACCTGGTGGACATCAACCTCGGCATCAGGATCCTGCTCGGCAGCTCCTACTACGACGACTGGGAGGACCAGGAGCCGTTCGTCACCGAGGACCCGCTCGGCAACCCCGTCGACATCCGGCACCCCTGGAACCAGCACACGATCCCGCGCCCGCAGAAGCGCGACTTCACCGGCAAGTACAGCTGGGTCATGTCGCCACGCTGGTTCGACGGGAAGGACATGCTGCCGCTCGACACCGGCGGGGGGCCGCTCGCCCGGCTGTGGGTGACCGCGCTGTCCGGCCTGGTCGACTTCGGCTACGTGCGGTCCACCGGGCACAGCGTGGTCATCGACCTGCCGAAGACGGCCACCCGGCCGGAGACGTCGTTCGAGTGGCGGATCCCGGAGTACGACGGCGAGCCCCTGTCGAACACCATCGAGCGCAACCGCGCCCGCACGTACTTCCAGGCGTACGCCGCGGCCTGCGCGCTCCACTTCGTGGAGCAGGCCCTGGCCGAGGTCAGGCAGGGGCACACCAAGACGTGGTCGCCCTTCACCGTGCCGGAGGAGGCCATCAGCTGCGGGTTCACCGAGGCGGTGCGCGGTGTGCTCTCCCACCACATGGTGATCAGGAACGGCAGGATCGCCAACTACCATCCGTACCCGCCGACGCCGTGGAACGCGAGCGTCCGCGACGTCTACGGCACGCCGGGGCCGTACGAGGACGCCGTGCAGAACACGCCGATCTTCGAGGAGAACCCGCCGGAGACGTTCAAGGGCATCGACATCATGCGCACGGTGCGCAGCTTCGACCCGTGCCTGCCGTGCGGCGTGCACATGTACCTCGGCCGCGGCAGGGAGCTGCGCGTCGTCCACAGCCCGCACGCCTTCACCCCGGCGTCGCCCGGGGGATGACAGGGTGAAGGGGGCCACGGGGATGCGGCGGGCTCGCGACGTCCAGGCGGCCGGCGACCGGGTGGAGGCGCTGATCGGCGAGCTTGGCGCGCTGGCCGACGACGGGGCCCGGGCGAGGGCCGAGGAGCTGGTGCGGGTCCTCGTGGAGCTGTACGGCGCGGGGCTGGAGCGGGTCGTCGAGATCGTCACCGAGCGGGAGGCGGCGGACGTGCTCCGGGCCCTCGTCGACGACGACCTGATCCGCGACCTGCTCGTGCTGCACGACCTGCACCCGCTGACCACGGGCGAGCGGGTACGCGCGGCCCTGGACGAGGTGCGCCCGTTCCTCGGGCTGCACGAGGGCGGGGTGGAGCTGCTCGGCGTGGACGGCGACGGCGTCGTACGGCTGCGCCTGGAGGGCACCTGCAACGGCTGCCCGTCGTCCAGGATCACGGTCACCCAGGCCATCGAGCGGGCGATCGCCGAGGCCGCGCCCGAGGTGTCGCGGGTGGACGTGGACGGGGTGGCCGCCGAGCCGGCCGGCCCCCTGCTCCAGATCGGGCGCCGGGCGCCGGGGCCCTGCCCCGTGCCGGAGGGGGCCGCCCCGTGACGATCGGCCTGCGCCGCTTCCGCGAGCGCCTTCCGGTGGCCCCTCCGCAGGGAGGCACGCCCGGGTGCGAGATGTGCTCCGAACCCCTCGCCGAGGATCACGGCCACGTGGTCGACGTGGAGACCCGGGCCCTGCTGTGCACCTGCCGGGCCTGCCGGATGCTGTTCATGCCCGAGGGGGCCGCCCAGGGAAGATACCGCGCCGTGCCGGACCGCTACCTCCACGCGCCGTCGTTCCGCATGTCGGCGGCCGACTGGGAGGAGCTGCAGATCCCCGTACGCACGGCGTTCTTCTTCCGCAACTCCGCGATCGGCCGGACCGTCGCCTTCTACCCCAGCCCGGCCGGGGCGACGGAGTCCCTCCTGCCGATGGAGACCTGGGAACGGATCCTGGCGGCCAACCCGGCGCTCGCCGACGCCGAGCCCGACGTCGAGGCACTGCTGGTGGACCGGCGTGAGGACGGCTTCTCATGCCACCTCGTGCCGATCGACGCCTGCTACCGGCTGGTCGGGCTGGTGCGCCTGCACTGGAAGGGCTTCGACGGCGGCCGGGTGGCGTGGGACGCCATCGACGGCTTCTTCGCCGGCCTGCGCGAGCGGAGCCGGCTCGTGTCGGACACCGGAGGCGGCGACGAGCGTGAGCGCCGGCCCGGCCCGCGGACCGACCCCGGAGGCGACGATGACCCATGAGCCGCGGTTCGAGTGCCTCGGGGTGCGGGCGGACGCCTACGCCGCTTCCCCCACGCTCGTCTTCAAACTGCGCGTCACCGACCCCTCCCCCGGCGGGGTGCACGCGCTCGCGCTGCGCTGCCAGATCCGCATCGAGCCGCACCGCAGGCCGTACGCCCCGGAGGAGGCGGCGCTGCTCACGGATCTGTTCGGGGAGCCGGCGCGCTGGGGGGACACGCTGCGGCCGATCCAGTTCGCGACGGTGTCGGTCATGGTGCCGGGGTTCACGGACAGCGCGCTGGTCGATCTTCCCGTTCCGTGCAGCTACGACCTGGAGGTCGCGGCCGGCAAGTACTTCGCGTCCCTGGAGGAAGGCGAGATCCCGCTGATCCTGCTGTTCAGCGGCACGGTGTTCGCCAGGACGCGGGAGGGCTTCTCGGTGCGGCAGATCCCCTGGCACTGCGAGACCCGCCACCGCCTGCCCGTCGCCGTCTGGCGGGAGCTGATCGACCACTGCTTCCCCGGCTCCGGCTGGCTCCGGCTGCGCCGCGACACCCTGCGCGACCTGCTCCGCTTCAAGTCGGAACGGGCCCTGCCGACCTGGGACGAGGCCCTCGGGCTGTTACTCAAGGAGGCGGGCCGATGACCGCGCCGATGACCGCGCTCATGGACCGGGCCCGCCGCGTCGCCGACGCCGTCCTCTACGAGGGCTACCTGCTCTACCCGTACCGGGCGTCCGCCCAGAAGAACCGGATGCGCTGGCAGTTCGGCGTGCTCGTGCCGCCCGCGTTCACCTCGACCGGCGAGCCCTCGGCGAGCGTCACCGAGTGCCTCCTGGAGGCGGGGCACGACGCGGCGCTCGACCTGCGCCTGCGGTTCCTGCACGTCAAGACGCGGACCGTGGAGCGCACCGTGGACGGTCGGCACCGGCGCGTGCCACGGCTGACGGCGGGCGACCGGACCTACCTCACCTTCGAGGAGGCGACCGAGCGCGAGGCGCGGGCCGTGCTGCTCCTGGCGGAGCTGGGCGGGACGCCGCACACGGTGGAGGTGCGCGTGCCCGGTGACCGCTCGGTCGAGCCGATCGTCTCCCCCGACGGCGAGCAGGTCGGCCGGGTCGTCAGCAGGCACCGGCCGCTGAGCGGCGCCCTCCGCGTCGCGGCCGAGCGGCTCCCCGGGCCGTACGGCCTGGTCAGAGTGCACGTAACAGCGGAGAACCGGGCCGGGTGGGAGCGGGCGGAGGCGCCGCGCGAGCAGGCCCTGCGGCACTCGTTCGTCGCCGCCCATCTGCTCATCGGGGTGACCGGCGGGTCCTTCGTCTCGCTGCTCGACCCGCCGGAGTGGGCCAGGGCGGCGGCCGAGCTGTGCCGCAACGAGCACACGTGGCCGGTGCTGGTAGGGGATCCGGACCACCGCGACGTCGTGCTGTCCTCCCCGATCATCCTGTACGACTATCCGGAGATCGCCCCGGAGAGCCCCGGCGACCTGTTCGACTCGACCGAGATCGACGAGCTGCTCAGCCTGCGCACGCTCACGCTGACCGACGAGGAGAAGCGGGAGGCCGGCGCGACCGATCCCAGGGCGGCCGAGATCGTGGAGCGGGCCGGCGACCTGCCGCCCGACCTGCTGGAGCGGCTGCACGGCGCGATCCGCCACCCCGCCTGGGATCCGGCGCCCCGCGAGCCCCGCGAGCCCCGCGAGCCCCGCGAGACCGGTGTCCCGTGGTGGGACCCGGGGGCCGACCAGGACGTGTCGCCGGAGACCGACGGCGTGGTGGTCGACGGGGTGACGGTGGCCCGGGGCAGCCGGGTGCGGCTGCGGCCCGGCAGACGGCGCGCCGACGCCCACGACATGTTCCTCACCGGCCGTACGGCCCGGGTGGAGGCCGTTCTGTCCGACGTGGACGGGGCGCGGCACCTCGCCGTCACGCTGGACGACGACCCCGGGGCCGACCTGCAGCGGGCGCACGGGCGTTACCTCTACTTCGCCCCCGACGAGGTGGAGCCGCTCGGGTCGCTGGGGGAAGACCAGCCGTTCGGGGAAGACCAGCCGTTCGGGGGGGACGAGCCGTGAGGATCCTGGTCGCGGGGGTCGGCAACGTCTTCCTCGGGGACGACGGGTTCGGCGTGGCCGTGGCCCGGCGGCTGGCCGAGGCGGACCTGCCGCCCGGCGTCGAGGCCGGCGACTTCGGCATCCGCGGCGTCCACCTGGCGTACGAGCTGACCTCGGGCTACGACCTGGCCATCCTCGTGGACGCGGCCCCGCGCGGGAGGCCGCCGGGCACGCTCTACGTCCTGGAGCCCTCGCCCGGTGAGACCGGTGAGACCGGCGAGACCACCGGCGCGTTCGTCGACGGCCACGCGATGACTCCCGAGGCGGTCATCACGCTCGCGCGGGCCCTGGGCCATCCCGGCACCGGCGTGCTCGTCGTGGGCTGCGAGCCGGCGGACACCTCGCCCGGGATGGACCTGAGCCTCCCGGTCGCCGGGGCGGTCGAGCCCGCCGCCGGCCTCGTCCTCGAACTGATCGAGCAGCGGCGGCGGGCGGACGCGCCGGTCGCCGCGGGGCACGAGGAGGAGACACGATGCTGAAACGCCTGATCATCCTGCTGTTCCTGGCGGGCGTGGCCGCGCTGCTCGTCCAGTCGCTCCCCGACATCAAGCGGTACGTGCGGATCCGCAGGATGCTGCTGCGGACCTCCCCCCGCCGGGTGGCGGGGCCCGCCGGAGGGGGGTGAGCGCGTGCACGAGTTCGGGATCGCCGAGGCCGTCCTCGACGCGGTCGAGCGCCGCGCCAAGGGCAGGCCGGTGCGCCGGGTCCGCGTACGGGCGGGGGCGCTGCTGCGCATCGCCACGCCCGCCATGGACCAGGCATTCGCCGTGGTCGCGGAGGGGACCACCGCCGAGGGCGCCACGCTTGACCTCGTCATCGAGCCCGCCAGGCTCACCTGCCGCGCCTGCGGGCGCACCACCATGTCCGCCGACCCCCTCGTGCTCTGCCCCGGGTGCGGCGGCACCGAAATCGACACCGAGGGCGGCGACCGGCTCGTCCTCGAATCCATCCAGATCGCGGAGGAGTCCCATGTGCCTGGGCATTCCGGGCGAGATCGTGGAGATCCAGCCCGGCCACAGTGACCTCGCCAAGGTCGACGTGAGCGGGGTCCGGCGGGCGATCAACATCGGCCTGCTGGAGAACGAGCCGCTCCGGCCCGGCGACTGGGTCCTGATCCACGTCGGCTTCGCCCTTTCGAAGATCGACGAGGAGGAGGCCAGGGCCGCGCTGGACTTCCTGGAGGGCATCGGCCAGGCCTATGACGACGAGCTGGCCGCGCTCCGCGACTCGTCCATCGACCGTACGGATCGGGGGTGAGCGCGATGCGCTTCGTCGACGAGTACCGCGACGCCGACAAGGCCCGGGCCCTCTCAGCGAAGATCGCGAGCCTGTGCGAGCCGGGCCGGGCGTACAAGTTCATGGAGGTGTGCGGCGGCCACACCCACACCATCTACAAGCACGGGCTGGAGGACTACCTGCCCGAGACGGTCACGCTGGTCCACGGGCCCGGATGCCCGGTCTGCGTGATCCCGATGGGCCGGGTGGACGACGCCATCCACATCGCCGAGCAGCCCGGCGTCGTGATGACGTCGTTCGGCGACATGATGCGGGTGCCCGGCGGGCGGGGGTCGTTCTTCGACTCCATGGCCCAGGGCGCGCGGATCCGCATGGTCTACTCGCCTCTGGACGCGTTGAAGGTGGCCCGGCAGAACCCCGGCGACCGGGTGGTGTTCATGGCGATCGGGTTCGAGACCACCGCGCCGTCGACCGCCATGACCGTGCTGCGGGCGGCGGCCGAGGGCCTGCGCAACTTCTCGGTCTTCTGCAACCACGTGACGATCATCCCGGCGATCAAGGCGATCCTCGACTCGCCCGACCTGCGTCTCGACGGCTTCATCGGCCCCGGTCACGTGTCGACCGTCATCGGCTGCCGGCCGTACGAGTTCATCGCCCGCAACTACGGCAAGCCGCTGGTGGTGGCGGGGTTCGAGCCGCTGGACATCCTCCAGTCGATCTACATGCTGCTGCGGCAGCTCGCCGAGGGCCGGTCGGAGGTGGAGAACCAGTACGCGCGGGTGGTGCCGTGGGCGGGCAACGTCAAGGCGCTCCAGGTCATCGGCGAGGTCATGGAGCTGCGGCCGTACTTCGAGTGGCGCGGCCTCGGCTTCATCTCGCACTCCGCACTGCGGGTGCGCGACCGCTACGCCGTCCACGACGCCGAGCGGCTGTTCGACATCCCCGGCGTACGGGTGGCGGACCCGAAGGCCTGCCAGTGCGGCGAGGTGCTCAAGGGCGTGCTCAAGCCGTGGGAGTGCAAGGTGTTCGGCACGGCCTGCACGCCGGAGACGCCGATCGGCACCTGCATGGTGTCCTCCGAGGGCGCCTGCGCGGCGTACTACAACTTCGGCCGCTTCTCGCGGGAGCGGGTGAGGGAGGCGACCCGGTGACCGGAACCGAACGCGCGGCCGGCCTCGAACATGCCGCGGACCTCGAACAGGTCGCCGGCGTCGACCGGAGCGCGGAGACGGAACGGACGGCGGGCTGGGCCGAAGCGGCCGTCCGCGAGCACGCGGGCGCCGCCGACGCGCGGGAGCACGCCACGACGGCCGGCCCGCGGAGCCGCGAGGAGCAGGTGCTCGAACGCATCGACCGCGCCCGCAGCCGCAAGGCCCGGGTGCGCGAGGAGCACATCACGATGGCCCACGGCGCGGGCGGCAAGGCGTCGCAGACCCTCATCGAGGCGGTCTTCCTGGAGGCGTTCCGCAACCCGCTGCTGGAGCCGCTGGAGGACGGCGCCGTGTTCGGCATGGGCACCTCGCGGCTCGCCTTCACGACCGACTCGTACGTGGTCTCCCCGCTGTTCTTCCCCGGAGGCGACATCGGGGACCTCGCGGTCAACGGGACCGTGAACGACCTGTCGGTCTGCGGGGCCCGCCCGCTCTACCTGGCGGCGGGATTCGTGCTGGAGGAGGGCTTCCCCCTCGACGACCTGCGGCGCATCACCGCGTCGATGGCCGCGGCGGCCGCGGAGGCGGAGGTGAGCGTCGTGACCGGCGACACCAAGGTCGTCCAGCGCGGCAAGGCCGACGGCTGCTACGTAAGCACCGCCGGGGTGGGCGTGCTGGACCGTCCGATCGCCCTCAGCGCCGCCGGGGCGCGTCCCGGGGACGCCGTCATCGTGTCCGGCCCGATCGGCGAGCACGGCGTGACGATCATGCTGGCCCGCGGCGAGCTGGACATCGAGGCCGACCTCACGTCGGACACCGCCCCGCTGAACGGCCTCACCGCGGCGCTGCTGGACGCGGCGCCGGACGGCGTACGGTGCCTGCGCGACGCCACGCGGGGCGGGGTGGCGACCATATTGAACGAGGTCGCCCGCGCCTCCGGTGTCGCCGTTGTCGTCGACGAGGACGCCATTCCCGTACGGCCGGGCGTGCGCGGCGCGTGTGAGCTGCTCGGCATCGACCCGCTCTACGTCGCCTGCGAGGGCCGGATGATCGCGGTCGTCGACGGGAAGGCCGCCGGAGCCGCCCTCGACGCCCTGCGCGGGCATCCGCTCGGCGCGGGCGCCGCGCTCATCGGCCACGTCAAGGACGACCCGCCGGGCCTCGTGCTGCTGCGGACCGCCTTCGGTGGCACCCGCATCGTCGACGTGCTGGTCGGCGATCCGCTGCCGCGAATCTGCTGACCGAAGCGACTGCTCAGGCAGGTGTGAGATGAATGAGACACGTGAGACCGACCGGCCCGGCCGGTTCGAGGGGGATGACCAGCACGGCTACTCCCCGGATGTCGGAGGCGGAAGCGAGGAGGCCGCGCAGGCGGGCGACCGCGCCTTCTCTCCGGACGCGGCCGGGGAGCCGGGCCCGGGACGGCTGACGTCCGAGGAGGAGGAGTCGGGCGTCCCGGCGGCCGACACCGAGGCGGCCTCCGCGCAGGACGTCGGGCCCGGCCCCGCCCGGCGGGGCGAGGAGATCGCCCAGGAGGAAGGCGAGGCGGGGCGCGAGACGGCGGGGGTCAAGGGCCGATCGGGCCGCCCGTACGGGACCTCGTCGGCCGAGGACTCCACCGGCGTCGAGCCGCAGGAGCCCGTCGACGCCGACAGCCCCACCCTCCCCTCCGGCGACCAGGCCGGCTGACGGACGTTGATCAGCCGGCAAATCCGGTGTCGTCCGCCTTCTCGTGATTGTTACCGTCACCCTTGACACGGGAGCGAAAGAGGAGCGACCCATGACGACCAAACCGGGTGGGCCACCACGCTCTGGCGGCCGACCGGTCCTGAGGAGCTGGAGCTGGTGCGCCAATCGGGATGGCGCAGATGGCCGCCGCGCCTGCCCGAGCAGCCGATCTTCTATCCGGTGCTGAACGAGGGCTACGCGATCAAAATCGCCCGAGACTGGAACGTCCCGCACTCCGGCGCCGGCTACGTCACCCGATTCCAGGTCGACAGCGACTTTCTCGCCCGCTACCCGGTCCAGCAGGCGGGCGGCAGGGACATCCTGGAGTTGTGGGTCCCCGCCGAGGAGCTGGATAAGTTCAACGACCACATCATCGGCCGCATCGAGGTCGTGCACGAGTTCCATCGATCATGACGGACGGCGCCTCCTGTGCCACAACAGGGTGCGACCGGTCGACGCCCTCCTGCGCGCCTGAAGGAACGCGAGGCAGCATGCGGCAGAGGGAGCCGATGAGCGACGGATACGCCAAGTGGAGCGAGGTCCAGGAGGCTAGCGCTCGGGGCCGGGAGCGGTGCGTAGACTCGGAGGTATGACCGCTGCCCATGAATACGAGGACATGCACCACCTCGTCGACCGACTTCCACCCGCCGGGGTGCGGCGTCTGCGCGTGCTTGTGGAGTCCGACCCGGAGTTGTCCAGGTTCGCCGAGACGCCACAGACTCAGTCCGCGCGGCGGGAGTTGTCCTTCATCGGCTTGGGAGCGTCTGGACGCAGCGATATCTCCGAACGGCATGACGAACTGCTCCGGGAGGGGTTGGATCGTCCTTCGTGACGGTCACGCTTGTGGACACCGGAGTCCTGTACGCCGCGATCGATCGATCCGACGCTCATCACACGGTTTCGGCGCGATTGCTCGCCACCATTCCTGGCCGGCTCCTGCTTCCCACCACCGTCCTGACCGAGACCTCCTGGCATGTGGAGAAGAATCTCGGCGCAAAGAGCGAAGCCGCATTCCTGGCATCAGTGGCGCGAGGCGAACTCGAACTGGTGGAGTTGGCGCCCGAGGACGTGGACCGTGCCGCTCAACTCGTTGAGACGTATGACGACTTACGGCTCGGCTTGGTCGATGCTTCGCTGATCGCGGTCGCTGAACGGCTGCGGGTTATAAAGGTCGCCACTCTTGACCGCCGCCATTTCACCGCCGTACGGCCACGGCACGTCGCGACCTTGACGCTGCTCCCCGAGACCCTGTGACTGAGCTGTGGGTCTGAGGCTGCGGGTCAGTGGCGGTCGAGGGCGGCGGCGACGGCGGCCTGCCCGAGGCTGACGCCGCCGTCGTTCGGCGGCACCCGATGGTGCAGCAGCACCCGGAAACCGCGCTCCTCCAGCAGGGTCGCGGCCCGCTCCAGCAGCAGCATGTTCTGGAACACGCCGCCGGACAGGGCCACGGTGGACGGGCCGCCCGCCTCTCTGATTCGCGAGCAGCCGTCCGCGACGACCTGGACGACCGCGTTGTGGAAGCGCGCGGCCACCACCGGCGCCTCCGTACCCGCCTGTAGATCTCCGGCGACCGCTTCCACCAGATCGACGCCCCGCACCTCGAACGGCGTCCCGTCCGTGAGGCGGCAAGCGTACGCGCCGGTCTCCGCTGGGTCGGCGCACTGCTCCAGCTCGATCGCGGCCTGGCCCTCGTAGGTGATCGAGTCCCGCTCGCCCACCATGGCGGCAACGGCGTCGAACAGCCGTCCCATGCTGGACGTGTGAGGCGCGTTCAGCCCCCGGCGGGCCAGCGCCGTCACGGCGTCCCAGCGCTCGGCGTTGCGCCGTACGACCGGCAGATCGGCCGGGGCGTCGCCCAGCAGGTCGAGGTAGGCGGCGGCCATCCGCCAGGGTTGCCGGATCGCCGCCGCGCCACCCGGCATGGGCACCGTCGCCAGATGTCCCGACCGGGTGAATCCCGCCAGGTCGGCGACGAGGAACTCCCCGCCCCACAGCGTGCCGTCCGGGCCGTACCCCAGGCCGTCGAAGGCCACCCCGATCACCGGCCCGGCCACCCCGTTGTCGGCCAGGCAGGACGCGATGTGGGCGTGGTGGTGCTGCACCCCCACCAGGTCGGCGCCCTCCTGTTCCAGAGCGAACTTGGTGGACAGGTATTCGGGATGCAGGTCGTGGGCCACGACCTCGGGGACGATGTCGAACAGCCGCCGGAAGTGCTCGACCCCATCGGTGAACGAGCGCAGCGTCTCGTGGTTCTCCAGGTCCCCGATGTGGTGGGAGACGAACGCGTGATCCCCCTTGGCCAGGCAGAACGTGTGCTTGAGCTCGGCGCCGCAGGCGAGGACGGGACGGGGGACGCCCCAGGCCAGCGGCAGCGGACGCGGCGCGTATCCGCGCGAGCGCCGGATCGGCAGCTCCCGGCCACGGAAGACCCTGACGACCGAGTCGTCGGTACGCGTGTGGATCGGCCGGTCATGGGTCAGGAAGGCGCCGGCGATGCCGCCGAGCCGTTCCAGAGCATCGGCGTCGCGGTAGGCGATCGGCTCGTCGGAGACGTTCCCGCTGGTCAGCACCACAGGGCGGGCCAGCGCACGCATCAGGAGGTGATGCAGCGGGGTGTAGGGCAGCATCAGGCCGAGCGACCGGTTCCCCGGCGCCGCCGAAGGCGCGATGTCCGCGTCCGCCAGCCGCGTGAGCAGCACGATGGGCCGGGCACGGTCCTCCAGCAGGCGCTCCTCGTCGGAATCCACGTCGCACAGCAGGCGTGCCGCCGCCAGGTCAGGCACCATCACGGCGAACGGCTTGTCCTCCCGGTGCTTGCGCGACCGCAGCGCGGCGACGGCGGGCTCGCTGGAGGCCAGAGCGGCGAGGTGGTAGCCGCCGAGCCCCTTGACCGCCACCACCTCGCCTCCGCGGAGCAGAGTGACCGCACGCGCCAGCGGGTCACCGGGGATCTCCCGGCCGTCTCCCCCGAGCAACCGGAGCCGCGGCCCGCAGGCGGGGCAGCAGACCGGCTGGGCGTGGAAGCGCCGGTCGGCCGGATCGTGGTACTCCCGCGCGCAGTCCTCGCACATCGTGAACGCGGCCATCGTCGTGTTCGGCCGGTCGTACGGCACGTCGCGCACGATCGTGAAACGGGGCCCGCAGTTGGTGCAGTTGGTGAACGCGTAGCCGTGCCTCCGGTCGGCCGGGTCGTCCATCTCGCGCAGGCAGTCGGCGCAGGTGGCGACGTCGGGTGACACGAGCGCACGCCGGTCCCCGCCGGTCGCGCTCCGCGCGATCAGGAAGCCGCTCTCGCCGGTGGACGGGAGGCTGCCGGCGCTGATCCGCTCGATCACCGCCAGCGGGGGCGGGCTCCCCCGGAGCGTCGTAAGGAACTCCTCGACCCGGTCCGGGCCGCCTTCGACCTCGATGAAGACGCCGCGCTCGTCGTTGCCGACCAGCCCGTCGAGCCCGAGCCGCGTCGCCAGGCCGTACACGAAGGGCCGGAAACCCACCCCCTGCACGACGCCCTCGACCCGGATGCCCGCGCGGACGCGCCCGCTCACCTGCCCATTGTCGCTCGCCGCGCCCTCGCCGCCCTCGGCCACCCCGTGAAAGGACTCAGCCCGGCAGGTCGAAGACCTCGTCCAGCATCGTGACCTCCAGCAGGTGGCTCAGGTGCGGAGTGAGGGCCACGATCCGCAGGTGCGCCCCCTGAGCGGCACAGGCCCGGTGCAGCTCCAGCAGCGCCGCCAGGCCCGAGGAGTCGACGAACTCCAGGCCGGACAGGTCGAGCTCAAGGGTGTGCGGACCGTCGGCGAACAGCTCCGGCACCATTGCCGGCACGTCGGGGGCGGTGCTGTAGTCGAGGGCGCCCTTGAGCGCGAGCCGGATGACGCCCGGCTCGGGAGCGAACGGCTCGGCCTGGAACGGCGGCGTGTCCGGCATCTACCGCGTGCCCTCCCCGGGGCCGCCGGCGCCGGAAGCCGCCTCGACGCCCTTGGCGAGCAGCGTACGGGCCTGTGGGAGGTCCTCCAGCTCGTCGTGGAAGATCCGCAGCCCATGCGAGACGGAGTCGGCCGGCACCCCGCGCGCGGCCAGGATGTCGCAGGTCCAGGTGACGAAGTCGGTGAAGACCGCGGGCTCGCCGACGTACAGGGCCGCGCCGAGGAAGTCGGCGATGTGCCCCAGGTCCTCCGCGGTGTATTCGAGCTGCTGCGGGCTGTAGGACGCCATGGGGGCGTAGGAGCGGGTCAGGCCCGCCATCACACGCGTGAGCAGGTCGGCCCGGCGGCGGGTGAGCCCCGCGTACTCCTCACCGGCCAGGTGGCCCGTGGTCTGCGGCGCGGGGAACGACGGCAGGTCGCCGGACGCCAGCCGGTCGGCGGCGGCGTCGGCGGCCGGGGCCCACCCGTCGGCGCCCAGCAGCGCGGCGAAACGGCCGTCCGCGCCGAAGCCGGGCCCGCCGGCGAGGACCGGGACGCCGACGGCCTGGCAGGCGGTGATGGTCGCGTGGACGCGCGGCAGGCGGGTGGTCAGCGCGCAGCCGAGGGCGACGACGTCCGGCCCGGTCTGCTGGAGGTGCGTGACCAGGTGCCGTCCCGGCACGCTGGCGCCGAGGAAGTCGACCCGCCAGCCGCGCAGGCGCAGCACCTCGGCCGTCATCCGGGCGGGCAGCGCGTGATACTCCCCGTCGGCGCAGGCCACGGTGGCCCGGCCCAGCGTCGGCCGGGGCCGTACACGCGCGCTGATCGCGGCGACGGCGCGCTCGCTGACGGCGGTGGCGCCGTGCTCACGCGCCACCGACCAGGTGCCGGAGGCCCACAGCTCACCGACCAGGCGCTGTGCGGGCGCGACGACGCGCAGCAGCACGTCCTCGGCCGGAACGCCGTCCTCGATCAGGCCGAGGACCACGTCCACGGCGGCGTACTCGTCGGCCTCGCCGATGCGTTCCAGATAGTGCTCGGCGGACGCGCTCAGGTCGTGAGCGATGGTCAGGTTGCTCATCGGTAGGGACCTTCCCGGGACGGAGACCGTCAACCACTCGCGCCGCGGGCCCGGATGGCGAGCAGCGCACGGTCGTCGTGCTCGCCTCCCGCCAGCCACTCCGTGCTGATCTGCTCCAGCCGCTCGACGAGGGCGGCCACCGGCATTCCCGCGCAGGTGCCCAGGGCCGCCTCCAGGCGGGCCGGGCCGAACATCTCCCGGGCGGAGGGGCCTCCGAACGCCTCGGTGACGCCGTCGCTGTAGAACAGGCACACCTCGCCGGGGGCCAGGTCCACGGTGACGGCGTTCAGGACGGGGTTCTTCAGCGCGCCGAGGAGCGATCCCCGTATGGCGACCCGCTCGACCACGCCGTCCCGGCGCAGCACCAGCGGCGGCGGGTGCCCGGCCACCGAGAGGTGGAGGCGCGTGTGACCCCCGGGGGCCCGGCTCAGCGCGCCCATGACCAGCGTGACGTACGAGTTGGGGGACGGCGAGGCGAGCAGGGCGCGGTTGAGCAGCTCGATCAGCCGCTCCGGGCGGCTCTCCAGCAGGAGCAGCGTGCGGAGGCTGTGCCGCACCTGGCCCGCCAGGACGGCGGCCCGGGCGCCCTTCCCGCACACGTCGCCCAGGATCACCAGCGGCGCCCGGATATCCCGGTCCGTCGCCGCACCCCCTGTGATGTCCTGCGGGTACGGCTCGGCGGCGAAGGCCGCGAAGGCGTCGGGGAGGTACACGTCGTAGAAGTCGCCCCCGATGAGCCCGGCCTGCTCGGACGCGCGTAACGATCCCGCCAGCTCGATCCCGTCGACGTCCGGCAGGTCGGGCGGCAACAGATCACCCGTCAGGATCGCGTTGGTGTCGCTCTGCTCCCGGTAGAGCGTGGCCGCCGCGATCGCGGCTCCGGCCCGTACGGCGAGGGCGCGCGCCAGGGCCTCATCCTCCTCGTCGAAGGGCGGCCCGCCCGCGCGCCGGGCCAGGACGAGAGCGGCCGACGGCGCTCCGTTCCCGGGCAAGGGGATCGCCATCAGGTGACCGGCGTCGCCGAACCCTTCGGGCACCAGCCACCCGGGCGTCCCGGCCGGGTCGAGCCGCCACACGCCTCCGTGGGGAGAGGCCGTCAGAGCGTCGGCGAGGCCCGCCACCGTGGCCGTGTCCGCCGCGGGGACGGCGCCTTCCTCGAATCGCGCGGACGCCTGTCCACGCCCGGCGGTGACCCGCACCCATTCCACCCGGCGGCGCAGGTCGGCCGGGAGCAGGACGATCGCCGAGTCGGCGAGGAAGCCGGTGGCGAGCTCCGCGGTCGCGCGGGCGCAGCGGCGCGTGTTCAGGGAGGCGGACAGCCGGCGGCCGGCGTCGAGCAGGAACTCGGTGCGCCTGCGCTCGGCCCGCAGCGCGAAGGCCGCGGCCACCCCGCCGGCTGGGCCGGCGAGGCCGGCGTAGGTGAGGTGCCAGACGTGGTGATCGAGCCCGGCCCGCTCACCGCGGACCCGGATGAGACGATCGCCGTAACGGACCTCGCGGGGCCGATCCGCGGGCCGCACCTCGCGGCCGGGCCGATCGCCGTGCGGGACCTCGCCGCCGCTGCCGGGCGAGGCGTCGTGGGCGAACAGCTCGGCCGCCGGCCCGCGCGCGGTGTCCGTCCCCGCCTCGACTCCTGGGAGCATCTCCGCGGCGACCGCGTTGACCAGCACCACGCGTCCGACGGAGTCGCACAGCACGACGCCGTCGCCGCAGCCGTCGAGCGCGGCGAACAGCACAGCCGGCGGCAGATCGGGGAGCCGGTCCCCGTCCCGGGACATGCCGGGCGGGCGCGCCGGTCCACCGGCGGCGGGGCGAGTGGCGCGGCTCACCCAGGCGTTCCCGTCATCCCACAGCCTTCCGGTCTCGGATCTCTCCCACAGTACCGCCGCTCATCCATCCCGAAATTTCCGTCATGCCGACGGTCTCCACGATCCCCGCTCCCACAGGCGACACGGCTCACATAGTGATCCGTCCCCTTGTCAGATCGTCGATCGATGTTAGGTTAGGCTCACCTAAGTTATTGGAGTGAGACGATGTGACGATGCAGCTTCCCCCCTCGGCGGCGCCGCGATCCGCCTATCCGGTGGAGGTGCTTCCCGGAGCCCTGCGCAGCCGCCTGCTCAGCATGGCGGACGGCGTTACGACGGTCTCCGCGTACCTGTACGACGGCTCGATCGCCGCCGCGCAGGCCGGGGCGCTGCGGGCCGCGCTTCCCAAGTGGGCCGCCGTCCACTACGCGATGAAGGCCAACTCCTTCCCCGGCGTCGTGGAGTCCCTCGCCCCGCACGTCGACGGCTTCGAGGTGGCGTCCGTCACCGAGCTGGAGCTCGCCCGCCGGGTCCACGCCCGTACGGCAGAGGGAATAACCCGTGTGGTCGCCGCGGGGCCGGCCAAGTCGGTCCCGTTCCTGACGGCCCTGGTCAGGGCAGGCGTCGAGGCGATCAACGCCGAGAGCCCGCTGGAGCTGCGCCGGATCAGCCGGATCGCGGCCGGCGAAGGAGTCCGCGCCCGGGTCGCCCTGCGCGTCAACCCCGCCGAGATCCCGATCGGGGGCTCGCTGCACATGGGCGGCACTCCGTCGGCGTTCGGGGTGCCCGAGCCCGACGTGCCCGAGGTCCTGCGGGAGGCGGTGCGGCTGCCGGGCGTCGACCTGGCCGGCTTCCACGTCCACGCCGCCTCCAACAACCTCGACGCGCGGGCCCACGCGGCGTACCTGCGGTGGTGCGTGGAGTGGAGCGCCCGTACGGCGCGCGAGAACGGCGTGGACCTGCGCCACGTCGGCATCGGCGGCGGCCTGGGTGTGGCGTTCGAAGGCGAGGAGCCCTTCGACGTCGCCCTGTTCGGCAAGCTCGCCGGGCAGGTGGAGCCGCCGCCCGGCGTGCGGGTCGTGCTGGAGCCCGGCCGCCTCCTCGCCGCCGCCTGCGGCTGGTACGCCGCCGAGGTGACCGACGTGAAGCGGTCGTACGGCGGGTGGTTCGCCGTGCTGCGCGGCGGCATCAACCACTTCCTGCTGCCCACGTCGTGGGACATCGTCCACAACGTCGCGATCCTGCCCGTCGAGCGGTGGCCGCCGGGCCTGCCGCGCCCCGCCGCCGAAGACGTCAGGATCACCATCGTGGGCGAGCTGTGCACACCGGAGGACACCCTGCTGCGCGACGTCCACGTGGACCGCGTCCGCGCCGGCGACCTGGTCGTCTTCCCCTACGCGGGCTCCTACGGCTGGGAGTTCGCAATGCACCGCTTCCTCGGCCACCCCGTCGCCGAACGGCACATGCTCTGATCATCCGCAGCCCATCACCAGGAGCCTGATCGATGACCTTGAACGACGGCATCTCCCGTCAGCCCGGCGCCCGTGCCGACGCAGGCGGCGTCCTGCGGCGCCAGCGCGCCCGGGAGTCCTCGGCCCGCACGTACGCCCGGTCCTTCCCGATCGTCCCGGTCAAGGCGTCCGGCATGACGGTCGAGGGCGCCGACGGGCGCCGCTACCTCGACTGCCTCTCCGGAGCCGGCACCCTCGCCCTCGGCCACAACCACCCGGTGGTGCTGGAGGCCATCCGGCGGACCGTCGACGGCGGCGCCCCCCTGCACGTGCTGGACCTGGCGACGCCAGAGAAGGACGAGTTCGTCGAGACGCTGTTCGCCACGCTGCCGGACGGCCTGCGCGACCGGGCCCGCGTCCACTTCTGCGGCCCGGCGGGCACGGACGCGGTCGAGGCGGCGCTGAAGCTGATGCAGACCGCCACCGGGCGCCACGGGCTGATCGCCTTCACCGGCGCCTACCACGGCATGACCGCGGGCGCCCTGGCCGCCGGCGGCAACGTCACGGTCAAGGCTCCGGTGCCCGGGATCGCCGCCGACGTGACGCGGCTGCCGTACCCGTACGCGTACCGCTGCCCCTTCGGGGTCGGCGGGGAACGGGGCGCGGAGCTCGCGGCGACGTACGCGGAACGGCTGCTCGACGACCCGGCCGGCGGAGTCGTCCCGCCCGCCGCGATGATCGTCGAGGTCGTGCAGGGCGAGGGCGGCGCCGTCCCCGCGCCCGACGGCTGGCTCCGCGAGATGCGCCGCGTCACCGCCGAGCGCGAGATCCCGCTGATCGTCGACGAGGTGCAGACCGGCGTCGGGCGTACGGGGGCCTTCTGGGCCGTCGAGCACAGCGGGATCGTGCCCGACGCGATCGTGATGTCGAAGGCCATCGGCGGCGGCCTGCCGCTGGCCGTGATCGTCTACCGGGACGACTACGACGGCTGGCTGCCCGGCGCCCACACCGGCACATTCCGCGGCAACACGCTCGCGATGGCCGCGGGCACGGCCACCCTGCGGCACGTCGTCCGCGAGGGGCTCGCCGCGCGGGCGGCGGCCGTCGGCGCCCGCGTCATGTCGCGCCTCGACGGGCTGCGGACCGAGCTGCCCGCGATCGGCGACGTGCGCGGACGCGGCCTGATGATCGGCGTCGAGCTCGTCGACCCCGACGCGGCGCCCGACTCGTGCGGAGCGCGCCCACCGGCCCCCCGGACGGCGGCTGAGGTCCGCGCGGCCTGCCTGGATCGCGGTCTCATCGTCGAGCTCGGCGGCCGGTACGACGCGACGGTCCGGCTGCTCCCCCCGCTGACCATCACGGACGAGGAGGCCGAGGCCGTCCTCGACCGGCTGGCCGACGCCATCGCCGAGGTGACGTCCGCGAGGTTCGCTGGGCGGCCGGCATGAGCGACCCTCTGCGTATGCTCCCGGCGGCGCTGGCCGGGGGCGCCGGCGGGGCGGAGGCCCTGGAGCCGTTGCTCCGCATCGTGCTGGACGCCCTGGTCTCGGGCGCCGCACGCCGGGGCGGCCCGGTCCCCGCCGGATCGCCCGAGGATCTCGCCGCCGAAGTCGCGCGGGCTCTGTCCGGCACCGGCGGCGCCCGCCACACCAGCGACGGCGGCGGTGATCCCGGTGGCGGTGGCGACGTGCTGCGCGACCTGACCGCCCTCCTGGCGTACGGCAGCGCCGACCCGGCGGATCCCTGGTGCTCGGCGCACCTGCACTGCCCGCCCCTCGCCGTCGCCGTGGCCGCCGACCTGGCGGTGTCGGCGCTCAACCCCTCCATGGACTCCTGGGACCAGGCGCCCGCCGCCACGTCGGTCGAGACCCTCCTGCTGAAGGAGCTGGGGGAGCTGGTCGGCTACCCGTCCGACGCCACCGGCGTGCTCACCTCCGGCGGCACGGAGTCGAACCTGATGGGCCTGATGCTCGCCCGTGACCGGGTGCTGGGCCGGGCGACCGGAAGCCAGGTGGGGCTCACCGGGCTCACCGGGCTCACCGAACTGGCTGGACCGGCCGGGCTTCGCCCGAGGATCTTCGCGAGCGAGGCCGCCCATTTCTCCGTACAGCGGTCGGCGGCCCTGCTCGGCCTAGGCGAGCAGGCCGTCGTGCCCGTCCCGGTCGACCACGAGCTGCGGATGGATCCCCGTGCGCTCGGGGACGCCCTCAAGCGAAGTGTCAGTGCGGGCGAGACCCCGGTGGCCGTGGTGGCGACGGCGGGCACCACCGACACCGGAGCGGTCGACCCCCTGCCGGCGTGCGCCGCGCTCGCCGCCGAGCACTGTGCCTGGCTGCATGTGGACGCCGCGTACGGCGGCGCGGCGCTGCTGTCGGACCGGCTCGCTCCACTGATGGACGGGATCGCCCTGGCCGACTCGGTGTCCCTCGACTGGCACAAGCTGGGCTGGCAGCCGATCGCCGCCGGGGTCTTCCTGGTCCGGCGGGCGGAGACGTACGCGTCGCTGGCCCGGCGCGCCGCCTACCTCAACCCGGCCGACGACGAGGAGGCCGGTTACGGGAGCCTGCTGGGGCTCTCCCTGCGCACCACCCGCCGGGCGGACGCCTTCCCCCTCGCGGTGACCTTACGGACCCTGGGCCGCGAGGGCCTCGGCCGGCTCGTGGACGCCTGTCACGACCTCGCCCGGGCGGGGGCCGCCACGGTACGCGCGCATCCCCGGCTGGAGCTGCACGCCGAGCCCGTCCTGACCGCGTTCTTGTTCCGCTACCTGCCCGCCGACTCCGCCTGGTCGGACGAGGTCAACGCAGGGCTGCGGCGCCGGCTGCTCCGAGAGGGACGGGCCGTGATCGGCCGCACCGAGTTGCCAGGGGAGGGCCCCGGGCGGGTGCGGCTCAAGCTGACCCTGCTCAACCCGCACACCACATCCGCCGAGGTGGAACGGCTTCTGCACGCCGTCGCCGCCGCCGGCGAGGCCGAGGAGGAAGCGCGGTGATCAGCATGTCCCCCGAGCGTCTGCCCGCCGGAGGTCCCGCCGCCTCACGCGCTCCCGAGACTCCCGGCGGCCGGCGTGCGGCCGGCCGTCCCCGTGCGGTACCGGTCCGCGACCGGATGGCACCGGTTCGGCGAGCCCGTCGTCGTCCCGCCAGGGAAGAGCGACACTCCCGGCGCAGGCGCCGCGCCGAGCTCACGGCCTTCGAGAGCGCGGTCACCGACTGGGAGCGGGGCCGGGGTTTCGAGCGCCTGTGACCCCGTGACCCGCCCCGAACCGGCGCCGCGTTCACGTGGGCCGGCTCATGTGGCCCGCAGCACCAGGGCGGCGGCGCCGAACAGGCCGGCGTCGCGGCCCAGGGAGGTCGGCTCCACCCGCAGGCGGCGCAGGAAAGCCATCCCGGCGTTCCGCTCGACGGCACGCTTGAGCGGATCGAACAGGGCCGGCCCTGCGGCGGCGACGCCCCCTCCGACGACGACGTGGTCGAGGTCCAGCAGCGCGGCCGCGGTGAGGATCGCGGTCGCCAGGGCGTCGGCGGCGCGCTGGAACGCCAGGCGCGCCACCGGATGCCCGTCAGCGGCGTCGGCGGCCAGCGCCCGCGCGTCGTCGCCCTGCCAGCCGTTCGATCCGGCCCACCGCGCCATGCTCGGCCCGCTGGCGATGGTCTCGACGCACCCGATCCCGCCGCAGGGGCACGCCTCGCCGCCGGAGTCGACGGTGATGTGGCCGATGTGGCCCGCGTTCCCGGTCGGCCCCACGTACGGCACGCCGTCGAGGACGAACCCGCCGCCGACGCCCGTGGACACGACCATGCCGAGCATCGCCCGGGAGACCGGCCCGTCCGGCGTGCCCCGCCACCACTCGCCGAGTGCCATGCACTGGCCGTCGCCCGCCAGCCGTACGGGACGGCCGGGGAGCATCTCGCCCAGGACGTCGACCAGGGGGAAGCCCCGCCAGCTCGGGATGTTCACCGGGCTGACCGTTCCCTCGACGTGATCGAGAGGGCCTGCGGATCCCACACCGACGCCCTTCAGCTCGGAGGGGGGCACGGTGGCGGTGATCCGGGCGACCACCTCCGACAGGGTGTCACCGGCCGGGGCCGAGCCGCTCAGCGGGATCTCGGCGCGGGCCAGGATCTCGCCGTCGGCGGTCACCGCGGCCGCCGCGAACTTGGTGCCGCCGATGTCCACGGCGAGGACGGTCACGGCCGCGCCCGCGTAAGCGGAGGGCAGATGCTCACGTTTGATCTCACTCCTGGGCGGTCGTATCCACTTAACCGAGTAAGCGCCGGAACGGCATTCCGGCTATGACAACGATGTCAACGGTAAGGCACTCCCATCGAGACGGGGTATCCCTAATTCCGATGGGAAAGGTAGGGTTAGCGGGTGCATTTCGACTACACCATGGCGATCGGCTCATTTCTGGTCGCCGTCGTCGTCGGCCTGACGGGCATGGGCGGAGGGGCGCTGATGACGCCCATGCTCGTGACGTTCTTCGGCGTGCCTCCCCTCACCGCCGTCTCCAGCGACCTCGTCGCCGCCGCCGTCATGAAGCCGATCGGCGGCCTCGTCCACCTGCGGCGGGGGACGGTGAACCTCCGGCTCGTGGCCTGGCTCTGCGCCGGTTCCGTCCCGGCGGCGTTCTGCGGGGTGCTGCTGGCCCGGGCGCTGGGCGACGGCGAGGGCGTACAGGACGTGATCCAGAAGGGCCTGGGCATCGCGCTGCTCATCGCGGCGGCGGGCCTGGCCGTGCGCGGATACCTGGCCCTGCGCGACCGGGCCGAGGGCCGTACGCCGGAGACCGGCCGCCGCACCGCCGCGCCCGGCGAGCCGGCCGCCACCGGGCTGCCCTCCGTCACCGTACGGCCCGTCCCTACCGCGCTGGTCGGAGCGGTCGGCGGCATCGTGGTGGGCATGACCTCGGTGGGCTCGGGCTCGCTCATCATCGTGGCCCTGCTCGCCCTCTACCCCGCGCTCAAGGCCAACCAGCTCGTCGGGACCGACCTGGTCCAGGCCGTTCCGCTCGTGATGTCGGCGGCGCTGGGGCACCTGCTGTTCGGCGACTTCCAGCTCTCGATCACGACGGCCCTGCTGGTGGGGTCGATCCCCGGCGTCTACATCGGGTCGCGGATCTCCTCCCGGGCGCCCGGCGGCCTGATCCGGCGTGCCCTGGCGTTCGTGCTGCTGGCGTCGGCGTTGAAGATGTTCGGCGTGGGCAACAGCCCCACCGTGTGGGTGCTGGCCGGCCTGCTCCTCGCCGCCCCCGTCTTCTGGACGTTCCTGCGCGTCCGGCTGGGGCTGCCGGCGCTGCCCTGGACCCGGCCGGGCGCCGGACCCGCCAGCGAGGAGCCCGCCCTGCAGCGCTCGGACGGCTGAGGCCGCTCAGCTCGCGGGCAGACGGCGCGCGAGGAAGTCCATCGCCAGCCGCCAGGCCGTACGGCCCGCCTCCGGATGGTGGAACCGGGGGGCGCGGAAGTTGTGGAAGGCGTGGCCGGCGGCCTCCTGCACGTGGATCTCCACGCCGGGCCTGCCCGCCACGGCCTCCTCCACCGCCGCCACCTTGTCCCGCGGGATGTACGTGTCCTGCCCGCCGAAGTGGAACTGGACGGGGCAGTGGATCTCGTCCAGCAGCCCGAGCTTCTCGGGCACCGCCGTGCCGTAGAACGACAGCAGCACCGCCGGCTCGGCGCGGGCGGCGAGGACGTAGGCCAGGGAGCCGCCGAGGCAGAAGCCGAGGATCCCTGCCCCGCCCATCACCTCCGGAAGCGACGACAGCGTCTCGAACGCGGCAGCGCAGTCGTCCGCACCGGCTTCGACGTCGTACCGGGAGCCCAGCTCCAGCGAGCGGGCCACCCCCTCGTCATCGTGGCCGGACGCCCAGTTCCGCTCCAGCCGCCAGAACAGGTCGGGCACGGCGACGACGTAACCGAGCGAGGCCAGGTCGGCGGCGACGGCCCGGATGTAGTCGCTGACGCCGAAGATCTCCGGTATCAGCAGCAGCCCCGGGCCGTGCCCGCGCTCGGGAAACCACAGGTGCAGGTCGAACTCGCCGTCCGCCACCCTGACCGGCCGCGTGCGTGCGGGCATGACGTCCTCCCATCGGTGCGCTCGCTGATCACGATCCTCTCACCGCTGTCCGTCCTCGGTCGCTACGGTGAAGACATGCTGCTCCGAATGGAGATCGACGGCCGCCGGCCCGGGAGGCGTCATCGCGGAGAGTGGAGGCCGTACGGCTGCTTGCATGCTTTGAGCTGGGCTGATGCCTCGTTCATCCTGCACTCGCGGGCGGGCTCGATCTAATTCACCTCGTCGCCTCCGCTATCCGCACCACCATGACGTGACATAGGAAATACCGCCGTAACGGTATCCGGCTCGGATGCAGACCGAGGAGCTGGCCGCCTTAAAGCGAGCTCTGCTGTAGTTGGGGCCGGTGGAGCTCATGGCCTGCAGACCGCACTGGACCCAGTCCTTGTGACTGTTCTCCGAGTAGTCGATCCAGATGTACTCGCCACTCTTCGACGAGGGAATCCAGGCATAACCGTACGTACCGGTTCCGGTCGATGGCGTGCCGGATCGAGTCTCAAGGCTCCGCCCGTCGGGGAGCACCAGCCAGGCCTTGCGGTGCTTGTTCGTGAAGTGATAAGGGCTGATCAAGCTTCCACAGCTGGCGGCGGCGTGCGCCGGAGCCGCCATGGGTGCCAGCAATGCGGCTAAGAGCGTCGCACTGAAGGCGATTGCCTGGAGGGAATGAAATTTCCCGATTTCTCGCATGCGCACCTGCCCAGAATGAAACGAATGGGTGAAATATCGCTTTAATCGTCCCCGCTGCAACGTCCGGGTCAACATGGTCACCAGCTGTCACAGCGCCCCCTCGGCCCCCGCCCGGGTTGTCAGGTCGTCACTCCTCGACGGCCTGGCCGATGACCTCGAAGGGCATCGGTGCTTGGGTGTGTCAGCGTTCGGCCGAACCCATGCCGTGCGCAAACGGATTGGACGCACGACCGCCTCACGTTATTTGCAGCGAGCGGGCTTGGTCGCGTTGAGATAGACCTCGTACACAGTGCGGTCGCGGATGTTGAACGAGGCTCCGTCGCAGAAGAAGTAGGGATCGTCTTCGATGGTGTAAACGGCGCCGGACCAGGGGCCCGCTGAGAACGCGTAGGCAATGGCGCTGGTCTTGTTCGCTCCGACGCACTTGAAATCCAAGGGGCCTCCGTAGCCCCACAGGGTCGCGGCCCTGGTCTGGCAGTTCGCGGCGGCAGCGGCCGACGCGGGACTCGCCACAGGGCTGGCGATCGCGGTCGTGAGGACGGCGGCCACCGCGAAGCCTTTCAGCGCCATCCGCAGCTTTCGGGAGGATTCGCGCCCGAGGGAATGACGGGCATTGTTGTCGAGAAAAGCGCGATGCTCTTGGCCGGATTCGAATGGTCCGCCGATACGCCGGCCGAGGTGGGCCGATCGGCCACCCTTCGAACGATACGCGGAAATCTCATTGGACTCCTTACAAGAAGGAAGGATGTTTCGGCATGCCTTGCCGGCGATTCCTCCGCTGTTTTCCCGCATTTCTTTCCGCCGGAGTGCCGCTGGACGAGGACAACATAAATCTTCGCTTCCGTGGCAGCCAAGAGAAAACACGACGGTGGGACGACGGGATGGCGAAAGGCAGGATGACCTGCTATGACGCGGGCGCCGTGGGATGCCGATGGGACAGGGGCCGTGCCACCCGCCACCTCCGGGGGATCTGAACACGGGTGGAGTTCCTCATGGGTCTGCTGGACCCCTGCCTCCGACGAGGACGACCAGGTGCTCCGATCGGCCGACCGGTTCTTCGCCGAGGTACTCGATCAGAACGGCGACGGCTACCTGCGCCGGCCCGATCATGCGTGCTCGTTGCTCGCCTCGCGAATCGATGCTTCCATCCTGGCTGCGGCAGGCCGGCGAACGGTCTTCGTCCCAAAGTAATCCCACGCGCTCTCGTCCCAGCAGGTCAGCGGGCCCTTGTCATCCCGGCGTCCCGCCTTCGCCATTTCCCTTGGCCGCCGTCGAACCGGGGTTTTACGTTGTCGTCGTCCAACGGCGCCCGGCGGCGAGAAATTGGGGAAACAACGAAAGAATCGCCGCCACGGCACGTGAAGTAACGCCCCTCTAAGGAGTCCCATGAGATTTCCGCGAATCACTCGCAGGGCGGCTGATCGGCCCGCCCCGGTCAGAACATCGGCGGACCGCTCGGGTCGGGCCAGGAGCATCGCGCGTTTCTCGACCGCGGTGGCGGGGTTCTCGCTTCTCGCCGCCACTTTCTCTCCCGCCGCCTCCGCCACCACCTCCAGGGCCCTGGCCTGCACATCCCCGACCTTCTCCGTCTATCCCGGCTCGAGCACCAGCAAGCTTCGCTACGGCCAGGTGGACTTCCACTTCTACGCGTGCAGCGACCAGGCGCCTTCGTCCTGGTCAGCCTCAGTGACCAAGGCTCAGGTGAACAGCACCGGAAAGAATCTCGGATTCTACATCGACGGCACGAGCATTCCCACCGACTCGACCGGGAGCTACTACCGGTATTTCCGGGGGAACATCTACGCGAGCACCTGCACGCCGAGAGTCCACTTCCCGTGCGCCCGCTCATACAGCTTCTCCGTCCAGTTCCAGGTCACCAAGGACAGGTTCGGCAATCCTCAGGTGTACATGGGATCCAGGACCGCACCGTCAGGGATGGCGCTTTTCACCACTCCCTGACACACCGCATGTTCATCTGATCGCAGGACCAGGCGCCGTAACCGCGGTGTCCTGGCCCTGCTTATGTGTGCTTACGCTTCAGGTTGAAGTGCGCATGAAGGCCGTCCTCGACGGGGTCACGAACGGTTCCGCCTTCTCCACACCCATCACGCCAATGGAAGAACGACGCTTGTGCCAGGCAGTGACGCATGGCAAGGAAGTGGTCGAAGTGGGATACTGAGACGTCCCGATCGATCATGATGTGCACGCCCCCGCGTACCTGCTGAGACAGCTATGGGACGACGCTCTCGGCGGTCGCGGACCGGTAAGCGACTCGTTCTTACTGTGAGAGGGTGCAATGACACATGAGGAGGAAACCGAGCGGTTCGCGGCCCGCCTTCGTATGCTTAAGGAGCGTGCCGGAACCAGCTTCGAGGCGCTGGCCAAACAGAGCGGGATCAGCCGATCGAGCCTCCATCGCTACTGCTCGGGCACCAAACTGCCGGTCAGCTACGGCGCCGTTCACGCGTTCGCCAAAGCATGCGGGGCCACCGGCGAGGAACTCCGGGAGTTGCACAGGTTATGGGCGCTCGCCGGTGCCACGCGGTCCTCACAGACGTCGCCCGAACGCCCTGCCGTGCTTCAGGACGCGGAACCCGAGGAGACCGGCGAGTCGCGGGCGCCACAGCCGGTTGCGCCCGCATCACCGCCGCGCCTTCGTCTCCGCACCGCGTGGGCCCTTTTGGCGGCGGCGTTCCTCGTGGCAGCCGTTGCCATCATCGCCGTCATACTGCGAGCAGATCAGAAATCCAACCTGCCGGCGATCGCGAAGCGCGAGCCAGAGGCCTCCTCAACCGCGGCGATACGGGTTTTCAACATCGAGGGCGACTGCAAGAGTCAGAAGGAACGGTTGCCTGCCTGCAGTATGGGCCTGGCCCGCGATCCGAGACTGAAATACGACGCCGACAATGTGGTCAGCCACCGCGTATGGCACAACGACGTCTTGCTTGTCGACTGTGTCCTTTATGACGGCGAACGGGTTGAAGACGAAACGGGCGTCGGCACGACACGCTGGTTCAGGGTTCGGCTCGACAGCGCGCCCGGTGGCCACGCCTGGCTCCCCGCGGTGCGCAGCCACGACAATCCGGTAGTGCCGGTCTGCGCCTAACTGAGAGCCTGCTGACCAAAAGATTTGGCCGCGTGAGGTCGGAACCAGGGATGCCCTGGTGGAGGCCGTCTTCAGGTGTTTTGCCCGCGGCTGATCGCCGTCCGTCCGCCGGTCGCTACGGTGAAGGCATGCTGCTCCGAATGGAGATCGACGGCCGCCCTCCCACGGCGGAACGACTGCGTCATCCCGCGCTCGTCAACTACGGGCACTTCACCGCCATGCAGGTCAGGGGCGGGCGCGTCCGCGGGCTGGGCCTCCACCTGGCGAGGCTGGACGCGGGCAACCGGGAGCTGTTCGGCGCGGGCCTCGACGGCGACCTGGTCCGCCATCGCGTACGGCACGCCCTGGGCGACGACGTCCGTGACGCGTCGGTGCGGGTGATCGTGCACTGGCCGGACGACGCGGACGCGGCGGCGGTCATGGTGACCGTCCGCCCGCCCGCCCCGTCGCCCGGCGCTCCGCTCAGCCTCAGGTCCGTCTCCTACCAGCGCCCGGCGCCGCACATCAAGCACGTCGGCGGGTTCGGGCAGATGTACCACGCCAGGCGGGCCGTACGTGAGGGCTTCGACGACGCGCTGCTCACCGGCCCCGGAGGCGTCATCGCGGAGAGCGCGATCGCGAACATCGGCTTCTTCGACGGCACGGGTGTGCTCTGGCCGGACGCCCCCTGCCTGAGTGGCATCACCATGCAGCTCCTGGAACCCCTGCTGCCCGCCGCCGGGTTGCCCTCACGACGCGGTCCCGTACGGCTGGCCGACCTGCCGTCGCTCCGCTCGGCCGTCGTGACCAACTCCCACGGGGTCGCCCCCGTCAGCCGGATCGACGACCTCGATCTCCCGGTGGACGCGGCCTTCACCCGTACGGTGACCGAGACCTACGAGTCGGTCCCCTGGGACGCGATCTGAGCCGCTCGAAGGATCAGAGCCGGCGCAGCGCCGGGAGGAGCTCCTTCTCGGACCAGTCGAAGAACTCCCGCTGGTGCTCGTGCCCGATCTGGACCAGGGCGACGTGGGTGAAGCCCGCGTCGGTGTACTGGCGCACCGCCTCGACGACGGCGTCCACGTCCGCGCCGCACGGCACCTTCTCCGCCACGTCCTCGGGACGGACCGTCTCGGTGGCCGCCGCGAAGCTGACGGGCGCGGGCAGCTCGGCCATCACCTTCCAGCCCGGCGCCGACCAGCGCCACAGCCGGTGCGCCCGCTCCACGGCGGCGTCGCGGTCCTGGTCGTAGGAGATGGGCAGCTGGCCGTAGACGGGCTTGCCCTCGCCCCCGGAGGCGGCGAACTTCTCGACGAGCGAGGCGTCCGGCTCGGTGGCCACGAGCGCGTCCCCCAGCTCGGAGGCGATGTCGACCGACTGGACGCCCGAAGCGGCGACGGCCACCGGCACCGGAAGCTCCGGCAGGTCGAACAGCTTCGCCGAGTCGATGTCGAAGAACTCGCCGCGATAGTTGCGGTAGCCGCCCTGGAAGAGCTCCTTGATGATCTCGATGGCCTCGCGGAACATCTCGTGCCGCGTGTTCACCGGAGGCCAGCCGTGGCCGACGACGTGCTCGTTGAGGTTCTCCCCCGCGCCCAGGCCCAGGGTGAAGCGGCCCTCGCTCAGAACCCCCATGGTCGCGGCCTTCTGCGCCACGACCGCCGGGTGGTATCGCATGATCGGGCAGGTCACGTAGGTCATCAGCGGCAGCCGCTCGGTGACCTGCGCCACCGCGCCCAGCACCGACCAGGCGTACGGCGAGTGCCCCATCTCCTCCAGCCACGGGAAGTAGTGGTCGGAGATGACCGCGTAGTCGAAACCGACCCGCTCCGCCGTAGCGGCGTCCTCCACGAGTTGCCTGGCGGGCGTCTGCTCGCTCATCAGGGTGTATCCGATTTCAGCCATACCGCGCCCCTACCCACGTACCGGCCGAACTCCCCGACCCGCATGACGGTCTTCATCCCCTCACGGGGCATGCTGGAGTGGTGGCGATCGACGGCACCGGCGCGCACGCCGGCATGCGGCTGCCGCCTCTCGTCGCCGGCGCCGTACAGCTGGCGCGGCGGCGGGCGTTCCCCTTCTCGTGCCGTCCCGAGCAGGGGCGGCTGCTGTGCGCTCTGGCCTCCGGCGCCCGGACCGGCATCGCCGAGACCGGCACCGGATGCGGCGTCGGCCTCGCCTGGATGGCCGTCGGCGCGACGCCCGGCGTCCCGATCGTCAGCGTGGAGCGCGACGCCGGGATGGCCGCCGCGGTGGCCGAGCTGTTCGCCGGGATGCCCGACGTCACCGTCGTCCACGGCGACTGGACGGCCGTCTACGACCACGCGCCGTACGATCTGGTCGTGCTCGACGGCGGCGGGCAGGGCAAGACGGGCGCGGCGGCCGACCCGGACCTCCTCCTCGAACCCGGCGGCACCCTCGTCATCGACGACTTCACCCCGGCGCGAGGCTGGCCGCCGTCACACGACGGCAGGCCCGACGAGGCCCGGCTGCACTGGCTGGAGCACCCGTCCCTGCGGGCCGTGGAGCTCCGGCCGGCCCCCGACCTCGCGTCGATCGTGGCCGTACGGCGCTTCCCCGGTGACTGACGCCCCCCGCGGCGCGTTCTCACCCGGCCTCACGTGGCCTTACTCCGCGGAGAGTACGGCCGCTATGCGGAGCCGCCCGGCGGCGCGGCTCGGCCACACGGCGAGGAGGCAGGCGATGAGCAGGGCCGCCGGGACGATGAGCGCGAGCGCCAGAGGCGCCGAGGGCGGCACGTACTGGAGGGGCGTCTGCTCCGCGGCCACACGCCAGACGGTTCGGCCGAGGGCGAGGCCGAGTGGGATCCCGGCGAGCAGGCCGATCGTCGCGAGCACGGTCGCCTGCGTGACGACGATGAGGCGCGCCTGCGGACGGGTCATGCCGAGCGCGCGCAGGACGGCGACCTCATGGCGCCGCCGCCGTATGGCCGTTGCGAGCACGTGGCCCGTCGCTCCTACGGAGAGCAGCGCGAGAAAGCCGCCGAGGAGGGCCGGCAGGCCGGCGATGTCGCGGATCTCGGTGATCTGCGGCGGGGGCGTGGCCGGGAAACCGACCGTCACCGGGTCTCCGGCCGTCACCGCGTCCGCGATCTTCTGCAGCCGGGGGACGACCACGGCAGGGTCGGCTCCCGGACGCAGTGCGACGTGCGCGATGTGCCACATGAAGGGAAAAGGACCTCCAGCGACGAGGTGCCGGAAGGCGGCCGGTGTCACCCAGCCTCCCTGGGTGTAGCCGCTTTGCAGTCCGGCCGGCAGGAGACCGATCCCGGTGACGCTCATGGCCGTCGTCTCGGCCCCCGGCACGGAGACCCGGTCGCCGATACGCATGCGCAACTGGCCGGCTGTCTCCGCCCCCAGTGCGATTTCGCCGGGCCCGGCCGGAAGGCGCCCCTTGAAGAGGACCGCCTCCAGCGGCTCACCCACCGGGTCGTACGTGAAGACAGGGAAGGTCACGCCCCGCGACCGGACGACGGAGATCCTCGAGTCGTTGACGGCCGCCACCGCGGAGTCGCGCGCGATCGCCGCGACCAGCGGCGCGGCTCCGGTCACGTCGTCCCCGCCGAAGCCCAGATAGATCTCCAGTCGCTGGGTCTGCCCGAAGCGCGCCGGATTGCCCGCGGCCTCCGACACGCCGGCGGAGAAGGTGAACGCCGCCAGCACGCCGAGCACCCCGGCCACCGCCCCTGCCAGCGCGGGCCGTACAGCCACCGCGGTACGGCCCCGCCCGGGCTCGAGCGCGAACCGGGCTCCCACCACCACGGGCAGGGGAAGGCCCGCCTTGGCCACGGCTTGGGCGATCGCCGATCGGCGACCCGTCGTCGTGGGCCCGACCGCTCGCATGACCGCCGCGGTGGCGGCGGCGCCCGCGCCGGCCAGCACCGCGACGAGCGCTCCGCCGAGCACGAGCACCGGCGCGTCGACGTCGAGGCCGGGCGCGGGCTCGTGCAGGGCCGCGCTGCCGATGGGCATCCAGCTCGACGCGGCCACGGCCCCCGCGACGCCGAGGAGCACGCCCGCGATTCCAGAGAGAGTGGGACCCGCCGACGCCGCCGTGACCTGCTGGCGCGGAGTCATGCCGACGGCTCCCAGACTCCGCAGCTCGGCGATCGCCGTCCCGCAGTAGCGGGCCATCGCCTGGCCCACGAGGACGATCGCGGCCACCGCCGCCACAGCGGCGAAGAACGTCAGGGCGGCCGCCTCGTAGCCGTCGACCTGGCGACGATGCGCGGTGACGGTGGCGTCGATGTCCTCCATGTCGACGTACGAGCCCGTCACCCTGCTCACGTCGGCGCGGAAGGCCGCGATGGCACCGCGGCCCCCTTTCAGGCGCGCCAGGCCCTCGATCGGGATCTCGCTGTGAGCGCCCACGATGTTGGCGTGGTACCGGGCGAACAACGCCGGCGACGCGATCACGCCGCCTCCTCCTCCGGGGTTCTCGGCGAACCACGACGACCTCACGACGCCCACGATCCGGGCCGGAATCGCCGGACCGGCCGGTCGCAGCCCGCCCCCCGGGCGGTTGGTGGCGGCGGCCTGCTCCGGGGTCATCAACCGCAGAGTCACCCGGTCTCCGACACCCTTGCCCCGGTTCTCCCGGAACAGCGAGGTGACGACGACCTCGTCCACCCGCCCGGGGTCGGCGAGCCGGCCGTCCAGAATCACCGGAACCTCGATCGTCCGGAAGAGCTCCGCGTCGCCCGGCGGGAGCGTGAGGCCGCTCCGGGTGTCGGGCAGGTCGTCCACGCCGAACGCCATCGCGGGGAGGGTCGTGAGCGCCTCCACCTGGGGGAGGGCGCGGACCGCGGCCCAGAACCGCGCGTCCGAATCGAAGGGCCGCATCACCACGGTCGCGGCCCTGGTCGCGGCCGCCAGCCGGTCGGCCGCCGTGTCCCCCCGGCGGGCCCCCGCGACGGCCGCGAGCACGGTGCCCGAAGCGAAGGCGATCAGCAGAGCGAGCACGGCCAGCGCCCGCCACCGGCGGCGCAGTTCCAGCGACAGCCAGAAACCCGACAGGCTCATCCCGCTCCTTCGACGAGCGGGCCGGCGAAGAGGCCGCGTCCCGCGAGCGATGCGATCGCGCGATCCATATGGGGGATTACACGCTTCTGCGCCACATCGGCCAAGGGTGCTGGTACCCCCAGGCCAAGGGATGCGAGCACGCGCCCAGGCTCATGCGCTCATCACGCGACCTGACGGACACTTCGGTGGTTTCATCCCGGTGCCGGTGGTCAGCGGTGGGCCATGACTACTTCCTACGTGGTGACCGGAGGCGGGCGCGGCATCGGGCGGGCGGTGGTGGAGCGGCTTCTCGCCGACGGCGGCGCGGTCGTCGCGATCGAGCTCGACGCCGCCGCGCTCGCGTGGATCGACGGGCATCCCGCCGGCCCCCGCGTCATGGCCGTGACGGGCGACGCGGCGGACGAGGGGGCGGCCGAGCGGGCCGCCGACCTGGCGGAGTCCGCCGGCACGCTGGCGGGCTGGGTCAACAACGCCGCCGTGTTCCGGGACGCCTCGGTGCACACGGCGTCCACGCGGGACATGATCGAGCTCATCGCGACCAACCTCAACGCCCCCGTCGTCGGCTGCGCGACCGCGATCCGCCGCTTCCTCGCCGCCGGCACACCCGGCGCCGTCGTCAACGTCACCTCACACCAGGCGAGGCGGGCCGTCCCCGGCTGCACGCCGTACGTCACGGCGAAGGCGGGCATCGAGGGCCTGACCCGGGCGCTCGCCGTCGAGTACGGCCCGAGCGGAATCCGCGTCAACGCCGTCGCCCCCGGCTCGGTCGCCACGGAGCGCTACGAGGCCTTCCTCGCCTCGCTGGACGCCGGCACGGCCGCCCAGGTCGAGCACGAGATGGGACGGCTGCACCCGCTCGGCAGGGTGGCCACGGCCCAGGAGGTGGCGGACGTCGTGGCGTACCTGCTGTCGGACGGCGCCGCCTTCGTCACCGGTGCGACCGTGCCGGTCGACGGCGGCCGGTCGGTCCTCGCGCGCGACCCGGAGGCCCACGAGCCGCCCGGCGATCCCCGCGGGTAGCCCACCGCGCCGGGCCCTCTCAGGCTCCCGAAGCAGGGGCTCCCGAGGGCCCGGAGGCCGGATCAGACGGCCCGGTGGTACTGGTCGGGCCAGCGGCCGGTCGCGCCGAGCTCGCGGGCGGCCCGGTTCGGCCAGTACGGCTCGCGCAGCAGCTCGCGGCCGATGAGCACCGCGTCCGCCCGGCCGGAGGCGACGATCTCCTCCGCCTGGTGCGGATCGGTGATCTCGCCGACCGCCGCCACGGGCAGGTCGGTCTCGGCCTTCACCCGTGCGGCGAACGGCACCTGGTATCCCGGCCCGGTGGCGATGCGCGCCCCGACGGCGATGCCGCCCGTGGAGGTGTCGAGCAGGTCGACGCCGTGCGTCAGCAGCACCTTGGCCAGCCGTACGGTCTCGTCCGCGGTCCAGCCCTGCCTGCCGTCCTCGGGGTTCTCGCTGAGCCAGTCGGTGGCCGAGACGCGGAAGAAGACCGGCAGGTCGTCCGGCCACACCGCCCGCACCGCGTCGACCACCTCCAGCGCCAACCGCGTCCGGTTCTCGAAGGAGCCGCCGTACGCGTCGGTCCTGTGATTGCTGTACGGCGAGAGGAACTGGTGGACGAGGTAGCCGTGTGCGCCGTGCACCTCGGCCACCTGGAAGCCGGCGGCCAGGGCGCGCCGCGCCGCGGCGGCGAAGCTCTCCACCACCCCCTGGATCTGGTCGAGGGTCAGCTCGGCCGGCACCTGGTGGGCGTCGGTGAAGGGGATCGGGCTGGGCCCGACGGGCCGCCAGCCATGCCGGTCGGGGCCGACGGGAGCGCCGCCGCGCCACGTGACGTCCGTGGACGCCTTGCGCCCGGCGTGGGCCAGCTGCACACCCGGGACGGCACCGTGCTCGCGCAGGAATCGGGCGATGCGGGCGAAGCCCTCCTGCTGTCGGTCGTTCCAGAGCCCGAGATCCGCCGGGCTGATCCGCCCCTCGGGGGTGACGGCGGTCGCCTCCGTCATGACGAGGCCCGCTCCCCCCACCGCTCGGGCGCCGAGGTGCGTGAGGTGCCAGTCACCGGGAACGCCCTGGTCAGGCCCCTCCACCGGCGCGGAGTACTGGCACATCGACGACATCCAGACCCGGTTGGGAATGGTCAGGGTCCGCAGCGTCAAGGGTTCGAAGAGCGCGCTCACCGAGGAGCTCCTTCCGAGGGGGGCGGGAAATGCTTATACGATAAGCATCGTAGTACGGCATCTGTCAAACTACGAGAGTCGTCGTACAATGCGGAGACGGTCACAGAGGAGCAAATGTGTCACCCAGCAGTCGATCCGCCAGCCCCTCCCAGCCCCGGACACTCGCCCATCCCGAACGGGACGAGATCAGCCTGGAGGCCGTCCTGCACGCCCTTTCCGACCCCGTACGGCTCCAGGTGGTGCGCTACCTGGCCGGCCTCGCCGAAGGGGAGGGAGCCGCATGCTCGGCGATCGAGCTGGTCGTCAGCAAGTCGACCGGCACCCATCACTTCCGCGTTCTGCGCGAGGCGGGCCTGATCAGCCAGGTCTACCGGGGCACCGCCAAGCTGAACGCCCTTCGGCGGGCCGACCTCGACGCGCTGTTCCCCGGCCTCCTCGACGCCGTGCTCGGCGCGGACGCGGCGCGACGGGAACGCGACGTCTCCTGACCGGCCTCCGGGACCGGGTCAGTCCCGCGGCTCGCGGAAGATCACGACGAGCACCCGCAGCGCCAGGATCGCGCTGACCACCAGCAGGTTGTAGCCGAGGAACTGGAAGAGGCCGACACCCGGGGTCACGCGGGGCCCGCCGGGCGCGCCGAGCAGCAGGACCGCCATGATCCCCGTCGTCGCGGCCAGGACGGTGAGCAGGACCTGGTGGAGCAGGGTGGTGACGTGCCGCCGGTCCCTGGCGTCGGCGAACAGCCGCACGTTGACGCTGAGCCTGCCGTTCTCCGCCGCCCCGACCACCCGCTCGACCCTGCGGGGCAGCCGCCGCAGCATCGGCAGCAGCGCGGCGACCTCGTGCTCGACGGCCGTCCGGATCCGCGCGCCGTCGCCGGCCTGGGCGGCGAAATGGCGTCCCGCGAAGGCCCTGGCCTCCTCGACGAGATCGAAGCCGGGGGCCAGTCGTGTCAGCGTGCCCTCGATCGTCGCCAGCGCCCGGAACACCGCGGCCACCTCCGGCGGGACCGACAACCCGTGCGCGAACACGATCCGGAACAGGTCGCCGAACATCTGGACGTCCGGGCCCGTCCCGGGGACCAGGTGGCGGGCCATGAACCGGCCGATCTCCCGCTCCAGCTCCCGCTCGTCGATCTCGTCCGGGCGGGGGACGACCTCGAGCAGCGCGTCGCTGACCCCCAGCGGATCGGCCCGGTCCAGGGCCGCGAGCAGGCGCTGGAGCGCGGCCCGCAGCGAGGCGTCGAGACGGCCCACCGACCCGAAGTCGAGCAGCGCGAGCCCGCCGCCGGACAGCAGCATGATGTTCCCCGGATGCGGGTCGGCGTGGAAGACGCCGCGCAGCATGATCTGGTCGAGCAGCGCGTGGAGCAGCGTCCTGGCCAGCTCCTCGCGGTCGAGGTCACCGGTCCGCCCCCCGGCCGTGCCGAGCGCCGTGCCGAGTGCCGTGCCGTGGAGACGCTCCATCACGAGCACCCGCCGGCTGCTGTGCTCGACATCCGGGACGGGCACGCGCACGGTCCCGGCGCCCGCCCCCGCGGCGACGGCGGCCATGTTGGTCAGCTCGATCCGGAAGTCGAGCTCCTCGCGCAGCGCCTGCGCGAACCCCCGGGCGAGATCCCCCAGCCCGATCGCGCGGGCCCAGCGCGTACGCCGCTCCGCGGTGCGGACGAGGCGGGCGATGATGTCGAGGTCGCGCTCCACGAGCGAGGCGACACCCGGCCGCTGCACCTTGACGACCACCTCCCTGCCCGACTCCCCGCCCGACTCCCCGCCAGGCTCCGCGGCCGTCCCGCCGGTCCTCAGCCGGGCAATGTGGACCTGGGCGATCGAGGCCGCCGCGAGCGGCTCCCGCTCGAACGACGCGAACGTCTCCTCGACCGGCCCGCCGAGCTCCGCCACGAGCACCCGCTCAACCTCCTCCCACGGCGCCGGGGCCACCTTGTCCTGCAGCAGGCGCAGCTCCTCGACGAACTCCACGGGCAGCAGGTCGCCGCGGGTCGACATCACCTGCCCGAGCTTGACGAACGTGACGCCCGCCTCGTCGAGGGCCTCCCGCAGCGAGCGGGCGAGCCGCGCGCGCGCCGAGGGGGCGGCCAGATCCGGGTCACGCCCCCGCAGGTACGGCCCGAGGCCGTGGCGGATGAGGATCCGGCTGATCCGCAGGTAGCGACGGGAGCGGCGGATACGGCCGCGCAGTGACCGGACCAGCTCGACCGGCCCGGGGACCGACCCCGTCGGCACCAGCGCCTCGGCGACCACCAGGAAGAGCATCGAGGCCAGCAGAGCGCAGGCGGTCGCGAGCACGAGGAACCACAAGGGAGTGATCCCCGCCTCGTCTTTGGACACCGAGCCGGCGATCGCCCTGCTCACCGGCCCGGCGATCAGCACGGCCAGCCCGCCGCCGAGCAGCGTCCTGACGAGTCCGAAGTGCAGGCCCAGCAGCCGCCGCGCGGCCGCCGCGAATCCACTGACCAGCACGAGAATCGTGGCGCCGAGGATCACCCAGACAAGGAAGTCCACTGCCGCCCCCGTCCACCCGTGGCCGGCGGATCCGGCCGGTCCTTGATCGCACGACACTCTAACCGGTCGTTCCTCCGCAATTCAGGGCTTCGTAACCGTCCAATCGCATTTGACCAGTGACGATCGGTAGACTATTTTTGTCACTGACGAACATGAAAAAGGCAGTTACAGAAGGATCTGGAGAGCACGATGTTCTACGACTACTCCCTGGCCACCGAGCGCCTGTCGGAGTTGCACCGCGCGGCGGACGACGCCCGGGTCGCGCACCGTCTGGCGTCCGCGCGGCGGTGGGCCCGCCTCGCCACCTGGGCGCAGGACCACGCCAGCCGGGCGAGCAGGCACGTGGGCTGAGCGCCCCCTCGACACGCCCCGACACGCTCCCCTCGACAGGCCCCTCGACACGTCCGTCGGCACGCCTTCGGCGCGCGTCCGGTGCGCGGCGATGTGCCCTGGGGCTGAGGCGTCCGGCGGCGGTGGAGACCGCCGCGTGAGGCCGGCGTAGCGTGAGAAGCAAGCCTCCTGGGAATGCCTCTCACCACTCCTCCCCCTCGCCGAGCAGGAGGAACGCCGATGCCCGGACAGAGCCGCCGCACCGCAGGAACGGCCGCGATCACGGAAGCCCGCCACGCCGCGGGCGTGCTGAAGCCGACCCCCGCCGACCTGATGGAGGATCCGGGCACCGGGCTCGACTACGGCACCCGACCCGACCGCATCCCCGGCGACATCACGCCGATCGACCGGTTCTTCGTACGCAACCACGCCCCGACTCCACTGGTGGACGCCGCCACCTGGACGCTGCGCGTCGAGGGTGACGGGCTGCGCCGGCCCCTCGTCTACACCTACGACGAGCTGTGGCGCCGCTTCCCGCTCGTCTCCGTCGTCCGCACACTCGAATGCGCGGGCAACCGGCGCGCCCTCTTCGGCGCGGAGACCGGCCACCACTTCGAGGGGGTCGCCTGGGAACGCGGGGCGATCGGCACCGCCGAGTGGACCGGCGTACGCCTGCGGGACCTGTTCGCCCCGGCGGGCATCGCCGACGAGGCCCGCGCCGTCACCCCCGAAGGACTGGACGCGGCGCACGCCCGAAGGCCGATGCCCCTGCGCAAGGCCCTGGCCGACGACACGCTGCTCGCGCTCGCCATGAACGGCGAGCCGCTCCCCGCCGATCACGGCCATCCGGCCCGGGTCGTGGTCTCCGGCTGGCTGGGTGCGGCCAGCATCAAATGGGTGACCAGGATCGAGGTCGCCACACGGCTCCCGCGCGTGCCGTGGACCACCGACGACTACGTGCTCATCACCCCGGGAAGCCACACGCCGGCGCCCATCGAGGGCGTGCCCGTCGCGAGCCTGGTCGAGCTGCCCTGGCCGGCCCACCTGGCGTCCGGGCCGCAGGTCATCCGGGGACGGGCGTACGCGGGCGAGCACCGCGTCGCCGCCGTCGGCTGGCGGATCGACGGGGGCCCGTGGCATCCCGCCAGACTGACCTCGCGCTCGGCGCCGGGAGTGTGGGCCCGCTGGCAGCTCCGCTGGGATGCCGAACCCGGCGACCACGTGCTGCGCGTCCGAGCCACCGACGACCAGGGCCGCACCCAGCCGGAGGCCACCCCCTGGAACGCCCTGGGCTACTGCCACAACTCCGTCCTGGCCCATCCGATCACGGTGACCTGAACGGTGACGGGAAGGGTGAGATGAACCGATCGGGGGTCGCCCGGCGATAGACGGAACATGCGCCCGTTCCCCCTGAGGCTCCCGCCGCACCGGAGACGCCCGCCCCCGCCGCCTCCCGCGCCCGGCGACGGCGACGGCGACCACGAGCTGATCGAGGCGGTCGCGGCCGGGCAGGTCGAGGCGCTGCGGATCCTGCACCGGCGGCACGCGCCGTGGCTGCGTGGCCGCCTGCTCCGCCGGTGCTCCGACCCCGACCTGGTCGACGACGCGATCCAGGACACCTTCGTCGCGGTGTGGCGCGGGGCCGCCCGCTACTCCCCTCAGGGCGACGACGCGGCGGCGTGGATCTGGACGATCGCCGCGCGACGGCTGGCGTCCGCCCTCCGCGGGCGCGGCGGCAACTGGATCGCCTCGGCCTCCGTCCCCGACGCCGACATCGGCAGCCCGGTGGCGTCGGCCGAGGACAGCGTGCTGCTCGGCATCGAGCACGGCGACCTCGGCGCGGCCCTGGCCCGCCTGTCTCCCGAGCTCCGGGCCGTGATCCAGGCCACCGTCCTCGACGGCCTCACGGTCCGCGAGGCGTCCCGGCTGCTCGGCGTCCCCGAGGGCACCGTGAAGACCCGTCTCATGCGGGCGAAGGCCCGGCTGAGGGAGGAGCTCGCATGACTGACTGGCACGTCCCCGCCGAGCTGCTCGACCGCTACCTGAGCGGAGCGCTCGACCCCGTCCAGGTCATGTCCGTGGACGCGCACCTCGCCCGGTGCGGTCCCTGCCGCACGGCGGTGCCCCCCGACGAGGAGTGGCTGGCGGCGTCGTGGGAGCGGGTCGCCGACGAGGTCGTACGGCCCCGTCAGAGCCTGGCCGAGCGCGCCTCGCGGCGCCTGGGCGTCCCCGAGCATCTCGCCCGCGTTCTCGTCGCGACGCCCACGCTGAGCCGGGCCTGGCTGGCCGCCCTGGCCGTGACCCTCGGGTTCGGCGTGGCGGCGGCGCATCTGGCGCCCGGCGGACTGCTCGCGTTCCTGACGCTCGCGCCGGTGCTGCCCCCGGCGGGCATCGCCCTCGCGTACGGCCCGTGGGCCGATCCCGCCCACGAGTCGTACGCCGCCACCCCGATGGCCGGCGCGCCGCTGCTCCTGCTGAGGTCCGTCGCCGCCCTCGTCACCGCGCTCGTGCTGACGGGGCTGGCCGTTCCCCTGCTGCCCGTGATGACCCCGATGAGCGCGGCCTGGCTGCTGCCCGCGCTCGCACTGACCTCCGGCGCACTGGCGCTCGGCACCCGGCTGCCCCTCCCCGTCGCCGCCGCGGGTCTGGCCGCCTGCTGGGTCGGGGTGGTGACGGCCGTGGGGGCCGCGACGGGTGACCGCTCGCTGCCGTTCCAGCCGGGGGCGCAGGTCGCGTACGGCTGCGCCGCGGCGCTCCTCGCCCTCGTCCTCTACCTCCGGCGCCACCACCTCGACCCAGGAGAGCCCAGGTGACATCCGTGACAACGCCCGCCCCGCCACCTCCCACCCAGGTCGCGACCGTGAGCGTCCGCGGCCTCGGCAAACGCTACGGCCGCAGGATCGTGCTCGACGGGCTCGACCTCGCCTTCGGGCGCGGCGTGACCGGGCTGCTCGGCCCGAACGGCGCGGGCAAGACGACGCTGCTGCGCTGCCTGGCGACGACCCTCGCGCCCGACACAGGCGAGGTGCGCGTCCTCGGCCTCGACCCCCGGTCCCACGCGGAACGCACCGAGCTGCGCCGCCGCCTCGGCTACCTTCCGCAGGATCCCGGGTTCTATCCCCACTTCACCGCGTTCGAGAGCCTCGACTACGTCGCCATCCTCAAGGAGATGACCGACCGGCGCGAGCGCCACCGGGAGGTGCGCCGGGTCCTCGGTGAGGTCGGCCTCCTCGATCGGGCCGCGACCAAGGTGCGCAAGCTGTCAGGAGGCATGCGGCAGCGGCTCGCGCTCGCCCAGGCACTGCTCGGGGAGCCCCGGCTGCTCGTCCTCGACGAGCCCACGGTCGGTCTCGACCCCGAGCAGCGGCTGCGGCTGCGCGCGCTCGTCTCCGAGCTCGGCGAGAGCCGTACGGTCCTGCTGTCCACCCACCAGACCGAGGACGTCGCCGCCCTGTGCGAGCGCGTGGTGGTGATGGACGCCGGGCGGGTGCTGTTCGACGGCACGCCCGGCGGCCTCGCCGCCGTCGCCGCCGGACGGGTGAGCATGACCGGCGTCCGTCCCGAGCCCGGCGCGCTCTTCTGGCGTACGGCCGACGGCCGCTACCGCACGATCGGTGAGGTCCCCGAAGGGGGCGAACCGGCGGAGCCGACGGTGGAGGACGGCTACCTGCTCCTGGTCGGCCCGGCCTCGGAGCGTGCGGCGTGAGCGGCGTGACGGCGACGGCCCGGCGGCCTCACCCGGAGACGGGCCGGCGACGGACGGCCGGGCGGCCCGGCACGGGACCGGTGAGCCTGATGCGCTTCGAGGGGGCGCGCCTGCTGAGAAGCCCGCTGCTGTGGGGGGCCGCCGCGCTGACGGTCGCTCTGCGCACCTGGCAGACATGGTTCCGCGTTCCCGACTGGTCGGTGGTCACCATGGACGCGAGCTACGCCGGCCTGATCGTCGCCGCGGCGGCGCTGATGGCGGCGAACATCGCCACCACGCGCGAGCGGCGGCACGGCATGCCGGAGATGCTCGGGGCCCTGCCGGTCCGGGCCCCGGCGCGGACGAGAGCGCTCATCGTCGCCACTCCGGCCGTCGCCGCCGGGGTCGCGGGGGTCGCGACGGCCGTCCACCTGCTGAGCCTGCTGCCGACCTCGGCGGCGGGCCGGTTCGACCCGTGGGAAGCACTGACCGGGCCGGTGGCGGCGGCGCTGGGAGCCGTCCTCGGCGTGGCGCTTGGCCGTTGGCTCCCCAGCCTCGTCGCCGGGCCCGTGGCCGTCTTCGCCTTCGCCGTGCCGATCGAGCTGGGACGGGAGGGCAGCCCATGGGCCGCCCTGCTCCCGGTGATCGTGCACCACGAGGTGCCGGTCTTCGTCGCCCCCCGGCCGTCGGCCGCCCATCTCGTCTATCTCCTCGCCGCGACCCTGCTCCTCGCCGGGCTGGGCATGTGCCGCCACGGGCTGCGGCTCCGGCGGGCTCTCGCGGTGGTCACCGGGCTGGCGGTCGCGGTGCCCACGGGGGCCACCGCGGTCGCGGGCGCCCATTTCGCACCGGCTGAGGCGCTGGCGCCCCTCATGTTGCCTTCCGCGCACCACTGCCGGGATGTCGACCGTGTCCGCTATTGCGCCTATCCGGGATACCAACGATGGATCCCGCTCTGGTCACAGGCCGTACATCCGGTTGTGGCGGCGATCCCGCCCGCCGCCCGGGATCGGGTGCCGGAGATCCGGCAGCGGGTGGGTTTCGTCTCCATGGGGGTCAGGCGAATGACGGCCCTGCCGCCCCGGTGGGCGCATCTCTCCGGGCCGTTCTTCGATTGGGGCAGGAACGGCGTGGAGCGGACGTCGCAGGCGTGGCTCGGGGGCCAGGTGGCGGCCGAGGTCGCCGGTCTGCCCCTGGTCTGGTACCGGATGCTCACCACCGATCCCCATAACGGCGCCTCGAACATCCACGTCTACCAGGGCACCCCGGGATGCGCAGCGTGGGGGCAGGCCCGCACGCTGGTGGCCCTGTGGCTCGGTGGCCAGGCCGGGCCGGTGCGTACCGCCGCCCTGTCGTGGGCGGAGACGGAGGACTCCGAGCGGCGGGCCGCGGAGCGCCTCTACGGCTACGCGGAACGGCTGGTCCGTCGCCCTGACGCGCGTGAACGGGTGTGGGCCAACTGGTCGACGCTCATGGACCCGAAGACCACGGTCGAGCAGGGGCTCCCGCTGCTCGGCCTCACCCCAGACCCCGATGACGCCGAACGGAGGGCATGCTCGTGATCCGCACCGCCCTGCTTCTCCTCCGCCCGCTCCTGCGTGCCGCCGACTGGGCCCCGCTCGCCTGGGCCGCCGCGACGGCCCTCGGGCTGCTGGGCGCCACCGCCCTTGTCTCCGGGACGGTCGTCACCTGCGACGCCTTGGTGCTGCTGCGCCTGTCCGCCGCGGTGCTCGGGGCCGCCGCCGGGTTCTGCCTCGTCGACCCCATGGCGTACGGCACGCTGCCGCTGCCCGTGCCCCGGTGGCTGCGTATGTGGATGCGGACGGCCCTGGCCGCGGGAGCGGCGCTCACCGCGTGGTGCGCAGCCCTGGCCATCATGATCGTCTCGCTGCCGAAGGGATCCTCGCTGCTCATCGGTGACGTCAGCCTGGAGGCGGGGACCTGCGTGCTCGCGGGGCTGTCCGGTGCCGCCGTCGCCGTACGGCTGCGTCCCGCGCACGGTCGCACGGCCGCCCTCGTCGGAGCGGCGGCCCAGTTGGCCCTTCTGGTGCTCACGCTTTTCCTGACGGCCGACCTGTGGATGTGGCCGTTGCAGAGCGATCCCCGCTGGCCGGGAGCCCACCGGATATGGACCGCCGTGCTTCCGCTGCCACTCGTCGCGCTGGCCGTGGCGAACAGAGGTCTGCCCGGCAGAGCCAAGCCCGCATTCGGGAAGTTCGCCGCAGCGAAGGCCTCTTCGTTTAAATTCTCACCGAAGGATTCTATGCTCGCACCAAGTTCTTCACTCAGCTGTACGGAGACGACGGGTGACCGATGACCGGGCGACGCGGTGGGACATGGATCCCGACGTGCTTCCCGGCATCGACGCGCACATTCCGAACGCCGCGCGCATGTACAACTACCTTCTCGGCGGCAAGGACAACCTCCCCGCGGACAGGCGCGCGGCCGAGCGCCTCCTGACGGTGGCGCCCGAGGCCCGCGAGCTGGCCCTGCGCAGCCGGGCCTTCCTCCACAGGGCCGTACGCCATCTCGCCGCCGACGCGGGGATCCGCCAGTTCGTCGACATCGGCAGCGGGCTGCCCGAGGGCCGGACCGTCCACGAGGTCGCGGCCGAGGCCGACCCCGGCACCCGGGTCGCGTACGTCGACAACGATCCCGTCGTGCTCGCGCACTCCCGCGCCATGTCCGGCGCCACCTGCACCGTCACCGTCGAGGGAGACCTGCGGCGGCCCGAGGAGATCATGGCCGACGACGGCCTGCGCTCGGTCATCGACCTCTCCGAGCCGGTGGCGATCCTGCTCGTCGCGGTGACGCACTTCCTCCCCGACGGCGACCGGCCAGAGGAGAAGATCGCCCGGCTGTGCGACGCCGTGCCGCCGGGCAGCTACCTGGTCATGTCGCACGCGACGGACGAGGAGCGGGCCGGCGCCGCGCACCTGGGAGCGTCCGTCTACCGGGGGACCAACGTCACGATGACGCTCCGCGACAGGGAACGGATCCGCGAGCTTTTCGACGGATTCAAAATCAAGGAACCGGGCCTCGTGCCGCTGGACGACTGGCACCCCGAGGACGAAGCGCCCCCCATGCGTGGTCGCGACATGCCCGTCTGGTCCCTGTGCGGAGTCGGCCGCTCGTCCTGAGTCTGCCCGGTTCCGCCCGCGATCCCCTCAGGGCCGAAACCATATCCTCATGGCGGCATAAATATCGATGAATATTGTGTTACGCACCGCGTGTCCCATTTCTTCCACAGGTTCTGGCACGTCAGGCTATGGGCATTCCGGCCCCTGAGGGAGGATCGATGCTCAAGCGAACGCGGCTTTTCGGACATAAGACCAGGCTCACCTTCGCCCTTCCCGTCGACGAGCCTGAAGGGGTCGTCAGCGTGGTGGGCGATTTCAACGGCTGGCTGCCCGGCCGTCACGAGCTGACCCGCCGCAGGAACGGCACCCGGACCGTGTCGGTCATCCTCCCTGCGGGCGTGCACCGGTTCCGCTACCTCGCCACCGGCGGCGTGTGGTTCGACGACGAGCACGCCGACGACGTCGACCACCTGGGCAGCGTGGTCCACCTCTGAGCGTCACCGCGGCGGTTCCAGGCCCGCCGCGTGTGATGACGGCTTCAGGCGGGGACGGGGCGGTGCGCCCGGCCGCGTACGACCGAGCCGAGGAACGCCAGGCCGAAGACCAGGCCGACGAGCAGGGCGATCGAGGCGCCGGCCGCCACGTCCCACTGGGTGGAGACCCACACGCCGGCCAGGCCGCAGGCCACCCCGAGGGCCGCCGCGACGGGGAACATCAGCGCGATCCTGTCGGTGAGCAGCCGTGCGGTCGCGGCCGGGCCGACGATCAGCGCCACGGCCAGGATGGCGCCGAGCGCGGGGACGGTGGCGACCACCGTCACCTCGATGACCGCCAGCAGGACGAAGTCGAGCAGCACGGCGGGCAGACCGGCGGCCGCCGCCCCCGCGGGGTCGAAGGCGGCGAGCAGCAGCTCCTTGCCCGCCACGAGGAGGACGGCCGCCGCCACCACGGCGACCGCGGCCGTCGTGGCCAGATCGGCCGTGCCGACCGACAGGATGTCGCCCACGGTGTAGGCGGTGAGGTCCTTGGAGAAGCCGTCCTGCGCCGACACGAGCACGACGCCGAGGGCGAACCCGCCGGACAGCGCGATGCCCGTCGCGGCGGTGAAGTCCTGCCCGCGCCCCCGGCTGAACGCCAGGACGGCCAGGACGACCAGCAGGCCGAACGCCCCTCCCCCGAGGTACAGGTTCACCCCGAGCAGCGCGGCGATGACGACGCCGGGGAAGGTGGCGTGGGTGAGGGCCATCGTGAAGAACGGCAGCCGCCGGACGACCACGAACACCCCCACGACGCCGCCGAGCGCGCCGACCAGGGCCGCCTCGATGAGCGCGCGGTGGACGGTGGAGTCGAACCAGCTCATCCGGCTCCCTCCAGCGCGGCGACGCCCCTCGCCCGGGCGAGGCCCATCCGTCTCCTGACCAGCCCGGCGGCGGACGCCAAGCCGTACATCACGACGAGGACGAGCACGATCGTCCCGCCGGAGGCGAGCCGCAGGCCGTAGCCGACCGACGCCTCGTAGCTGGCCGACAGCCCGAGCCAGCCGCCTGCCGCGCCGATGACGCAGGCCGCCGGCACGATGACAGCGATCCGGTCCGACAGGGCGCGGGCCGCGGCGGCGGGCACGATCAGCAGAGCGATCACCAGGATCGTCCCGACGGCGCGGACGGCGGCGACGACCACCAGGGCGATGACGACGTTCAGCACCAGATCGAGCAGGCCGACCCGGACACCGGCCGCGCGGGCGCCCTCCGGGTCGAACGCGCGCAGCGCCAGCGGCCGACGCAGCACCGCCAGCAGCGCCACGACCAGGACGGTCACGATGCCCGTCTGCGCGAGCTGCTCCGGGGTCACGGTCAGCACCCGGCCGAACAGGAACGCGGTGAGGTCGGAGGTGTAGCCGGTCTGCCGCGAGACCAGCACGACGCCGACCGCGAACAGGGTGGTCAGCAGCATGGCCAGCGCGGCGTCCTCGCTCACCCGGCGGCGGTGGGTGAACAGCGTCAGCAGGACGGCGGTCACCACTCCGGCGGCGAGCGCGCCCCAGAAGATGCCGCCGTCCCCGGCCATCAGGTAGCCGATGACCACGCCGGGGAAGACGGTGTGGGTCAGGGTGTCGCTGACGAACGCGAGCCGCCGGAGCAGCACGAGCACCCCGACAGTGCCCGCGAGGGCGCCCAGGATGACCAGCTCGGCCAGCGCGCGGGCCATGAACGGCAGGTGGTACGGCTCGAACAGGCTCATGTCTGGGTCACGATCACCCGGTCGCCGCGCAGTTCCAGCGCGCGCCCGCCGTACGTCGCGCGCAGCCGTTCCGGCGTCAGCACGTCGCCGGTCGGGCCGAAGCCGAACTGGCTGCGGTTGAGCAGGCAGACCTCGTCACACGCGAGGTGCGCGATCGCGAGGTCGTGGGTGCTGATGACCACGGAGGCGCCCTGCGCCTTGAGCGCCGCTATGGCCTCCAGCAGGGCGTGCTGGCTGACCGCGTCCACCCCGTTGAACGGCTCGTCGAGCAGCAGCAGCCGGGGCTCGGCTGCGATCGCCCGTGCCAGCAGCACGCGCTGCCGCTGCCCGCCGGACAGCGTGCCGAACCGGTCGCGGGCACGGCCGCTCAGCCCGACCCGCTCCAGCGCGCGCGCCGACCGCTCGCGGTCCTCGGCCGAGGGACGGCGCAGCCAGCCGATCTTCCGGTAGCGGCCCATCATCACCACCTGCTCGACCGAGACCGGGAAGTCGGGGTCGAGGGTGTCGGCCTGCGGCACGTACGCGACGTCGCGGCGGGCCTGAGCCGGGGAGGTGCCGAGCACCTCGATCTTGCCGCGCACGGTGGGGACCAGCCCGAGCACGGCCTTGATCAGGGTCGACTTGCCCGCGCCGTTCGGGCCGATGAGCGCCACGGCCTCACCGGCGTAGACCGTGCCGTGCAGCTCTTCGAGCACCGGCACGTCGCCGTACGCGACGCTGGCGTGGTCGAGCAGGAGCGTCGCCTCGCTGCCGGCGGGCCGCGGGGCCCTGATGATGCTCGGCTCCGTCATGCGGCCGTCCCCCTCAGGGCGTTCACGAGCGTGTCGGTGTTGTGCTCCTCCATCTGGAGGTAGGTCGCCCCGGCCGATCCGTCCGGGCCCAGCGTGTCTCCGTACAGCGCGTCCTCACCCGCGACGACCCGCACGCCGGCCTCCCGGCCGATCGTCTCGGCTGTCTTGGGCGGGAGCGACGCCTCCGAGAACACCGCCGTCGCGCCGGCCGCCTTGATCTTGGTCACGAGGTCGGAGATCTGGCTGGCCGACAACTCGGCCGAGGTGTCGAAGCTCGGGATGATCGAGCCGACGAACGTCAGCTTGTAGCGGTCGATGTAGTAGCCCAGCGCGTCATGGTTGGTCACCAGCTTGCGCCGGTCGGCGGGGATCGACTGGATCTTCGCGGCGATGTCGGCGTCCAGCGCGTCGATCTTGGCGTTGTAGGCGGCCAGGTTGGCCTGGTAGGCCGCGGCGTCGGCGGGGTCCTCCGCGGCGTACGCCTTCTCGATGGCCGCCGTCATGAGCTTGACGTTCCGCGGGTCGTGCCAGACGTGCGGGTCCCCGGCCGCCTCCTCCCGCGACCCGTCGCCCTTGCGGATCCGCAGGCCCTGGCTCGCGTCGACCACGGGCCCCTCGAATCCGGCCGCGGCGATGACGGGGTCGAGCCACCTCTCCAGGTCCACGCCGTTCTTCACGACGACGTCGGCCTCCGAGATCGCCTGGATGTCCAGAGGCGACGGCTCGTAGTCGTGCGGGTCGACGTTCGGCTTGAGGATCTGGTGGACGCTCACCTTGTCGCCGCCGACGTTGCGCGCGAAGTCCGCGATCTGCGTCGTGGTCGCCACGACCTTGAGCGTGCCGGGGGGATCGGCGGAGGTCGCCGACGCGTTCGTCGCCGCGCAGCCGCCCGTTAACAGGACGAGAAGTACGGCGGACGGCAACGCCCTTGCTGGCGGCGAGAGCACGCGGGCTCCTCACAGGTTTCGACATCAGAGGTCGACGTGGGCAACGACCTATAAGCACGGATCCTTCCCGAAATCGTGCCGTCAATGAAAATCATTGTCAAATTGGCGCCCCAGCAGGAGCCCGGCCCCGGACATCAAGGCATCAGGGGCCGGGCGGGGAGGAGCCGGTCGTCAGGCGCGGTCGCGGCCGGCCAGCACGGCCCGGGCGGTGCCGGGGTTGTCGGCGAAGACGCCGTCCACGCCGAGGTCGAGCAGCGACGACAGCCACCCGGCGACGTTCCCCGTCGCCCGGGCGTACGCCGGGTTCGCCGGGTCGCCGAGCCGGAAGTCCAGCGGGAGCTGGGAGTTCTCGTCGCGGATCGTCCAGGTGTGGACGTCGAGCTTCGCCCGGTGGGCGTCCTGGACCAGCGTCGTCGGCGCGAGGAGGTGGCCGTCCGGCCCCACCGGCACGATCCGCGAGGTCGCCACGCCAACGCCGTCCGCGTACGACGCCACATCCTTGAGCCCGGCGGGGGTGACCATCTGGTCGTAGGTCAGCGGGTCGCCCGCCGCCACCCGGTCGTACGGCGCGCCGGACGCGTTGACGAGCTGGATCAGCCGCAGCTTGGTCCGGCCGCGCAGCGCGCGCAGGTTGGCCGTCTCGAACGACTGGATGAAGACCGGGTCGCGCGGGCCACGCCAGCCGTGCCGGGTGAGGACCTCCAGCATCGGCTCCTCCAGCGAGAGGCCGATCGAGTCGAAGTAGGTCGGGTGCTTCGTCTCGGGGTAGACGCCGACGCCGTGCCGCCGGGCCAGCTCGACGACCTCGTCGAGGGTGGGGATCTGCGCCAGGCCGTTGAAGGCGGCGTTCTCCGGGCGCAGGTCGGGGACGCGCTCCTCGGCCCGCAGCGTGCGCAGCTCGGCCAGCGTGAAGTCCTCGGTGAACCAGCCGGTCACCGGCACGCCGTCGATCGCCTTGGTGGCCCGCCGGGCGGCGAACTCGGGGTGGTTCTCCACGTCGGTCGTGGCCGAGATCTCGTTCTCGTGCCGGGCGACCAGGACGTGGTCCTTGGTGGAGACGAGGTCGGGCTCGATGAAGTCGGCGCCGAGGGCGATCGCCGTCTCGTAGGACAGCAGGGTGTGCTCGGGGCGCAGGGCGCTGGCGCCCCTATGGCCGATCACGACGGGTTCGCGGTCACGCCCGGCGCTCGCGGGACTCGGCTGCAGCAGCACAGCGGCAACCGTACCGCCCGTGAGGACGGCGAGGGTGGCGGCCACGCTCTTACGGATCATGGTCATGGCCGGGACCATAGAAGTGTCAGGCGTCGTCGACCTGACCATCGGGTGCCCGCCAGGCGAACCATCCACCAGACTTGGACGCGACCAGCTCCGACCCCCCAGAGGTGATCATGCGTATCGAGGCCGTCGCGGTCTCCCAGCGAGCCGGAGGAGACCGCCGGACGCTGAGCGACGTCACGCTCACCATCGAGCCGGGACAGCTGGTGGCGATCGCCGGAGCCAGTGGCGCGGGGAAGACCACGCTCCTCGACGCCCTCGCCGGGATCCGGCCACCGGCCGAGGGCTCCGTCCGCTACGACGAGCCGCTCACGTTCGGCTACGTCCCCCAGGACGACATCATCCATCGCGAGCTGCCGCTCGCCCGGACCCTGGCGTACGCGGCACGGCTGCGGCTCCCGAAGGGCACGGCCGCCGCGGAGATCGACAAGTCGATCCGGGACGTCCTGGACGCCCTCGATCTGTCCGACCGGGCGGACGTGGCGGTCGGGTCGCTGAGCGGCGGCCAGCGCAAGCGGGCCAGCATCGCGGTCGAGCTGCTCACCCGGCCGCGGGTCTTCTTCCTGGACGAGCCGACATCGGGCCTGGACCCGGCCACGGCGGCGAACTTCATGCGGCTGCTGCGCCGGCTGGCCGACGAGGGCACCACCGTCGTGCTGACCACGCACAACCCCTCGGACGTACGGCACTGCGACGCGATCGCGTTCCTCGCGCGAGACGGCCATCTCGCCTTCTACGGAGGGCTTTCCGAGGCCCTGCGGTACTTCGAGGCGGCGGAGATCGGGGAGATCTACGAGGTCCTCGCCGGCGGCGACCCCCAGGAGTGGGGTGAGCGGTTCGCGAACAGCCGGTCCGGCGCGCCGGCGGCAGCCGAGCCGCTGGAACCGGCAGAGCCGGCAGACTCGGCAGATCCGAGAGGAGTGACGGAGCAGGCGCGTCGGGCGGAGCGGATCGGGCCGCTGCGGCAGTGGCTCCTGCTGACGCGGCGCAATCTCGACATCCTGCTCCGCAACCGCCTCACGCTCGCGATCCTGGCCGGCTCGCCCCTCATGGTGCTGGTGATGTTCGCCGTGCTGTTCCAGCCCGGCGCCTTCGACCCGGCGCGTCCCAGCCCGAGCACGACCGTGATGACCCTCTTCTGGATCGCTTTCGGCGGGTTCTTCTTCGGCCTCGCGTACGGCCTGCTGCAGATCTGCGTGGAGTTCGCGATCCTGCGCCGGGAGCGCCTGGCCGGCCTGAGCATCGGCGCGTACGTGCTCGCCAAGGCGGCCGTGCTGCTGCCGCTGCTCGCCGTGGCCGACGCCCTGATGCTCGCCGTCCTGCGCGGTCTCGACCGGCTCCCCGCCGGGGACGCCGCGACGTACGGCAGGCTGTTCGTGACCCTCGTGCTGTCGTCGGCGGCGGCGCTGGCCCTCGGGCTGCTCACTTCGGCGGCCGTCTCCGATCCGGCCCAGGCGGCGATCGCCCTGCCGATGCTCTGCTTCCCGCAGGTGCTGTTCGTGGGGGCGATCCTCCCCGTGCCGGTCATGGCGACGGCGGGCCGGGTGCTGAGCTACGCGATGTCCAACCGGTGGGCGTTCGAGGGCCTGGGCGGCAGCATCGGCATCGAGGATCTGTGGGCCCGTGGCGGGTCTCCGCTGGGCCCGCCGCTGCTCGCGTCGTACGGCGACACGTTCTCCCGCCCGGTGGCTCTCGACTGGGCCCTTCTGGGCGGCTTCACCGTCGTCTTCCTCGTGACGGCCTGCCTGGTGCTTCAGCAGCGCAACCGGGGGCCGAGACCGGTGTCGTCCGGCATCCGGTCCTGATAGTTCTCCATGGCGAACCGCAGGAACCCGTCCAGGTCCGCCGTGTTCGAGGCGATCCCGAAGGAGACCCGGACGGCGCCGCCGCTCGGCAGCCCCAGCGCGTGCAGATAGTCGTCCAGCGACAGGCTCGGGTGGGCGAAGGGGCCCTTCAGCAGCTCCTCGTCGATGGCGAAGGCTCCCTCGCCGGCGCCCGGGTTGCAGAAGCAGCCGGTCCGCAGCGAGATCCCGGCGGCGGCCGCGGCACGTGCCACCGCGCGCTCGTCGACGACCCGGCCGTCCGGCGAGAGGAAGTTGAACGCGATCGTGCCACCCCGCCGGTAGGTGCGCCGTGGCCCGTAGACGCGGAACATCGGCGCGCCGCCCGAGTGGCGCGACTCCGCCATCCGGTCGAGCAGCCGGCCGGTGAGGGCGGTGACGCGGTCGTGGACGACGTCGACGCCGATGTCCGTCACCCAGCGGAGGCCGACCTCCACATCGGGGATCGACAGGAAGTTCAGCGTGCCGTCCTCGAAGGCCGCCTCGTCCTCGGCGGCGACGTGCCAGTCGCCGAGGACGCTGACCGCCTTGATCGTGCCACCGGAGAACCATGGCCGCCGCAACCGCGCGAGGGCCTCCCGCCGGGCGATCAGGCATCCGACGCCGGTGGGGTAACCGAAGACCTTGTACCAGCTCACCGGGACGAAGTCCGGGTGGATCTCACTGAGATCGAGCCTGTTGGCCGGCACGTAGGCGGCGGCGTCGAGCAGCACGTCGTACCCCCGCGACTGCGCGACGGAGACCCAGCTCAGCGGATGCCGCACCCCGCTGAAGTTGCTCTGGGCGGGGAAGGCGAACAGTCCGCGGCCGGACGTCCCCAGTGCCGCGCTCAGGTCCTCGTCGGTCACGCGCAGCTCGGGCGGCGTCAGCCGTACGGCGGACACCGTGGCGCCCTTGGCGCGGGCGTACTCGCGGATCCCGTTGACCGAGTTGTGGTTGTCGGCGGTGAGGACGAGACGCGACCCGGGCGTGAAGGGGTAGGACTCGCCCACGATCCGGCACGCGCCGGTCGCGTTCGAGGTGAAGACGACGGCGTACTCGTCGGGAGAGGCGTTGAAGTAGGAGAGGATCGCCTCGCGGGTCCGCTCCACGAGCACGGTGGAGGCGCTCGACGTGGGGTTCTCCGAGTGGGGGTTCCCGAAGCAGCCGCCGCTGACACGGTCGGCGTGCGCGCGGAGCTGGTAGCGCGACGGCAACCCGGATCCGGTGTAGTCGAGGTAGATGTGACCGCTTTCGTCGAGGTAGGAGTACTCCGTCGACCGGAGGTCGTCGAGCCGGCCGGTCCTCGCGTACACCGGATAGGCGGTCGGTGAGTCAGAGTCCGAGGCGACCGGTCCGGTCATCCACTCCCCCATTGCCGATGATGTTCGGCACCACAATGCAAGAGCGAATAATCATCTGACAAGCCGCAAATCGCGCGAAAAACCCGAAACCGTCACGCAGCGGATCGGGTGATGATCGTTGCGTATCTCCCGGTTCTCCGGCGTCCCAGACATGGGCGGCCGTCCCTGGAGCGCCTGAATCGGCCGTTCCCTATCCCGGTTCGCCTCCCGGTTCGACTTCCGTTCGACGAAGGCGTGGCTCCCATCCGGACGGGCGGGAGCCACGGACGCATCAGACCTGGTCGGCCTTCTCCAGCGCGGAGCAGCAGGTGTCGACGATCAGGCGGGTGACGACGTACGGGTCGATGTTGGCGTTGGGACGCCGGTCCTCGATGTAGCCCTTCTTGTCCAGCGCGACCTGCCATGGGATGCGGACGGAGGCGCCGCGGTCGGACACGCCGTAGCTGAACTCGTTCCACGGCGCGGTCTCGTGGCGGCCGGTGAGGCGCTGCTCGATGCCGTGGCCGTAGCCCTTGATGTGCTCCAGCGCACGGCCCGCGAGGGCCTCGCACGCGGTGACGATGGGGTCGTAGCTCTCCCGCATGGCCTTGGTGGAGAAGTTCGTGTGCGCGCCCGCGCCGTTCCAGTCGCCCTGGACGGGCTTGGGGTCGAGGGTCGCGGAGACGCCGTAGTCCTCGGCGATCCGGTAGAGCAGGTAGCGGGCGAGCCAGAGGTGGTCGGAGGCCTCGACCGGACCTGCCGGGCCGATCTGGAACTCCCACTGGCCGGGCATGACCTCGGCGTTGATGCCGGAGATCGCGAGACCCGCCGCGATGCAGGCGTCGAGGTGCGCCTCGACGATGTCACGGCCGACGACCTCGTCGGCGCCGATGCCGCAGTAGTACGGGCCCTGGGGCCCGGGGAAGCCGCCGACCGGGAAGCCGTAGGGACGGCCGTCCTTGAAGAACGTGTACTCCTGCTCGATGCCGAACCAGGACTCCTGGTCGGCGAACTGGTCGGCGACCGAGGTCAGCAGGGCGCGCGTGTTGGTGGGGTGCGGCGTCATGTCCGGCAGCAGGACCTCGCACAGGACGAGCACGTCGTCGCCGCCGCGGATGGGGTCGGGGCACGAGAAGACAGGCTTGAGCACGCAGTCGGAGGCGTTGCCCGCGGCCTGGTTGGTGCTGGAACCGTCGAAACCCCATACCGACAGCTCGGCGCCGTCGGCGAGGACCTTGGTCTTGGAACGCAGCTTCGCGGCCGGCTCCGTGCCGTCGATCCAGATGTACTCGGCCTTGTAGGTCACGTCGATCCCTTCACAGCGAGGCGGAACGAGGCGGAGCGGCACTCGTCCGCCACGTTGGAGAGTGCCCAATGGCCATTTCGCGGCATTTACCCAGGTGTGAACGGGGTGTAAATCACCAAATTTTGTACGACTCGGCGGGCCGTCGGCGTCTTACGCGAAACGAGCCCGAAGCGTCCCGACGGCATTGTCTTCAGCATTTCCGGGTGCCGCCGGACCGGAACGCACATGATCCGGCCCTCACGGGGCAGTCGGACAGCGCCCAGGAACGCCCACGAATCGCATCAGCCCAGGAGTGAGGTCTCATGGTCTTGCTTGGTCTTCTTCTGATCCTGGTCGCGGCGGGCGCCGTGATCGAGGTGTCGCTGAACGACACCGCCAACACGCTGCCGATCGACGTCATGGACAGGACGTTCAACCTCAGCCCCTTCGAGCTGTTCATCGCCGGTGCGGCGACGGCCGCGGTGTTCGTGATCGGCCTGCTCATGGTCATGGCCGGCATGCGCCGCTCCACTGTGAAGCGGCGCAAGCTGCGTGAGGCCCGGCTCGCCGAGCGGGACCGCGTGTCCCGTCTTGAGGCCGAGAAGCGCGATCTCGAGCGCCGGCTGGAGAGCACCCCCGGCACCCCTGACGCCGCTACTGCCGTCGACCGGGACGGAGACGGGGTGGACGACCGCACCGCGGGTCCCACCGCCCCCCTGCGGCGCCCGGCCGGCGTCGACCGCGACCGTGACGGCGTCGACGACCGGGACGAGGGCACCACGACCGGCCGTCACAGCCTTTCCATTCCCTCCCAGCAGGCCCCGACCGACCACCTGGTGGCCGGAGGCCGCCGCTCCGCCGTTGACCCCGGCCACCGGGGCTGACGGGCCCGCCGGTCCCCTGATCACCCAAGAAGGGGGCGCTCGCCGAATCGCGGCGGTACGGCTCTCACGCGAGAGCCGTACCGCCGTGGTGTCTTCTCCCACCAGATCGGCGCACGGTGACGCCCGTCGTGTGCATGCATGAGATCAACTCGCGGTGACCCCGGCCGTATGCATGCGCGCGAGCAGCGCTCGGCGGCGCCGGTCGTGCGGATGCGCGGGATCAGCGCTCGGCGGCGCCGGTCGTGCGGATGCGCGGGATCAGCGCTCGGCGGCGGGCACGGCGGAGCCGGCCCGCGTGACGTCCCGCCCCGCCGCCGAGGCCAGCTCCGCGAACGTCATCGCGTTCCGCACGGCGGCGCCGCCCGGGTCGTTGTTGAAGTAGACGTAGGCGTCGTCGACGTCGCCCAGCCGGTCGAGCCAGCTCCGCAGCGCACGCTTGCCGTAGCTGGGCCACGGCCCTGCGCTTCCCTCGTGGAAACGCAGGTAGGCCCAGCCGGCGGTGCGCCAGAGCGGGCCGAGCGGCCGCCCCCGGCGGTCGGCCCAGCACAGTGCGGCGCCGCGCTCGGCCAGCAGGTCGCGGACGTCGCCGGTCCACCAGGAGGCGTGCCGCGGCTCCACGGCGACCCGGACGGTGCGCGGGAAGCGGGCCAGGCACGCCCGGAGTCGTTCCGGGTCGGCCCGCAGGGTGGGCGGGAGCTGGAGGAGGATCGGGCCGAGCTTGGGGCCCAGGCCCTCCGCCACGCCCATCAGCCGGTCGACCGGCTCCTCGGGGTCCTTGAGCCGCTTGACGTGGGTGAGGAATCGGCTGGCCTTCACGGCCATCACGAAGTCGTCCGGTGTCCGCTCCCGCCACGCCTCGAACGTCTCCCGCTTCGGCAGCCGGTAGAAGGCGTTGTTGTTCTCCACGGTGGCGAACATCTCGCCGTACCGCTCCAGCCAGAGGCGCTGGGGCAGGCCCGAATAGACCAGGTCACGCCAGTCGGCGTACTGCCACCCGGAGGTCCCGAGGTGTATCGGCATACGGTTCCCCTACCCATCGGGCGGCATAGATCGCGGCTTGACGGGCAGGCGAGTCGACGAACACGAAACCGCAGCCGAAAGGGGAGCACGATGATTCAGGGCAAGACGATCGCATTCCTCGTCGCGCCCGAGGGGGTCGAGCAGGTCGAGCTCACCGAGCCTTGGAAGGCGGTCCAGCAGGCGGGCGGAGTCCCGAAGCTGGTCTCCACCAAGCCCGGGGCGGTCCAGGCGTTCAATCATCTGGACAAGGCGGACACGTTCCCCGTGGACGCGACGGCGGAGGACGTCTCCGCCGCCGACTTCGACGGGCTCGTCCTGCCCGGCGGGGTGGCCAACCCCGACGAGCTCCGGATGGAGCCGGAGGCCGTACGGTTCGTCAAGCAGTTCTTCGACGCGGGCAAGCCGGTCGCGGCCATCTGCCACGCGCCCTGGACGCTGGTGGAGGCCGACGTCGTGCGCGGCCGCACCGTCACGTCGTGGCCGAGCCTGCGGACCGACCTGCGCAACGCGGGCGCGACGTGGGTCGACCAGGAGGTCATGGTCTGCACCGGAGGCCCGAACACGCTGGTCACCAGCCGGAAGCCCGACGACCTCAAGGCGTTCTGCCAGGCCGCCGTCGACGCGTTCGGCTCCTGACGAGACCCTGAGGAGCCACCTGAGGAGCCCCGCGGAACCACCGCGGAACCGCTGAGGAGCCACAGACGAGCCGCTGACGGTCCGCGCCTTCCCGGCCCGATCATCCGTCTGCCATGCTGTCCGGAATCCGGCGATCATCCGTAGAGGACTTGCATGACCGAGGTGTTCACACTCGGAGAGGCGCTGGGCGTCGTCTCGGCCGACCGGCTCCGGCATGACGGGACCGCACGCCTCGACGTGGAGGGCCCCGAGCTGACGACGGCGATCGGCCTGGCCCGGCTCGGCCACGCGGTGACGTGGCTGGGCCGGGTCAGCGTCGACGAGCTGGGCGTGCGCACGCTGACCGCGCTGCGCGGCGAGGGCGTGGACGTCTCGCTGGTCCGGGTCGACGAGACCGCGCCGACCGGGCTGGTCGTCCGCCAGCGGCGGATCGGCCGCTCGTCGCAGGTCGTCCATTACCGGGAGGGCTCCGCGGGGTCGCGGCTGTCCACCGGCGACGTCCCGGCGGAGGCCATCCAGTCGGCACGGATCCTGCACGTCACCGGCATCACGGTCGCCCTGAGCGGCTTCGCGTGGAGCGCGGTGCACCACGCCGTCAAGCTGGCGCGGGACGCCGGGGTGCTGATCTCGGTGGACGTGAACCATCGGCCCCACCTGTGGGAGAGCGTCGACGAGGCCCGGCAGGCGCTGACCGAGCTCGCCACGTCGGCCGACATCCTGTTCGCGACGCAGGATGAGCTCATGCTGGTGGAGAGCGTCATCGGAGGAGTCCCCGAACTGGTCGTCACCCGGGGGGCGAAGGGCGCCAGCGCCACCGTGGACGGCCTGCGCTACGACACCCAGGCCGCCCCGGTGACCGCCGTCGATCCCACCGAGGTCGGCGGGGCCTTCGTGGCCGGCTACCTCAGCGCCTTCCTCGACGGGCTCCACCCCGCCGACCGGCTGAAGCGGGGCATCTCGCTGGCCGCCTTCGCCGTGGCGAGCCCGAGCGCGTGGCAGGGACTGCCCACCCGGGGCGAGCTGCCCCCCTGATCAAGTGACCGAACTGTTCCTCGACCGGCAGTGGCCGGGCTGTTGCTCTCACGGCACTTGTGGTGCCTGACAGAGGCCATCGAGCCTTGTCACGTATGCAGGCGGCCGGACCGGTGGAGTGTCGCGGATCGTCGCCCTCGCAGCCTTTCGAGAGCAGTGTCCGGGAGGCGCTCATCCAGCGTGACGCTTCCACGGCTCGGCCTTGATCCTCGCCCCTTCCGGGTCGTAGAGGGGCTCGCTCGCCACCCGGGCGGCGGTCCAGCGGCCGTCCACCCCGACCTCGACGCGGGCGTCCGGCTCGACCTCCACCGGCAGGTACGCGTAGGCGATCGACAGATCGACGCGGTGGCCGTACCCGCCGCTGGTCACGCGGGAGACCGGCCTGCCGTCCAGGCGGACCGGCTCGCCGCCCACGCAGACATCCCGAACGATCCCGCCGTCCGGCATCCCGTTCAGTACCAGGCAGCGAAGCGTCGAGCGGGGCGCGGGCAGCTCCGCCCGTCGCTCCTGCCGTACGGCGAAGCCGAGACCCGCCTCCGCAGGAGTGGTCTCGGGGGTGATGTCCAGCCCCCAGACCCGGTAGCCCTTCTCCAGCCGCATCGAGTCGAGCGCCCGGTAGCCCGCCGACCGCATCCCGTACGGGACGCCTGCCTCCATGAGGGCGTCCCACAGCGTCAGGCCGTACTCGGTGGGGCAGTAGAGCTCCCACCCGAACTCGCCGACGAACGTCACGCGCTGGGCCAGCACCGGGACGTAGGCCACACTGATCTCCCGGGCCCGCATGTGGCCGAAGGTCAGGTCGTCCCCGGTCAGCGTCGCGAGGATGTCGTACGCCCGTGGACCCCACAGGCAGTAGCACGCGTAGGCCGACGTGACGTCGCGCACCGCCAGGCCGTGACGGCGCAGCAACCCCGCGTCGTGCACACCGAACGCGGTGCCCGTGATCAACCGGAACCGGTCTCCGGCCAGCCGGGTGACGGTCACATCGGCCTCGATGCCGCCCCCCTCGTTGAGCAGCTGCGTGTAGACCACCGAGCCCACCGGCCGGTCGACGGAGTTGCCGCAGAGCCGCCGCAGCGTGGTCAGCGCGTCCGGCCCGGTCACCTCCAGCTTCGCGAAGGACGTCTGGTCGAACAGCCCCGCCGCGCTTCCGGTCGCCAGGCACTCCTCCCGGATCGCCGGCGACCAGATCCTGCCCGCCCAGCCGTCCGGACGGTACGCCCCGGCGCCTGCGTGTCCACGGGCATCGCCGCCACTGCCACCATCACCGCCGCCGCCATCGCCGTCGTGGTCGTTGTCGTGGTCGTTGTCGTTGTCGTACCAGTTCACGCGCTCCCAGCCGGCCTTCTCGCCGAAGGCGGCGCCGAGCTCGGCATGCCGCACCCAGGCGGGTGACCGGCGCAGCGGGCGGGTGGCCAGGCGCTCCTCGCCGGGATAGACGATGTCGTAGTACTTGCTGTAGGAGTCGAGCGCCCTGTCCCTCGCCCAGCGAGCCGAACGCGCATGAGCGCCGAAACGGGCGATGTCCATGCCGAAGACGTCATATTCCGGGCGTCCGCCGACGATCCACTCCGCCATCACCTTACCGACTCCGCCGGCTGCCGCCAGCCCGTGGACGCAGAACCCCGCCGCCACCCAGAAACCGCGAACCGTGGTCTCACCCAGCAGGAACTCGCCGTCCGGGGTGAAGGCCTCCGGCCCGTGAACCACTTTCCGGAATTCGGCCCCCGTCTCCAGCGCCGAGGCCGAGCCGTTCGAGGGGAAACCGTCATAAAGGGCTCGGCTCGGCAGGGACCCGTTCGATGGATAGCCGTTCGATGGGGATCGGGGCGAGGCGACGCGGCCGAGGGCGGGCACACGGCGCACGGCCGACTCCCACGATTCCTGAAATTTCTCCATATCAGGCGCGAAGAGCGTGCGGGGCTCGGCGAGCGGCCGTTCGGTGTCCCAGATTTGCGGGCTCCTGATGTATCCGCCCACCAGGATCCCGCCCTCATCCTCACGGAAGTAGACGATGTTGTCCGGATCCCGCACGGTGGGCGTGCCGGCGGGAACCCCCATCGGCGCGGTCACGACGTACTGGTGCTTGATCGGGACGATCGGCACGTCCACGCCGGCCATCCGCCCGACCACTCCGGCGGCCGCGCCCGCCGCGTTCACGACGGTTTCCGTACGGATGACCCAGTCGCCGTGCCCGAGACCCCGGGTCTGCGGAGCCTCCTCCGCTCGCGGGGCTCCCCCGATCCCGGCGACGCGAGCGCCGTCCGAGGAGCCGGCTTCCTCCGCCATGCGGAGCCGTACGGCGCGCACCTGGCCGTCACGCACGTCGACCCCGGTGACCTCGGCCCCGGTGACGATCTTCACGCCCAGCGCTCGGGCGCCTTCGGCGAGCGCGCGGCCCAGGCGGGCCGGGTCGAGCCACCCGTCACCGGGCAGCCACAGCGAGCCGAGCACGTCGCCCACTTCGAGCAGCGGCAGCCGGTCGGAGGTCCCACGCCGATCCAGCATCTCGAGGTCCAGCCCGTACGTCTCCGCCGCCCCTGCCTGCCGTACGAGCTCCTCAAGGCGTTCCGGTGTGGTCGCCAGGCGGAGCCCCCCCACGCCGTGCCAGCCCGGGTCGAGGCCCGTCAGCTCGCGCAGCTCCGGATAGAGCCCGGCCGAGTACATGATCATGCGCGTCTGTGTGACGGTGGAGCGGAGCTGACCGACGAAGCCGGCGGAGTGCCAGGTCGTGCCCTCGGTGAGGTCGTGCCGCTCGACCAGGACGACGTCCGTCCAGCCGAGCCGCGCGAGGTGGTAGGCGACGCTGCACCCGGCCACCCCGCCTCCGATGACGACCGCGCGGGCTTCTACTGGAAGTTGCGACATTGGTACCGTCCTGTAACACCCGGCCCACACAATCGGATCAATGGTCTGAAGGTAGACCAAAAGGAGCCGGGCATGCCAGATCCCGTCAAAGACGCGCTGGATCTCGTCACGGCCTGGGCCGGCCGGCCGATCGTCTCCACGACGATCAAAGGCGGGTTGAGCCACCACATCGCGCGGCTCGACACCGAGGACGGCGACCGCTGGCTCCTGCGGGTGCTCGACCCCAGAATCACCGAAGCCGGTCTCGGCATCCCGCTCGACCAGGAGATCGCCAACACCGTACGGGCCGCCTCGACCGGCGTGGGGCCCCGAGTCGTTCAGGTGCTGCCCGGCGCGATGGTCCTCGAGTACATCGAGGGGATCACCCTCGACGCCCCGTCCCTCCGGCGTCCCGAGATGATCGACGGGGTCGCCGTGGCGTGCCGCCGGCTTCACGCCGGGCCCCGGTTCGTCAACCAGTTCTCGATCTTCCGCAAGCTCGACGAGCTGCTGGGGCTGTGCCGCGCTCACGGCCTGGCCACTCCCCCCGGCTACGAGGATCTCCTGCCGGTGGCGAGCGAGATCGAGGGGGCGCTCGCCCGGCGGCCGCTACCGTCCGTGCCCTGCCACAACGACCTGCTGGCCGAGAATCTGATCGCCACGCCCCAGGGCGTCCGCATCGTCGACTACCAGCTGTCCGGCGACAACGATCCCTGCTTCGAGCTCGGCGACATCGCCGCGGAGGCCGACTTCGACCCCGATCAGGTCGAGCGGCTCACGCACGCCTATTTCGGCGACGGCGCGTATGCCGGCCAAGTGCGGCTGAACCTGATCATGTCGAACCTGACATGGACGCTGTGGTTCGCCGTCCACCAGGGCCTGGTGCGCGACCGCGCCCTTCCTGACTTCGACTACGACGGTGAGGCGGCCGACAAGTTCGGGCAAGCCGTACGCGATGTCGACGATCCCAGCTTCGGCCGCCTGATCGACATGGTCGGCGGCCGGACCCCCCGCACCCCCTAGAGGAGGCCTCATGGCGCAAGCCCTCGACGACGACGCCAAGCGACTCGCGGAGCTCGGCTACCGGCAAGATCTCGCCCGTACATGGAGCGGGTTCTCCAACTTCGCCATCTCTTTCTCGATCATCTCGATCCTCGCCGGGTGCTTCACCACCTTCGGCCAGGCCTGGAACAACGGCGGCCCTCTGGCGATCTCCGTCGGCTGGCCGCTGATCTCCGCCTTCATCCTCATCATCGGCTTCTGCATGGCGGAGCTGGTCTCGGCCTACCCGACCGCGGGCGGCATCTACTGGTGGGCCGCCAAGCTGGGCAAGCCCATCCACGGCTGGTTCACCGGCTGGCTCAACCTCGTCGGCCTGATCGCGGTGACCGCGTCCGTCGACTACGGCTGCGCCACCTTCCTCAACATCGTGATCGGCCGGTTCAGCGACGGCTGGGCCGCGGGCAACGCCCTGCACCAGACCTTCCTGCTCTTCGCGATCATCCTGGTGCTGCACGCGCTGATCAACATCTACAGCCACCGGCTGATCTCCCTGCTCCAGAACGTGTCGGTCTGGTGGCACGTCTTCGGTGCCGCGGTGGTCGTGCTCATCTTGATCTTCGGCCCGTCGAAGCACCAGGACATCGGCTTCCTGTTCGAGCGGTTCAACAACTCGGGCTTCGGCGACAGCTCCTCCGGGGCGTCGTTCTGGCTCTACGTCCTGCCGCTCGGCTTCCTGCTGACCCAGTACACGATCACGGGCTTCGACGCCTGCGCCCACGTGTCGGAGGAGACCCACGGCGCGGCCCGGTCCGCGGCGAAGGGGCTCTGGCAGTCGATCTTCTACTCCGCGATCGGCGGCTGGATCCTGCTGCTCGCGTTCCTGTTCGCCGCGACCGACGTCGACGCCATCAACAAGGAGTTCGGCTTCGTCGGCGCCATCTTCACCTCGGCGCTGTCGTCGCCGCTCGCCACCGTTGTCTTCGGGATCTCCACCATCGGGCAGTTCTTCTGCGGCATGAGCTGTGTCACCTCGATGTCCCGGATGACCTACGCCTTCTCCCGTGACGGCGCCGTTCCCGGCTGGCGGCTGTGGTCGAAGGTCGACCGCAACCGGACGCCGGTGAACGCGATCCTCGGCGGTTGCGCGGTCGCGCTGCTGATCACCCTGCCCGCCCTCTACGCCCCTCCCGGCAGCGCCACCCCCGTCGCCTTTCTCGCGGTGGTGTCCATCGCCGTCATCGGCCTCTACCTGGCGTTCCTCATCCCCATCTGGCTCAGGCTCCGCGCCGGGGACTCCTTCCAGCCCGGCCCATGGACCCTCGGCCGCAAGTACAAGGTGCTGGGCTGGATCTCCGTGATCGAGATCGCCGTCATCTCGATCTACTTCATCCTGCCCATCGCGCCGGCCGGCGTCCCCGGCGACAAGGACTTCGCCTGGACGTCCGTGAACTACGCACCCCTCGCCCTGGGAGCCGTGCTCATCGGCATCGCCCTGTGGTGGCAGCTGTCGGCCAAGCACTGGTTCACCGGCCCCCGCCGCACGGTCGACGACATCGACGACGTCGACCAGCCGAAGCCGGTCGCCTGAGCCCTTCCCGTCCTCCCACCCCTCCGTACGGCCTGCCTGTCCGGGCAGGCCGTACGGCCCGGACGCAGGCGAGCGGGGGCGCAGGCAGGGCCGCCCGCGCGTCGGCGGGGCACGAAGAACGGCCGCCCAGAGGAACGGGGCAGATCAGCGGGCGTCGAAGGCCTCTGCCACCAGGCGACGGGTTTCGTCCATGGAGGCGCGGCCGAGCTCCCGGTCCACCGAGGTCATCTCCACCTCGGGCATTCCGCAGGGGATGGCCAGATCCCACGGGGTGAGGTCGCCGTCGACGTTGAGGGCGAAGCCGTGGCTCGTGACGGACCGGCTGGAGCGCATGCCGATCGAGACGATCTTGCGGCCCGTGTTCCGGGTCCACACTCCCGTCAGCAGCTCAGAGCCCGGCGGGGTGTCGCGCCGCTCGGCCGGGACGCCGAGCTTCGCGAGGGCGTCCACCAGCCGCAGCTCCACCTCGCGGATGTAGTCGACCACGCCCTCGCCCTGGCGCAGCTTGACGATCAGGTAGCCGACGAGCTGGCCCGGCCCATGGTAGGTGAGCTGTCCGCCGCGGCCCGTGGGCACGACGGGGATCCCGTACGACGGATCGGGCAGGTGCGACTCGAGGGTCCGCTTGCCGATGGTGAAGACCGGCGGATGGCTGAGCAGCCAGAGTGTGTCAGGCCGTTCGTCGTCCTGCCGTTCCTGGACGAGCGCGGCCATGCGCTCCATGGCCTTCTCGTAGTCGACCAGGTCATCCTGGATCAGTGCCAGGGGCCGTTCCTGCATAGTCTCGTCACCTCTTCACCTGCGAGCATAGGGCGCGGCCCGGGCGCCGGCGCGCCCAGGCCGTCCCGCCCGCGGCGGAGGACCACGGCCCCGAGGAGACGCCTACCACCGGTTGCTGTGCTGGTACCCGTGCTCCGACGCGACCGGCGCCTGGGGTACGAAGATCCACATGATCACGTACGCCACGAACTGCGGGCCGGGCAGCAGGCAGGAAAGCAGGAAGAGCACCCGGACAAGGGTCGGCGGCATACCGAACCGCTCCCCGATGCCTCCGCAGACGCCCGCGATCACCTTGTGCCGCCTTGATCGGTACATTTCTAGCCCCCTTCGTCATCCGGTCCAACGAGTGGCTGCCGGCATCCCGTTCCACCACAGACCCTGAGAAAACCCTGATCCGCCCTCAGGGGTGGGAAATCTCGCGCGGCAGGTCTCTGTAGCCGTAGAGGTAGGTGCACGGCTCCATGGCCTTGGTGATCCAGAGCAGCACCGTTCCCAGTCGATGACCGGCGACGCCGAGTCGCGCCCGCACGCCGTCGAGGAGCAGCAGCCAGGCGAACCACCCGGCCACGAGCACCGCCCAGAACGAGATGAGCCGGTAGAGCAGCACGACGGCCGCCGCCGCGCCCCCGCTCATGCCCGCGGCGATGAAGGTGGCGCCCAGGCCGATCTCGGCGACGCCGAGCCCTCCCGGGACCAGCGCGAGCACCGCCGCGAGCTTGGCGGCGACGTACCCGAAAAGAATGGTCTGCGGCCCGATCTCCACCCCCGCCGCCGCGCACACCGCGCCGAGGCAGGCGATGTCGAGCGCCCAGTTGGCCAGCGCCAGCGTGGTCAGCACGACGCGGTCGCGGCCCGCGGGCCTGATCGCCTCGCGCGCGGCCCTCAGCTGCTCGAACGTCGCCGGGCTGCGACGCCGCACCCAGCCGAGCAGAGCGGGCAGGCGCAGCCGGACCAGGGCCGCCCCGATCGCGAGCACGGGGACGGAGGCGACCAACACGACCGTCCTGGTGGCGGGCTCGGCCAGCAGCGCGACGAGACCGAACACGCCGAAGGTCGCGGTGGAGTAGACGCCGCTGAGGACCAGCGTGGCGGTGATCAGCGGCTTGCCGGCCCCGAGGCGGCCCAGCTGGCGGGTGACGTACGCGATCGACAGCACGGGCCCGGCGGGCAGCGAGTTCGACACGGCGGTCCTCGCGTAGGTGAGCGCCACGGCACGGGGCAGCGGCACCCGCGTCCCCCCGACCGCGAGCAGCCGGCGGATCAGCCGCGCGAAGGTCGCCATCGACATGGCCTCCGCGGCGACGGCGACGGTCAGCCAGGTGGCGTCCAGCCCCGCAACGGCCCGCAGCACCTCGTCCCCGCCGGGGAGCCGGCCCCTGAGGACGGCCACCGCCAGCGCTGCCGCGCCGAGCCCCAGAGCCCATCGCAATCCCCGAGACATCCCCACCCCTTGAGCCTGTACGACTTCCGTCGGCGTGGGCGCCGCGAAAGGTCCTACGTTCCGGGAAAATCGTCGCTCCCCGACCGAGGGCGGCACGATGCCCGAAGCACGGCAGTTGCCCCACCCGGTATTTCCGGATTCCGGCAAAGACGGGGCACCGCCGACTCCACGCCACAACACCGCTCCGGCCCGCGTTCATCCGGCTGCGAGCCTCCGATCGGCGTCGACTGGGTCACATCTGGACGACCTCGGCGCACCTGATCCACGCGCGCCCGCGCCGCGCGTGGTAGAGATGGAGCCGCCGCCGGCGCTTGGGCGCGGAAACTCGTGCCCTGCGGCGATCCCGCGCGATCTCCCTGGTGATCTTCCGCTGGATGAGGGCATATAGGGAGGCAACAGGCACTCTTGGGAGATTTACATGGACATCTCGACCCTCCAGGCGCAAACCACACTGCTCCTGCGCCAGAAGATCACCATGATGGTGAACAGGTACGTCGTCCATGTGGCCGACCCCGGCGGAGGCGAGGGACCGGTCGTGGCCTTCGCCGAGCAGAAGCGGCTGGCGCTCAAGGAGCAGGTGACCCTCTACACCGACGAGTCGCGTCAGCAGGCGCTCGCCGGATTCAAGGCACGCAAGGTGCTGGACCTCGCGGGCGAGTACGACGTCCTCGACCACGCGGGCACGCCGATCGGCATGTTCCGCAAGGACTTCGCCCGGTCGCTGCTGCGATCCACGTGGAACCTCCAGCAGCCCGGCCTGCCCACCCTCACCGGCAAGGAGCGCAACGCAATGGTGGCGGTGCTCCGCCGCTTCTCCGACTCGCTGTCCTGGCTGCCGTACCACTTCGACTTCAGCATCGGCGCCTCGATCGCCTTCTCCGTGGACCGCAAGTGGGGGCTGCGCGACCGTTACGCGATCGAGATACACGACCCGCGCCTGGACCGTCGCCTGGTCATCGCCATGGCGGTGGCTCTCGACGCCCTGCAAGCCCGGTAGACGCGCCACGCCCGATGGCCGCCGGGAATCAATGAGCGGCGGCCATCGTTATCGCGTCTGTTATAGTCGGCGGTGAACCGCATGGTTCTGGCCTCACGGCACATGCGGGCGGTCCTCCGGACCAAGTGATCTTCACTGGACTCCACCACATCGCCTGGGTCTTCCGAACGTCGCTCCGGGCATCCCGTGGTCCACCTCGCGCGGCACGCCGTTCTCGCCGTACGTCGTTCCCGCTGTCAGTCCTGCCGCCACACGGCCCGTCACCGTACGGCGTCCAGGGCGGCGATCCGGAGCGGCGATCCGGGGGGGACGTGTCCGCGCACCCTGATCCTGCTTCACGAGGCCTGTTTTACGAGGCCTGTTTTACGAGGCCTGCTCTCCGGCCCGCCTTCCGGGCCTGCTCTCCGGGGCTCGTGGCCTCGTGTTTTCCGGGGCTCGTGCCCCTCGTGGCCACCGGCCCGCGACATCCCCTCTCCGGGGACCCTTCCTCTCCAGGAGTCACCATGACAATGGTCACCACCGCTCCACCCCGCGCCACCGAGCGCCGGGCCCGTTCCCCTCGTACGGCGAAGCCGCTGCCGAGCGCCGTCGCCGTCACCGGCCTGCTGGACGTCACCCCCAAGGGCGCCGTCGTCCGCGCCCACGGCTACCTGCCCGGCCCGAAGGACGTCGCCGTCCCGGCCGACCTGGTCGACCTCCACGGGCTGCGACGCGGCGACGTCGTCAACGGCACCGCCCAAGGCGGCAAGCTGACCGCCGTCGACACCGTGAACGGCGAGTCGCCGGGCCTGCCGCGCCCCGAGTTCGCCGAACTCGTCCCCGTCCACCCCGACCAGCGGCTGCGCCTGGAGTCCCCTTCCGGGGGCACGTCCAGCCGGGTCATCGACCTGATCGCACCGATCGGCAAGGGCCAGCGCGGGCTGATCGTGGCGCCGCCCAAGGCCGGCAAGACGCTCATCCTGCGCGCGGTGGCGAACGCCGTCACCGCCAACCACCCCGACTGCCACCTCATGGTCGTGCTCGTCGACGAGCGGCCGGAGGAGGTCACCGACATGCGCGAGTCGATCAGGGGCGAGGTGATCGCCTCGACGTTCGACCGGCCGGCGCAGGACCACATCATGGCCGCCGAGCTCGCCGTCGAACGGGCCAAGCGGCTGGTCGAGCTGGGCCACGACGTCGTCATGCTGGTCGACTCGATCACCCGGCTCGCCCGGGCGTACAACAACGCCGCGCCGGGCGGCGGCCGCGTCCTCACCGGCGGCATCGACGCCCGCGCCGTCTATCCGCCCAAGCGCCTGCTGGGCGCCGCGCGCAACGTGGAGGGCGGCGGCTCGCTCACGATCCTCGCCACCGCGCTCGTCGAGACGGGCTCCCGGATGGACGACAACCTCTTCGAGGAGTTCAAGAGCACCGGCAACATGGAGCTGAGGCTGAGCCGCAGCCTCGCCCAGCGCCGTGTCTTCCCGGCCGTGGACGTCCTCGGTTCCGGCACGCGGCGTGAGGAACTGCTGCTCGACCCCGCCGAGCTTCCCCTGGTGTGGAAGCTCCGCCGGGCACTGCACGACCAGGAGTCCTTCGAGCAGTTCCTCGCCACCCTCAAGGGCACGGGGTCCAACGCCGAGCTCCTGCTGACTCTCAGCCGCGCCTGATGACGCCTCCTGGCCGTTCGGTGGAATGATCACGGCATGAGTGAGTGGCGTGTCCTGATCGAGGAGAACGTCGGCGGCTTCGGCGACCGCAAGGAATGGCGGATCTCCGACATCTACGAGGTCGAGGGAGGCCGGGAGGAGGCACGGTCCATCGCCGGGGAGCTGGCGATGCGGCACACGCCCAAGAACCCCGCCCTCCTCCGGGAGCGCGCGGTCTACCGGGTCAACGAGGACAGCTGGATCACGATGCTGATCGGTGTCAGCACGCGCTACCACTACCGGGTGACCGTCGCCGAGCTGTTCTTCCGCGGCTGACCGTCACCCGGTGCGCTCACGTGCCGATCGGGTGCCAGACCGTCTTCGTCTCCAGGAACGCCGACATCCGTCCGATCCCCGGATCGGCGAGCCAGTCGACCCGGCCCGCCGGCGGCCGCAGCACCCGCTTGAGGTTCTCCGCCGCCAGCTCCTCGCAGGTCACGGCCAGCTCGGGATCGGCGCCGGTCAGGTCGACGGCGTTCACGTCCATGTGGCCGGCCAGCCACGGCGCGATCTCGGCCGCCGAGCCGGTGAGGATGTTGACCACGCCGCCCGGCAGGTCGGAGGTGGCGAGCACCTCCGCCAGCGTGATCGACGGCAGCGGGGCCCGCTCCGAGGCGATGACCACGCAGGTGTTGCCGGTGACGATCACCGGGGCGATCACGCTCACCAGGCCCAGCAGCGGCCCCGCCGGCGGCGCCACGACGGCCACGACCCCCGTCGGCTCGGGGCTCGACAGGTTGAAGTACGGCCCCGCGACCGGGTTGGCCGACCCCAGGACCGCCCCGATCTTGTCCGACCAGCCCGCGTACCACACCAGCCGGTCGATCGCCGCGTCCACCAGCTCGCCGGCCTTCTTGGCCCCCACGCCGTCGGCGTCGGCGACCTCGGCGGCGAACTGCGCCCGCCGGCCCTCCAGCATCTCGGCGATCCGGTAGAGGATCTGCCCGCGGTTGTACGCGGTCGCGCCCGACCAGCCGGGGAACGCCTTGCGGGCGGCCGACACCGCGTCCCTGGCGTCCTTGCGCGACGCACGCGACGCGTTGGCCAGGAAGTCTCCCTTGGAGGAGGTCACGACATACGACCTTCCGCTCTCCGACCGCGGGAACGCCCCGCCGATGAACAGCTTGTACGTCTTGCGCACCGCCAGGCGCTCACTCATCGAAGGATCCAATCTCCAGTGGACGGGCCGGCTGGTAGGTCTGCCCGCACCGGCAGACGCCGCCCCGATGGGCGAACCACCCCCGGCGTACGGCGAAACGCCGCGAGCGGCGGCCCCGCGAATACCCCTCGCCGGCTCCCGCCGAGGCGCGGCGGACGAGGCGGCGGCGGCGTCGCTCATCGCACCGGCCGGACCGCCCGCCCCCTTCCCGGTCTTCGTCGTGGCCGTGGCCGGCCGTGCCGTCACACCGCAAGGTAGGCCTCCAGACCATGGCGCCCGCCCTCGCGGCCGTAGCCCGACTCTTTGAAACCGCCGAACGGCGACGCGGGGTCGAAGCGGTTGAACGTGTTGGACCACACGACGCCGGCGCGCAGGCGCGAGGCCGTCCACAGCATCAGCGAGCCCTTCTCCGTCCACACGCCGGCCGACAGGCCGTACGGCGTGTTGTTGGCCTTCTCCACGGCCTCGGCCGGGGTGCGGAAGGTCAGCACGGACAGCACCGGCCCGAAGATCTCCTCACGGGCGATGCGGTGCGACTGCGAAACGCCGGTGAACAGGGTCGGCGGGAACCAGAACCCCTTGTCCGGCAGCGAGCACGCGGGCGACCACCGCTCCGCGCCCTCCGCCTCGCCCGAGTCGGACAGCTCGTGGATCCTGGCGAGCTGGGCGGCCGAGTTGATCGCGCCGATGTCGGTGTTCTTGTCCAGGGGGTCGCCCAGCCTGAGCGTGGACAGCCGCCGCTTCAGCGCGTCGAGCAGCTCCTCCGCGACGGACTCCTGGACGAGCAGCCGGGAGCCCGCGCAGCACACGTGGCCCTGGTTGAAGAAGATGCCGGTGACGATGCCTTCGACCGCCTGGTCCAGGGCCGCGTCCTCGAACACGATGTTGGCGGCCTTGCCGCCGAGCTCCAGCGTGACCTTCTTGCCCGAGCCCGCGACGCTCCTGGCGATGTTCCGGCCGACCTCGGTGGATCCGGTGAACGCCACCTTGTCGATCCCCGGGTGGCGGACGAGCGCGGCGCCGGTCTCGCCCGCGCCGGTCACGATGTTGACCACGCCGGGCGGCAGGTCGGCCTGCCGGCAGATCTCCGCGAAGGCGAGGGCCGTGAGCGGGGTGGTCTCCGCGGGCTTGAGCACGACCGTGTTCCCGCAGGCGAGCGCCGGGGCGATCTTCCAGGCCAGCATGAGCAGCGGGAAGTTCCACGGGATGACCTGCCCGGCCACACCGAGCGGCCGGGGATCGGGACCGCCGTGCTCACCTGTCGGCCTCCGGCCGAACCCGGCGTAGGAGAGCTTGTCGGCCCAGCCCGCGTAGTAGAAGAAGTGCGCGGCGACCAGCGGCAGGTCCACGTCCCGGGACTCGCGGATCGGCTTGCCGTTGTCGAGCGACTCCAGCACGGCCAGCTCGCGGGCGCGCTCCTGGATGATCCTGGCGATCCGGAAGAGGTACTTGGCCCGTTCGGCGCCCGGCAGGGCCGACCAGGTGGCGAACGCCTTGCGGGCGGACTCGACCGCCCGGTCGACGTCGGCCTCGCTCGCCCAGGCGATCTCCGCCAGGGCCTCCTCGGTCGCCGGGTTGACGGTCTTGTGCCGCTCCTCCCCCTGCGACTCGGCCCACTCGCCATTGATGAACAGGCCGTACGACGGCTTGATGTCGACGATGTCCCGCGACTCGGGCGCGGGTGCGTATTCGAACATGCCCTCAGTCCAGGGTGAAGTAGTCGGGACCGGCGTACCGGCCGGTGGCCATCTTCTGGCGCTGCATGAGCAGGTCGTTGAGCAGCGACGACGCGCCGAGGCGGAACCAGTCGGGGTCGAGCCAGTCCGGCCCGGCCGTCTCGTTGACGAGCACGAGGTACTTGACGGCGTCCTTGGTGGTGCGGATGCCGCCGGCCGGCTTCACGCCGACCCTGCGTCCCGTCTGCCGCAGGAAGTCGCGTACCGCCTCCAGCATGACCAGCGTGACGGGCAGCGTCGCCGCCGGCGACACCTTGCCGGTCGAGGTCTTGATGAAGTCGGCGCCCGCGATCATCGCCAGCCATGACGCCCGGCGCACGTTGTCGTACGTGGCCAGCTCGCCGGTCTCCAGGATCACCTTGAGATGGGACCGGCCGCACGCCGTCTTGATCGCCGCGATCTCCTCGAAGACCTTCAGATAGTCGCCGGCCAGGAAGGCGCCGCGGTCGATCACCATGTCGATCTCGTCAGCGCCGGCGGCCACGGCCAGCTCGGTCTCGGCCACCTTGACCTCCAGGGAGGACCGCCCGCTGGGGAACGACGTGGCGACCGAGGCCACCTTCACCCCCGAGCCGCGCAGGGCCTGCACGGCGGTGGCGACCAGGTCGGGGTACACGCAGACCGCCGCGACCGACGGCACGGAGCCGTCGGTCGGGTCGGGCCTGACGGCCTTGGCGCACATCGCCCGGACCTTGCCGGGAGTGTCCGCGCCCTCAAGGGTGGTGAGGTCCACCATCCGGATGGCGAGGTCGATGGCCTGCTGCTTTGCGGTGGTCTTGATGGATCGCGTGCTCAGCGTCGCGGCCCGTGCGTCGGCGCCGACCCGGTCGACGCCGGGCAGGCCGTGCAGGAAGGCCCGCAACGTGGAGTTGGAAGTGGCGACCTCCGCGAGCGGAGTAGTCATAGTTGACACGGGTCCAGCATCGCCGACCAGTCCGAATGATTCCAAACCGACCGGAGCCGAAACCCGCCGCTCGTTTCGGCATCTATGGCCGGAGCGCTTCCGGGCCGCCGTCCCCGCCGCCGTCCCCGCCACCGTTCCTGCCGCGGTCCCGGGCCGTCCGAACCGGCGTCTGAACACCGCCAAATGCCGCCTAAGGCGGTCTTACGGCCGCCTTAGACGTCCTACGTCCAAGGACGCCCGGGAGATAGGGCATCCGCCCGATGTGGTGGGAGGGGTCTTAGACCGAACCTTGAGTGTGTAAGGGAAACACCACACGAGGACGACAGGTCAGGAGACCACGATGGGTCCCGAGCTTCAGTACCAATTCGCCATCAACCGTGCGGCCGAGCTCCAGGAGGAGGCCGCCACCTACCGTCTCGCGCGCCAGGCGCGGGCCGAGCGGAAGGCGTCGCACCAGCATTCCGGCCACCGCCGGCTGCGCGCGGCGTTCGGCAAGCTCCGCACCTCATGAGACGCGTCAGAAGGCCCGGCCGGACCCTCCCTCCCGGCCGGGCCCGCAGGCCCCCGTGAACGGCCGCCCGCATACCGGAAGGCGGCCGTACGAAGGGTTTGCGCCATGGTTGCGCCATGAACGAAAGGCCGGGGGGCCTACCGAAAAACCAGGCGAAGCCCACGCAAAGGCCATGACATGCTTAACGACATGACGCGCCGGGCGGTGAGCCCCGTCTTCGTCGGGCGGGACGCAGAACTCGAGATTCTGGGAGAGGCCTTCGACCAGGCTCGCAAGCAGGCCACCGCGGCGGTCCTGGTGGGCGGGGAGGCGGGCGTGGGGAAGACGCGCCTGACCTCCCGCTTCATCGAGGAGGCCGGGCGGGACGGCGCCCACGTGCTCATCGGGGGCTGCGTGGAGCTGTCCGCCGAAGGCCTCGCCTACGCGCCGTTCACCGCGGCGCTGCGCCAGCTCGTCAGGGAGACCGGCGCGAGCGAGGTGGCCGCCCTCCTTCCGGAGGGCGCCGCCCGCGACCTGGCCCGGCTGCTTCCCGAGTTCGGCGAGCCGAGCGGCGACGGCGAGTCGGAGTCCGCGCGCGCCCGGCTCTTCGAGCTGATCCTCACCCTGCTCGAACGGCTCGCGGAACGGCGGCCGGTGGTCCTGGTGATCGAGGACATCCACTGGGCCGACCGGTCCACCCGCGACCTGATCGCCTTCCTCAGCCGCAACCTCACGGCGTCACCGATCCTGATGGTCATGACGTACCGGTCGGACGAGCTGCACCGCACGCATCCGCTCCGGCCGGTGATCGCGGAGCTGAACCGGGTGGACGGGGTCGTACGCCTCGACCTGCCCCGCTTCACCCAGGACGAGGTCGCCGCCCAGATGGCCGGGATCCTCGGCGTCACCCCCGAGTTCGCCCGGGTGGACATGGTCTTCGAGCGCAGCGGCGGCATCCCCCTGTTCGTGGAGGCGCTGCTCGACTGCGGGGGCGACGGCTCGTTCCCCGACTCGCTCCACGACCTCATCATCGGCTCGGTCGAGCGGCTGCCCGAGGAGACCCAGCGGGTCCTCAGGGTCATGGCCGCCGGTGGCGTGCGGGTGGGCCACGCCCTGCTCGCCGCGGTCGGGGCACTGTCCGACGTCGATCTGGAGAACGCCCTGCGGCCGGCGATCGCGGCCAACGTCCTGCAGGTCGCCGACGGCCGCGCGTACGCCTTCCGGCACGCCCTGATCCGCGAGGCCGTGCACGACGAGCTGCTTCCCGGCGAGCACGCGCGGATGCACGCGCGCTACGCCGAGGAGATCGATCGGGACCGCACCATGGTGCCGCCGGGCCGGGCGGCCATCGAGATCGCCCACCACTGGTTCTCGGCGCGCAACGACCTGTGGGCGCTGATCTCGGCCTGGGAGGCGGCCGAGAAGGCGGCCAAGTCGTTCGCCTACACCGAGCAGATCCAGCTCCTCGAACGCGTGCTGACCCTGTGGGACAAGGTGCCTGACGCCGCCGAGCGGATCGGCGCCGACCACTGCACGGTCCTGGAGCGGGCGTCGGAGGCCGCGTACGTCGGCGGCGACATGGAGCGCAGCCTCAAGTTCGTCAAGGGCGCGCTCGCCGAGCTCGACGAGCATGACGCGCCCGAGCGCGTCGCGGAGCTGATGGTGCGGATGGCCAACATCCGGTTCCAGAAGGGCAAGCCCGGCTCGATCGACGCCCTCAGGCACGCCGAGCGGCTCGTCCCCACCCCCAGCGACACCCGCGCCCTGGTCCTCGGCCGGCTCGGCACGCTGCTGATGATGGCCGGTCAGGTGGTCGAGGGCACGACCGTCATCCAGGAGGCGCTGCGCGTCGCCCGGGACGTCGGTGACGAGGTCCAGGAGGCCGACCTGCTGATGAACCTGGCGCTCGGCCACTCCATATCGGGCGACCTGGAAACGACGATCACGACGAACGAGCGCGCCCGGGCCATCGGGGCCCGCCTCAAGTCCCCGCGCATCGTGCTGCGGGCGCTCGCCAACAACGTCGACGCCCTCGACAATCTCGGCCGCTCCGAGCAGGCCGTCGAGATGGCCCTGGAGGGGGAGCGGCTGGCCCGCAAGTACGGCAGATACCGCCATCAGGGCGTGTTCATCGCCAACAACCGGGCGGAGGCGCTGGAGTCACTGGGCCGCTGGGACGAGGCCGTCGCGGTCATCGAGCGCGCCGTCACCATGGACCCGACGCTGCGGAACCGGGGGCATCTTCTGCGGGTCCGGGCGGACATCGCGATCGCGCGCGGCGAGGAGGATCTCGCCCAGGACCTCCTCGCCGAGGTCGGAGGCTTCTCCCTGTACGGGGAGGAGTGGGCGCAGGAGCGGACGAACAACACCCGCCTACTCATGGCCTTGCACCTCCTTCAGGGGGAGCCGGTCAAGGCGCTCGACGTCGCCATGCGCGCGCTGGACAACCCGCCGTCGAAGAAGGCCATGCTGGGCTGGCGGCTGTTCGCCTCCATCGCGCTGGTCTGCGAGGCGGCCGCCTCCGTCGCCCCCGCCCAGGCCGCGGCCGTACGGGCCAGAAGCGACGAGCTGAGCGGCGACATGGACGTGGATGGTCCGGTCGGCGACGCCTTCCGCATGGTCTACCGGGGCCAGTACGACGCCGCCGCCGCCGCGTGGAAGCGCCTCGGCCGGCCCTACGTCCAGGCGAAGGCGCTGCTGCACGCCGCCGGAGCAGCCGCCGCCTCCGGCGACCGTGAGGGCGCCTCGGCGCGGCTGCGCGAGGCGCTCCCGCTCGCCACGGACCTGCGAGCCGTCCCCCTGGTGAGGCGGATCGACACCCTGGCCCGCCGCGTCGGCGCCGCGCTCACCGATCCCGTACAGCCCGGCGCCGCCCACGAACCGGCCGCGCTGACCCGGCGCGAGCTGGAGGTGCTCCGCCTGGTCGCGGCGGGGCGGAGCAACCGGGAGATCGCGGCCGAGCTGTTCATCTCGGCCAAGACCGTGAGCGTCCACGTCTCGAACCTGCTGCCGAAGCTCGGCGTGTCGACCCGCGGGGAGGCCGCCGCGGCGGCCCACCGGATGGCGCTGCTCGACTGAGCGTGCCCCACTGACTCGGGACGCCGACTTGGGATGGCGGCCCGGGGACGCCGCGGGGGCGGTCATGCCACCAGTGCCTCCACCAGCAGCAGCACCCCGAAGACGGCGAACGCGGCGGCGGCGCCGTACCGGATCCACTTCTCCGGCAGGCGGGTGCCGAGGATACGGCCGACGAGGATGGCGAGGGCGTCGGCGGCGACCATGCCGACCGTCGAGCCGACCCACGTGCCGAACCAGCCGTGCTGCGTGGCGAGGGTGATGGTCGCCAGCATGGTCTTGTCGCCGAGCTCGCTGAGGAAGAAGGCCACGCCCACGGCGATGAACGCGTTGCGGGTCGTCTTGGCCGCCTTGTTCGACTCCTCGTCGGTGAGTTCGTCGCCCCGCAGGGTCCAGGCGGCGAAGCCGAGGAACGCGAGACCGGCGACCACCGAGATGGCGGTGGTGGGGAGGGCGTCGCCGACCACCCGGCCCAGGGCGACGCTGCCGAGGTGCACGAGCGCCGTCGCGACGGTGATCCCGGCCAGCACGGGCAGCGGCTTGAACCGTGTCGCGAACGTGAGGGCCATGAGCTGGCTCTTGTCACCGAGCTCCGCCACGAAGATGACGACGAGGGAGATCCAGAGGGCTTGCACTGAGCGCCTTTCCGGTGCGCGACCGGGCCGGCGTGCGACACCCGGGAGTCCGGGCACGACCTCGGCCCGGCAGCATGAGGGGCATGCCTGACGGGCCGAAGGTCTCGTCCGCCACGAGGGCTCCACGACCGGGCGTTCGAGCGGGAAAGGCTCGGGCCAGTATGTCGATCAGTGGATTTCGGACTACTCCCCTTCGGTGTTTCTGTGTCAGTTTAACGGCCGCCACCTGGTGCTGATTCCGCCGGGGCGACGTACGCGGGCTCACACAGCGGTCCCATCCGGGCCGGGGGCGATCACCGGGAGCTCAGAGAGCCCTCACCCGGAGCTCAGGGAGCGCTCACGGGGGTCAGAGGGCCATGCCCACCATGACGGGCTCGTTCACCAGCAGCACGCCGAACTTCTCGCGCACGCCGTCCCGTACCTCCCTGGCCAGCGCGAGCAGGTCGGCCGCTCCAGCGGAGCCGGACGGGTTGGTCAGGGCCAGCGTGTGCTTGGTCGAGATGCGGACCGCCCCCTTCTCGTACCCCTTGGGGAACCCGGCGTGCTCGATCAGCCAGGCGGCGGGCACCTTGACCATGCCGTCCGGCGTGTCCCAGCGGGGATGGCCGGGAGCGCGCAGCTCCAGCTCGGCGGCCTGCTCGGAATCGAGGACCGGATTGGTGAAGAACGATCCCGCGCTGCGAGTGTCGGGGTCGTCGTCATCGAGCACCATGCCCTTGCCCCGGCGCAGCTCGATCACCGCGTCCCGCGCCTCGGCCAGCGGCACCCGCTCGCCGATGTCGACCCCCAGCCGCCCGGCGAGCTCGGCGTACGCCACGGGCGCCGACAGCTCCGAACGCTCCAGGGCGTAGGTCACCGCGAGCACCACGTGCCGCCCCGGGTCCTGCTTGAACGCGCTGTGCCGGTAGGCGAAACCGCATTCGGCCGCGGTGAGGTCGCCGGTCTCCCCCGTCATGCGGTCGTAGACACGCACCGTGGTGATCGTCTGGGAGACGTCCTGTCCGTAGGCTCCGACGTTCTGGATCGGCGTCGAGCCGACCAGACCGGGAATGCCCGACAGGCACTCGACCCCGGCCAGGCCCTCCGCCACGCAGCGGGCGACGAGGGCGTCCCAGTCCTCCCCCGCCTGAGCCGTCACCGTGACCCGGTCGCCGTCGCCGGTGATGTCCACGCCGCGGCAGGCGACCCTGACAACGAGACCGTCGAAGCCGTCGTCGGAGAGCACGAGGTTGCTGCCGCCGCCGAGGACCAGCACCGGCTCGCCCTCGCGGTCGGCCTCCGCCACGACCCCGACGAGGTCGTCCTGGCCGTCCGCCTCGACGAACGCCCGGGCCGGGCCGCCCACCCGCAACGTCGTGTACGGCGCGAGCCGCACCCCTGTCAGCCGGTCAGCCATCGATCTCCTCAGCGTCCTCACGGCGTCTCCCGCGACACCGCGTCTCCCGCGAATGCGCGGGGACGGCGGCCGGTGATGCCAGTGAAATGCCGCCCCGGAGCATCCGGAACGTCCCGACGAACACAATAGTCAGGACGCGCCCCAGAGGCGGTGATCATTCCCGCACGTGTACGCCTCCCGGAACAGACACACGGCTCCGACGGCGTCTCATTAATCTCTCATAAATGTCTCATAATTAGCCGGTGTGCGAAAGGTGCCGGTAGACGGTGGCACGGGAGACGCCGAGGGCCGACGCGATCTCGGCGACGCCGCTCCCCTCGTCGTACATGCGCCGCGCCGTCTCGGCCATGGCCGCGTCCATGACGCCGGGCCTCCCCCGCCTGGCGCGCTTGGCTCGCACGACGGATCCGCCGGTCCCGGCGGGCCCGTCAGTCGAGGCAGCCCCACCCGTCGTGGCGGCATTCGCCACGCCGTCCGAGCCGTCCGAGCCGTCCGGGCCGTCCGGGCCGTCCGGGCCGTCGTCCGGGCCGTCGTCCGGACCTGGGCCGCTTGAAGCGAGGAAGCGGCGCACACCGCCCAGGACGGCGGCGCGCAGGCGCGCGTCCGGGACGTCGGCGAACAGCACCACCGGATCGGCGAGCATCGCGATCGCCTGCGAGGCCCGCACCCGCTCGGTGAAGCCGGCCCCTGGCCCCGCCACCAGGATGTTCGCCCGTATCATGCCGTCACGGAAGCGCTGGAAGACCGAGCCGGACGAGGCCAGGGCCAGGTCGTAGAGGTTCATGCGCAGCAGATACCTGTGAGCCAGCAGCACTTCGAGCAGACCCTCGATCGCCGCCCATCGCGCCCGCCGGGTGTCGGGCAGATCCGCCGCCGCCATCGCCGCGTCGAGGTCGGCCAGCAACGGCGCCGCCAGCGCGGCAACGATGTCGGCCTTGCCGGGAAAGTGATAGAGCACGGCTGTCTTCGTCACGCCGACCCGTTCGGCGAGCCGCCGCACCGACGTGGCGTGGTAGCCGCGTGCCGCGAACTCGTCGAGCGCCACCTCCAGGATGCGCGCGCGGGTGTCTGAGGCCCTCTCCTCCGTCACGGCTCAGAGCCTAGCAGTTGCCTGACCGATGGACAGTAAAGTACCGTCTCAACTGACCGATGGTCAGTATGAAACGGGAGGGCACATGAACCAGCGGACGGTATTGATCTCGGGAGCCGGCATCGCCGGCCCGACACTGGCGTACTGGCTGGCCCGGCACGGGTTCCACGTCACCGTGGTCGAACGCGCGGCGGCGCTCCGGTCCAGTGGCAGCCCGGTAGACGTCAGAGGCCCCGCCGTGGGGGTCGCCGACCGGATGGGCGTCATGCCCCGCCTCCGCGAGGCGGCCACGCGGGTCACCGGGATCACGCTGGTCGACGGGAGGGGCAGGAGAGTCGGCAGGGTGGACACGCGCGCGCTGCGGCGGGCGACCGGCAGCCGTGAGGTGGAGATCCCGCGCGGCGATCTCGCGACCATCCTTTTCGAGGCGGCCCGCGACGACGTCGAGCTGCTACTGGGCGACTCGATCGCCACGCTGAGCCAGGATCCGGAGGGGGTGGACGTCACCTTCGAACGCGCGGCGCCACGCCGCTTCGACCTGGTCGTCGGGGCGGACGGGCTGCACTCGACCGTGCGCCGGCTGGCGTTCGGACCCGAGCAGGACTTCGTGCGGCACATGGGACTGTACGTCGCGACGCTGCCCCTCGACGGCTCGGCCGGTCACGGGCAGGAGATGGTCATGTACAACACGCCCGGCCGGGCCGTCGCCGTCCACCCCTCGCACGGCGGCGTGGCGGCCTTCATGTATCGCAGCCCGCAGGTGCCGGACTTCCGCCACGGCGACGTCGAGCAGCACAAACGGCTGCTGGCCGCCGCGTACGCCTCCGCCGCGTGGCGGGTGCCCGAACTGCTGGCGCGCGTACGGGAGGCCGACGAGCTCTATTTCGACTCGGTGAGCAAGGCGACCGTGCGGCAGTGGTGGAACGGCCGGGTCGCGTTGCTCGGCGACGCCTCGTCATGCGTGTCCCTGTTCGGCGACGGATCCACCCTCGCCATGGCGGGCGCCTTCACCCTCGCCGCCGAGATGGGGGCCGCGCCGGACGACCACGAGTCGGCCTTCCGGCGGTATCAGACGAGGCACAGCGTCCTGACCGAGCCGAAGCAGCAGAACGTCACCCGGGGGGCCGCACTGCTCATTCCGGCGACCTGGAGGGGCATCGCCGCGCGCAATCTCGCCACCCGGCTGTGGCCGCTGGCCGCCGCCGCGGGCTGGGCGGGCCGCCGGCTCACCCCCCGTCGCGACGACGTCGCCGATGCGCAGGCCCTCTGAACTCCTCCGGGCCATCGCCCGCTCCTGCGAGCTCGCGCATCCGGAACGGCCCGGCGGGGCAGGTCTCGTCCCGCCGCGCCTTGTCCCGCCGGAAGAGCGGGACGGCCGCCGAATGCCGGCAGGGAAGGCCCTGTCCGGCGGGGTCCTCCTCCCCCGGCTGGGAGGTGTGTCAGCGCGGCCCTTCCTCGGGGTTCGCGTCCTTGTCGGAGTTCGCCTCCTCGTCGGGCAGCGCGGCCGCGATGGACTCGTCGATTCTCGACGTCGCCGAGCTGCCGTCCCACAGCAGTTGCGAGGCCACCATCGACGCGGTCCCCGACGGGGTCAGCGCCGTCTCGATCGTGCCGCCGGGCGCGATGTCCTGCTTGGCCTCGGTGATGGTGTCTTCTCCCGCCGCGCCGGCGGCGTCCCTGGCGTTCTCCGCCCGAGGCGGCGGCACCGCGGGTCCGGTGGCGTCATGGGCGTACTCGGGCGCCTGGCTCTGCGCCGCCGTCCCGGCCGTGTCGCCGCGTTCCCCCTGAGTGGTGACCGGCTCGTCGACCGCGCCCTCGGTCTCGCCATCGAGCCGGTTGGTGTCATTGATTCGCTCGCTCACGTTCCGACCGCTACCCATTGACGCCGAGGTCAATCGGCCGGAGAACGCGTCGAACCAGAGCCACCCCGGCGGGCGCGGTGGACGCGGTTCCTGGTCGCCGCGAGGCGCTCAGGAGAGCTGAACGACGGCGCGGGCCTTGGACAGGACGCGGGCGTCGCCCGACTTGGCGGTGAGCACGACCACCACACGCTTGTCTTCGAGCTTCTCCTCGATGAGCCCGCTGACGACGATGGTCGCGCCACTGTCGTCGTCGGGGACGACGACCATGGACGAGAAGCGGACGCCGTAGTCGACGACGGCGGCGGGGTCGCCCGCCCAGTCGGTGACGAACCGGCCGCCCTGGGCCATCGTGAACATGCCGTGCGCGATGACGTCGGGAAGGCCGACGGCCTTGGCGTACCGCTCGTTCCAGTGGATGGGGTTGAAGTCGCCGGAGGCGCCCGCGTACATCACGAGGTTCACCCGGCGGACCTGGTACTCGACGGCCGGGATCTGCTGACCGGCCTCCACCTCGTCGTACTTCACCGTAGCCGCCATGGTCACGCAGCCCCTCCGCGCTCGACGATCGTGTTGTAGGTCCGGCAGACCGGCTCGCCGGAGACGGTGGTGATGTCGCTGCGCAACGTCAGGAACTCGTTGCGGCCGACGCCGCGGATCTCGGTGATGGTCGAGGTGCAGATCAGCTCGTCCCCGGCGTAGATCGGCCGCTGGTACTCGAACCGCTGCTCTCCGTGGACCACCATGGAGTAGTCGAGCCCGAGCTCGGGGTCGGCGAGCGCGCCTCCGGTGTTCCCGAGGCTGAACACGATGGGGAAGGTGGGAGGCGCGACCACGTCCGGGTGCCCGGCCGCGATGGCGGCCTCCCTGTCGTGGTAGATCGGGTTCTGGTCGCCGATCGCGGCGGCGAACTCCCTGATCTTGACGCGGCTGACCTCGTAGGATGCGGACGCCTCATACGTCCGCCCGACGAAATCACGGTTCAAAGCCATCGGGCCCCTGCTCCTTCGCGCGCGGAAGTGCTGTCGAGGCCGACGGTAACAGAGCTGGTTCGGCCGTCGTCGCACGGCGACCGCCGCCTCCGGCGAGATTCCACCGTAGCGGGCGCGGGGCGACCGCGGCCTGTCGATCCATGCCGGCGCACACCTGTCACCGGTCTGTGCGGACACGACAAGCCGGCGTCCCACGAAGGAACGCCGGTCGTACGTACGGAGATGCCCTGAAGTGACGCTGAACAGCACCCGCGAACGCGGGGCGCCGCGCGACGGGCGGTGCGAAGCGCCGCCCGGCCGGGACCTAGCGGGTCTCGCGGTGCGCGCGGTGGGTCTTGCAGTTCGGGCAGTACTTCTTCAGCTCAAGCCGATCCGGGTCGTTGCGCCGGTTCTTCCGCGTGATGTAGTTGCGGTGCTTGCACTCCTGGCAGGCCAGCGTGATCTTCGGCCTAACGTCTGTGGCAGCCACGTGGGAGTGCCTTTCTGCGTTCGGGACTACTGGACAACCCAGACCAGGGCCGCCTTCGGCAGGCGCCTGGCAAGGGTGGTAGCGGAGGCCGGACTTGAACCGGCGACACAGCGATTATGAGCCGCTTGCTCTGCCTGACTGAGCTACTCCGCCTGGACCGGGAAAACAGGGACCGGCCTCGCAAGGATACCCGACCCGGACGGCTCTCCGCGCAGCGGGATCGGCCATGATCGAGATCGGTGTTCCAGTGAGGGTGAGGACCCCCCACCAAGCCAAAAGCCCCGTCCGAAACACCTCAGACAGGACTCTCCGACCAGAGCCCCCAAACGGAATCGAACCGTTGACCTTCTCCTTACCATGGAGACGCTCTGCCGACTGAGCTATAGGGGCGTGTCCGCCGCTCGCGCGTCGCGGACAGGTGTAACCATACACGGCCACGCGGACCGATGCGAAATCAAATCGCGGCGCCGAGCTCCCCTCCGCGAGCGCGTGCCACCCGCCTCACGGCGTCGGCAGGACGCCGCTCAGATCCGCGTCAGGCCGCTGCGCCTGAGGCAGATCGCTCTCGATCCGGTACCTCGTGAAGTAGCCCTTGCCCTTGACCGGCATGACGTTGCTCAACGTCACCTCCGCGTCGTACGGCGTGTCCATGCATTGAGGGAGGCACCAGGTGCCGCTGAGCTTGCCCGCGCCGGTGGCCCTCGTGGGACCCCAGGTGTGCCAGGTGACCCCGCTCATCGAGCTGAACTCCGACAGCACCAGCCTCGCGGGGCGCTGGTCGGGCCTGCCGCTCTTCTCGGCGCCGTGAAGGTTGAGGACGTAGACGGGCGGCTGGCCGGGCACCACCCCGCCCTGCTCCACGGGCGCGGCCTGCCGTGCTTCGCCGGGCGCGGCTCCGGGCGGCCGGTCGGCCATGGTGGCCTGCGGCGCGCCGCAGGCGGCCACCGCCAGCCCGAGCAGGGACACAGCCGTCAGAGACCGGATCGCCGTGATCGGTGCCACCCCACGTCCCCATACGGGCGGCGCCGGATCACGTGCCGGTTCGGATGTCGGGCCTGCCGGTTCGCTCGCCGGTTCTGGTGTCAGGTCTGCCGGCCCGTTCACCGGCCCATTCACCGGCCTGTTCGCCGGTCCGGGAGCCGGCCCTCGGGACGGCACGGGCGGGCACGCGTCGGGCGCGTCGGGCAGGCGCATCGGTTCCCCCACAGCACACTGGTGCCCAGAGCCCGGCGGAGTTACGCCTCTGACCTGGGTTACCAGGCGGCGCTTCGCACCTCGCGTTCGCGCGTGGGCAGCGTGACGACCTCACAAAGATCCGCGAGGTCGACATAACGGGCGACCTGTTCGACCGACACGCAGTCGGCGACGAGCCAGCCGTCCCGCCGCACTCGCAGCACCTGGCGACCGCCGCGTTCGGCCGGCACGATCTCGTACCCGTCGGGCCCCACCCATCGCCTGTCCATAGGGGAACAAGCTATCGGATTTTCCCATGGCTATCTCAAAATGACACCAGTCCCATACGGATCGGGTTCATGACCACACCTGGCGAACGCCAACCGTTCCTCCGCAGTGAGCGTGGCATCAGACGGCGACAGAATCTGCGGACTTCGCTCACCCGGAATAGTGGTAGTAGCCCAGCAGGTCGGGAAGCGCGGAGACGTCGTCCATCCTGATCCGCGTTCCGGTGGCGAACGCGTCGATCATCTTGCCGCCGCCGACGTAGACGCCGACGTGGTGGGTCCTCCGCCGGTTGCCGTAGAAGACGAGGTCGCCGGGCTGCGCGACGTCGACGCGGCGCAGCCTTCTGATGTGGTCGTCGGTGTTGCCCCTGCCGAGCACGTCACCGTCGAAGGCCAGGCCGTAGACCCATCGGGTGAAGCCCGAGCAGTCGAACCCGCGCGTGCGCGCGGCGGGGCACGGCGTGATCGCGCCGTGGTAGCCCCGGCAGGTCCCCTTGGACGGCCCCGGCCGCGTCGCGTGTCCCCCGCCCCAGGAGTACGGCATGCTCCCCTGCGCGGCGTAGGCGATCGACACCACCCTGGCCAGTTCCTCGTTCACGGGCGCCGAGCCGGCGGCGAGCCCGAGCACCACCGCGGCCAGGACGAGGCGCCCCCGAATCGCCCCACTAATCCCCATAAATGGTGACGATAGCTCTCAATTCGCTAATGCGTGGAACGGCCTTTCTTGATCGGCGACTCGATCGACGCTGAGGAAAAAGGTTGTTACCCTGAGCAAGAAATAGCCTCTCCAGCGTTTATCCGGGCGCTGGCCGGGCCAGTCGATCGAAGCGCTTCCGTGCCCTGAGCGCTTCGTGACTCGTACGGCACGGTCAGCGTGTCCACGGCGAGGAAGCGAAAGGGAACCACCGTGGAAACGTGGACGGTACAGACCTCTTCCGACACCCGATGGACCGTGGTCGGGCTGCGCGGAGAGCTCGATCTCCACTCGGTGCGCCGGCTCCGCGAGCCCCTTCTCGCACTGGTCGAGGCCCACGGCCCCTGGCTCGCCTTCGATCTGAGCGAGCTGCGGTTCATCGACACGACCGGCGTCGGCCTGCTCGTGCGGCTGGTGCACTACGTGCGCGGCAGCGGCGGCGACCTCGCGCTGATCGGGCCTACGGGCCAGGTCCTGCGGATCCTCCGCTGGACGAACCTGGCCCGCCTGTTCCCGGTCTTCGACTCGGTCGCCGACGCTCTCGCCGACACCCGCCCTCCCGACGAGCGTCACCGCCATCGCGGCCGGTCGGCGACGGGGTACGGGCCCGCTTGAGCCCCTATGGGTACTTCGGCCACGCCACTGGGGGTCCGGTCAGCTCCAGGACATGTTGATCTCCCGCTCGAAGTTGACGTAGCCGGCGCGCTGGAACGCCCGGGCCATCGGGACGTTCCCGACGTCCGTGGACGCCCTGATCCGGGGGACGCCCTGCTCCGCGAGGATCCTGGTCCCCTCGGCGAGCAGATCGTCGATGTGACCCCGCCCGCGGTGCTCCGGCAGGACGCCGATGTACGCGATGATCGGGTTGTAGCTGTTGCGCGCCGGGATGACGAACCCCACGGGCTCGCCGGCGGCCGACGTCGCGATCCGCCACCAGTCGCGCGGGGTGGGGTACTGCGAAAGCTCGCTGTCGTACTGCTCGGCCGCCACGGCGGCTGCCGGCATCGCCGCCAGCTCGGCCCGGCTGTGCGCGTCGAGGGTGCCGTCGAGGACGCGGGTCATCAGCTCGACCAGCTCCTCCCGGGCGCCGACCGGCCGGAACGTCAGGCGTCCGCTCGGCCGGGGAACCGGCGTACCGGAACGCCACTCAAGGCGCAGCCGCTCGACGAACAGCCGGGCGCCGGTCCGTTCGAGGACGGCCATGCGATCGTCGACGACGCGCCTGGCCACCTCGTCGTCACGCCATCCCGGCGGGATGAACCGGCTGTACTCCGGCGGATGATGGCCCGCCGGGAGGACCGCCGCCATCGCCGTCTCAAGCAGCCCGGCGCCGATGTCGAGGCGCTCGGACGCGGGCACGGCCTCGTCGAGGTCGAGCGTGTCGAGTATGAACGGCGGGTCGCCGGCGTTCCGCGCCCACCAGGCCAGCCGGGCGACGAGACGGTCGCCCCGCAGAGCCATCCACATCCACTCCGGCCTCCGGCGGCCGGCGTCGAGATCGTCCGCCAGCTCGTCGTTGAGGACGTACGGCAGGCGGCGGAAAAGATCGAGCTCTTCACGCCCGGTGATCGGGCGCATGATCAGGTCGTTCTGGGTCAAGGCACTTTCCTTCACGCAAGGTGTGCCCGCCCGTCCCGAGGTCAGCGGTCCGCCGTACCCCAGGAGGGAGTGGGCACAATGGTCATGGCACGCATCGGCTTATCCCTCCTCTCGCAGCTCAGGCCCGGCCATCGGCGGCCGGGGACAGCGAGTAGTTCTATCCGGCCTGCCGCCAGGTGGTCAAGCCGTTTTCGCGCCGCCCGGAAGGCCCTCGGCCGGGCTTTCCAGCGGCTTCAGGGGCCGACGGCACTCCCGCCCGCATTGTCGACGCCCCCGCCACGTCCTTCGGCGTCCCCTCGGGCCCGCCAGGCCGCGGAACCGATGTCGTGGCCGGAGAGGGGCGTGCCACGGCGGCGTCTCTTCAGGTCGAATACGGCGGCCCAGACGATCAGAGCGATGAGGGGAGCGAAAATCAGCAGAATCGTGAGCATCACGATTTCCTTTCGCGGGCTTCCACCGTACCGCCTTGTCCGGCGATTTGGAGGACACGGCGGACGGCCTCGTTCCGGGCCGGCTGATTTCGCTATTCGGAGGGCTCGGGCTGGATGCTCGGCGGCCGGGCCGGCGCCCGGTGGACGGCTATGTGCGCCAGCCAGGCGAGCCCGAAGGTGAAGCCGGGCGCCGCGTCGTCGTTCGTCTCACCGTGGAAGCCGAACAAGACGATCACCGCCAGTGGGAGCAGCGCGTTGTGCGACACCCGGACTGCGATGTCCGCGGCTCTCCGCTGGAGCGACCATTGCTCACGTTGTCAGCAGACAAGTTCATGAGCATGTCTCCCCTTGATTCGGCGCTTTCTCCCACTCCGTAAAGTAACCCGAGGAGCAAAGGAGCAACCGTGACCCACGACGACGAGAAGCACCTGCGCCGGGCCATCGAGCTGGCGGCGACGGCACGGGCCGGGGGGAACCCGCCGTTCGGCTCGCTGCTCGCCGGGCCGGACGGCACCGTCCTGGCCGAAGACCACAACACCTCGCTCACCGACCGCGACATCACCGCCCACCCGGAGCTGAAACTGGCCCGCTGGGCGGCACGGGAACTCGACCCCGCCACGGCGGCCGCGACCACCCTCTACACCAGCTGCCAGCCCTGCGGGATGTGCGCCGGCGCCATCGCGCGCTCGGGCCTCGGCCGCGTCGTCTACGCCCTGTCGGGCGAGCAGCTCGCCGGCCTTCAGCCGCCCGGCACCGGCTTCCGCGACGCTCCGGCCGAAGGCCCCGCCCTCTTCGACGAGGCGCGTATTCCTGTGGAGGGGTACTACACCTGACGCGGCCCTCCGACGCGGTGGCCCTGGGTGAAAAGCCGCCCAGCGGCCTGCGGGACGCGGGTGTATCCGCGCAGGCTGGACGCCCCAACGCCGGACAGGCGCCTCATCCTCATGGCTTGACGCAGGTATATGTGCCGAACAGCGATCCGTGGAACACCGACTCCACGATCTGCAGACCCGCGGCCTCGATCATCGGCTCGAGCAGCCAGCGGAAGGTGCTGAATTCCGTACGCACGTGCTCGGCGTAGTCCTGTGCGGTGTACCCCTCCGCCGGGTCCGTGGCCGCGCCGGCGAACCACCGGTCGAGGACCTCTTCCGCCTCGGCCGGTTGGAAATCGTAAATGAGGTCATGTAAGCGCAGGACTCCACCCGGCCGCAGCAGACCGGAGATGCGGCTCAGCGCGATCGTTTTGAAGAAATCCGGCAATTGATGGAGGGCGTTCCGGGTGTAGACCGCGTCGACCGGCGGCCCGGGGTGCTCGTACGTCAGGAACCCGGCCTTGACGAACTCGACGTTCGAGAATCCGGCATCGGCCGCACGCCCGCGCAGCACGTCCTGCATCGCGGAAGAGACGTCCACCGCCACCACCCGCCGGAACCGCCGGGCGGCCGCCAGCGTGAACTGTCCCGTCCCCGCGGCGAGGTCCACCACGACGGCACTCTCGTCCACGCCGTGCTCACCGAGCACGGCGAGATCTTGAGTGGGATCGGGATATCCCTGCTTGCGGTCATATCCAGCGACGAAGGCTGGATCAAGGTGCTCTGGCCCCGCGTACGCCAATTCATCGATCATCCATGACTTGACCATTCCCTGATCATGACGAGACGACATGAGGTCGGCACCTGGTTATCACGACGTCCACGTACGCCGGACGCCTTCACGCGGGTGTGGATCAGCCCTGCGAGGCGGTGCTTCGCAGGGCTGACGTCCGCCTGGCTAGCGGCCGATCCGGCTACTCACCCGAGCCGCCGTCGCAAGACTGCTGGTCCCACCTCGCGGTCCTGTAGTCATAGCAGTAGGTGCAGCCATCGTCTCTCTGCTTGCACAGGCCGGGATTGGGCTGGGCGGGGACGACGTGCCGGACGCTCGCGTCGGAGGCCTGCGCGTGCGCGGCGCCGGTTCCGGTGACGAGGAGCGTGGACGCCGCCATCGCGGCGGCGAAGAACAAACGCTTGAGCATCGCAGACCACTCCCTGAGGTGAGGACCGAACCCCGATTTACGGGATCACGAACGTCGGCTCCGGGTCTCGGGATACGCCGATGCGGCGCTGAACATCACTCAGCCTAATCGCGACATGGGACGGAAATCTCCCAGCCGGCGGCAAAAAGTTACTTCCAGTAGATCACTACATGAATGTAATTGGCCGCATTCACCAATGAGATGCGGCATAGCGCACCGGCCGGCCGCCGCCGGGCTTCGAGCTACTCGTTCGCATGTCCGACGGCCCCTTCCCCGCGCGGCTCGTTGAAGTGCCACAGGGACGGAAAATGACAGGCTGGAATCGCCGGCCCGATCGCCGGGGAGAAAGGCACAAGAATTGCGCTTTCCTACCCCCTTTGCCGTACTCCTCACCAAGCACGACGCCCCGCATGGGGCCGACCCCTCTGCGAGACCCGGAAGCGCGGCCATGCGCCGTGCTACGGGGACAGCGGGAGACGGACGACGAAGTGCGCGCCTTGGGCGCTGTCCTGGATGGTGAGCGTGCCGCCGTGGATCCCGGCGATCTGCCGGGCGATCGGGAGGCCGAGTCCGACGCCTCCCGCATGTCTGCTCCGGGCGGAGTCCAGCCGGGTGAACCGCTGGAATACCGCCTCTCGCTGGTCGGCCGCGATTCCCGCGCCGTCGTCGAGCACCTCCAGTTCCGCGATCCCCCCGGGGAACGGCTGATCGACAGCCGCCTCGCCGTCCACTCGCCGTACGGAGATCGTGATCGTGGAGGAGGCGTGTCGCTGAGCGTTCGCGACCAGGTTGCCGATCAACTGGGCCAGTTGCGACCGGTCGCCCATGACCACGACCCCCGGGGTCAGGCGCCGGACGACCTTCCTGTTCGTCCGGTGGTTCTTCAGCTCCGCGACGACGAGTTCGGCCAGGTCCACGCACTGTCGCTCGCACGGTACGCCGGCGTCCAGGCGGGTGAGCGTCAGCAGGTCGGATGCGATCGCTTGGAGCCGCTCCACGCTCGGGAGCACGGCCTTGCACAGGTTGGGCAGGTCGGCGTCGTCCGGTGCCAGGAGGGCGTCCTCCATCTGGGTGCGGATGGCGGTGATCGGAGTACGCAGCTCGTGTGAGGCGTCGGAGCAGAATCGTCGCTGCTGCTCCAGCACGTCCTCCAAGCGGTCCAGTGTCTGGTTGACGCTGCGGGCCAGCCGGTGGATCTCGTCCTGCGCGGCGGGGACGGGGACCCGGCTGCCGAGGTCGGTGCTCTGTATGTGGTCGAGCTGGGCCCGGATGGCGTCAACGGGTTTCAGCGAGTGGGTGACGGTGTGCCGCGCCCCGCAGGCCACCGCGATCGCGAAGATGACCGTTCCCGCGATCAAGAGGGCTATCACTCCCGGATAGACATAGAACGGGATGGTCGGCGCCGCACTGTAGACCGTCCAGTCGCCAGCGTGGAACACCTGTTGCGCGACCACGATGTGGCAACGGCCCGAGGGGAAGATGGAGTGGCAGACCACCCCACTGGCCACGCGGTGAGGAGCCCTCGGTTTGAAATGCGCCATCGCCGGTTTGTTCCACAGGTCTTTGGTCGCCGCGACCACCTTTCCCTGTGGATCGACGACCTGGACGGGGCGGACCAGATTCTGCGGGATGGGCGGCAGCGGATTGACGAGTTCCCCGCGGTCGACGTAATAGGCGGTCAACTCCCCCACAGCGGTCACCTCTTTGATGAGGTTGCCGGTGGCCATCCTGTTGATGGCGAACAACAGGACGGTGGAGAACGCGATGCAGAGCAAGCCCACCGCGACGCCGGTGAACACCGCGATACGGCCTCTGATCGTGCAGCGTTCGAGCCTCATGTCGCCCCCTGTTCGTCTGACAGGACTCGGGGAAGCCGGAAGACGAAACGCGCGCCGCCGGTCTCGTCCTCCTCGACACGGAGGGTGCCGTGATTCGCGTGGGCGATATCCCGGGCGATGGCCAGCCCGAGGCCGGTGCCGTTGCGGTCGAGCCGGCGTGCCTCGTCCAGCCGGGTGAGCCGGTGGAACACACGCTCCCGGTCGGCGAGCGCTATCCCTGGCCCGTCGTCGCTGACGGCGAGCTCGACGGCGTTCGGGGTGGCACGCACATCGACCCACACCTGGTTCTTGCAGTGCCTCTGGGCGTTGTCCAGCAAGTTCGCGAGCAGCCGGCTGATCTGGGTGGGCACGGCATTGACGGTGCTGTCGGGGGTGAGGCGGAGCCGTACCGGAATCCGATCCGACCGTTGAGCGATCTCGGTTCGCACGAGTGCCGCGAGATTCACCTGCTGCCGTTCGGCGACCGGATAGGCTCCCACGCGAGCGAGGAAGAGCATGTCGTCGGTGATCGCCTGGAGCCGCTCCACCTGGCAGAACATCGATGTGATGAATTCGGGCAGTTTCACCCGGCCGAGATCCTGCCGCGCCTCCTCCAACTGCACCCGCAATGCGGCCACCGGACCGCGTAGCTCATGAGAGAGGTCCGCGGCGAACTGCCGCTGGGCGCGCGCGAACTGCTGCAGCTCTTCCTTGGCCCCGTTCAGGCGCTGCAGCACATCGTTGATCGCCCGGCACAGGCGGGCGATCTCTCGCGCGCCGGCCGGTTCGGAAAGGTGAGCGCGCAGGTTGCCGAAGTCGATCCCGGCCAGTTCGGTGCGGACCGCCTCAACAGGGCGCAACACCCGGCCGGTCACCTTCCAGGTGGCCCACGCGGCCAAAGAGATCAACGTGACGGCCTCGACCACCAGGATCAGGTGAAACGGGTCCGTCGATATGAAAGCCGCGACCTGCCTCCCGGTCGCGTACACCGGTGTGACGGGTGAGTGCCCGAATCCGGCCGCGAGCGGCCGGCAGATCCGCATGTGCTGCTCGCGGACACACGATGACTGCCAGGTCGTCGCCCTGTGGATCACCCCCCGGGCGGCGACCTGCGGATCGTACCCGGATCGCCCACGGGGCATGATCAGGCTTCGGAGGCCGTCGGCGCCACGCGGTCGCGACCGGCCTGGCGCCGTGCCGGAGTGAGCCTCATGAACGGCGAGCGCCGCCCGCATCGGGGCGCCCGCCCATCGGGCGGTGCGCGCGTAGTCCATCGCATACATCCCCACCCCGGTGATGAGGAGCGTGAGGAGGGTGAGGACGCTCACAGCGGCGGTCAACAGGGTGATCTGTCCCCGGATCGATCCCGGCCTGCATCGCGTGGCCCGCATCGGCGACCTGATGCGAGCCGACCTCTGGGGCCGATCGGCGACGCCGGTCCTCAGGGGGGGACGAGGCGGCCGGCAAGGCTCCTGTGGACGGTGAGACGGATCCTTCGCCCTGTGACGCCGGTGCTTGTCGTCGCGAACCTCTCCACACGCGAATTTGCTGAAGTGCGACATCCCTGGGGAGGGAAGCTCGGCCCACCGATCCCTTGATCTGTCGGTCAGCAGGTACGCGAGGCCCGCGGCGATCGCCACCCAGGCGACGAGCGTGATCAGGGGCCACACGAGTATCAGCCAGTCGCCGTGCAAGTTCACCATTGCCATCCTTTTCGAACGAGATTCGAGGGGGATGCCAGGGTGTGAGAGGGTCGGGAGCCGCTGTCGGCGGATCGCTACCGCCGTTGCTCCCTCTCGCGCCTCAGCCGGGGGTCCTTTCCCGCCACTTCACCCGAGATGAGTGAGTGGTATGAGTCTGCCTCCGTACCCAAAGGCGCGGTATCGCACATTTATGGGTATTTGTACTTCAGGGCTCCGCGTGTCCGACCACCGGCGTGATACTCGCTTGGGGTGCACGTAACCCGGGCTTGACGAGGACGTCCGAGATCAGGCGCTCGCCCGGGAGGATGTCACATGAATGGAGAGCCCGTGTGACCGAAACCGGGATGCGGCATCGCATCCCGCGGCCGCGGGTGACGTCAAGCGACATCCAAGCCTTCACCCACCCCACACTTGACACCGCTTCACAGCTGGGAGTTCATTGCTTTATGGGGGTTTCATCCCGTCCTGATCAGGAAACCAGCTTAGAGCCCGATTTTGCCCGGACGTCATGGCCTGGCTGGCGAGGACGCGCGCGCGAATGGGGCCTGGTCGCCGGACTGATTCAGGCTGCCAGGGACGGCCGGGGTGGAATCCTCCTGGTCGAGGGCCGGCCGGGCGTCGGGAAGAGCCGTCTGCTCGACATGGCGGCCATCACAGCAGCCGGCGCGGAGCTGGGGATCGCCCGGGGGACGGCGGACGAACTGACCCAGCTCATACCGCTGGCTCCGCTGAAATCCGCGCTCGGGGAAGCCGGCCGCGATCTCCCCATGCGAGAGAACGCAGGCGTGCCGTATCCGGCCGATCAGCGGTTGCTGCTGGTGGAGCGACTGCAGGAACCGCTGGAGCAGTGGGTGGCCCGGCAACCGGTGCTCCTCACGCTGGACGACCTGCACTGGACCGACGCGATGACCCTCCTGGCGCTGCGGTCGATGACCAGGGACCTCGCCTCCTACCCGCTCGTCTGGATGCTGGCCCGTACGAGCGGCAGCGGCGACACCCCTTGCCTCGACCGTCTGTTCGATGTATTGGAAGAGGACGGCGCGATCCGGATCACGCTGAAGCCACTGGATGCGCGGGCGGTGGCGGACGTCGTCACCGATGTCCTGGGGGCGACGCCCGAGCCGGACGTGCTGGCTCTGGCCGGTTTGGTGGACGGCAACCCCTTCATGCTCGTCGATCGCCTGGAGAAACTCAAAGGCGAGGGCGCCTTCCAGATCACCGACGGTCATGCGCGGATGGTCTCGGCGCGGCTGCCGTGTGCTCAGGCGGTCACGCAGGAACGCCTGGCGGAGTTGTCCGCACGAACCAGGCATCTGCTCCAGAGCGCCGCGGTCCTGGGCCGTTCGTTCTCGGTGAGGGATCTGGCCGAAATGGTCGGCGAAACGACCAGCGGCCTGTTGCCGACGCTGGAGGAGGCGATGTCGGCGGGCATCGTCGAACCCTCCGGGGACGAGCTGACCTTCCGGCACGATCTGTTGTGGCAGGCCGTGGTCGAGTCCATCCCCGCCCCCGTACGCCGGGCCCTGCACAGCGACGCGGGAGAGATGCTGCTCAAGCGTGGCGGATCGGCTGTCCCTGCCGCCGCGCACCTCATTCGCAGCGCCGGTCGCGGTGACGCGTCCGCATTACTCGTACTGGACCAAGCGGCGCGCGAGGTGCTGCGGTCCTCACCCCAGAGCGCCGCCGACCTGGCCATGCGGGCGCTCGAACTCACCGACCCCGCCGACTCCGACTGGTTCGACCGTGCCGCCACAGCGGTCGACGCCCTCACGGCCTTCGGCCGGCTGCCCCAGGCGGCCGACCTTGCCCGTGCCGCGCTCAGCAGGGCGTCACCCTTCCAGGCCCCCCGCCTGCGATGCGCGCTGGCGCACATCCTGCTGCTGAGCGGCCGGCCGGCGGATGCGGTATCCGAGGCGGAAAGCGTGCTCAGCCAGCCGGACGTCCCGGACGAACTTCGCGGCATCGCCGAATGGACGGTGTTCTGGGGGCTCATCTGCCTGAACGACTTCCAGAAGGGACGACAACGGGCAGCGGCCGTTGTCGCCGCCCGCGAGCAACACGCCGATGCCGCCGTCGTCGGGGCTCTCCTGATGCTCGCCCGGTTCGCCATAGTCGACGAGATGATCGCCGACTCGTTCGCGTATCTGCGCGAAGCCCTGCGGATCGCGAGCAGCGGCGACGTCGAGGCCATCCAGCGTCCGTACGCGCGCCTGCTGCTGAGCCTCAACTGCAGGGCCATGCGCCAGTTCGAGGCGGCCGACATCGCCATCCAGGCGGCCGAGGAGGAGATCAAAGCCCTCGGGCTGACCGTGCTCGCAGCGCAACCCGCGCTGTTCCGCTCCGTCCTGAAGCTGGCCGCCGGCCGGCTCGACGACGCCGCCGCCGAGGCCCAGACCGGGATGATGATCGCCGAGGAGCTGGGCACTCGGGGCTTCAGCCGCGTCGGAGTGGCCATGCTCGCCCTCATCGCCATGCGGCGCGGCGACATCGACACCGCGGCCCGGCACATCGAGCGGTACGAGTCCATACAGGCCGCGCCCGGGATGTTGTTCGGATCGGTGTGGGAAGAGTGGGTGATGGCGACGGTGGCCGAGGCCCAAGGCGACCAGGACCGGGCGATCGAGATACTCCACGACATCTACACCAACAAGGAGGAGCGGAGCTGGGCGCTCATCACAACGCCTCTGACCGCCGCCTGGATGACCCGGCTGGCGCTGTCCACGGCGAACCGTCCGTATGCGCAGGCCATCGTCGGCACGGCCGAGCACGTGGCCCGCAACAACCCGGACTTCCCCGTCTTCGCCACCACAGCCGCCCATGCCCGCGGCCTCCTTCACAAGGACGCCGACGCGTTGGCCGCCGCCGCCGATCAGCCCGAACCGTGGGCTCGCGCGTCGGCCGCCGAAGACCTCGGCGCCCTGCTGGCGACCAAACCTGACTCCTCTGCCCGGGATCGGGCCGTCAAGTGCCTGGATCAGGCGCTCGACGGCTACGAGAGCATCGGTGCGCTCCGCGACGCGGCCCGCGTGCGAGCGCGACTGCGGGCATTGGGCGTACGGCGCCGCCACTGGGCTCAATCCCAGCGGCCCACCTTCGGATGGGACAGCCTCACCGACACGGAGCGAACCGTCGCCACGCTGGTCTCCCGAGGGCTGACCAACCGCCAGGTCGCCGAGCGCATGTTCCTGTCTCCGCACACGGTCTCCACCCACCTTCGCCGGATGTTCGGCAAACTCGGCATCGCATCCCGTGTCGAACTGGCCGGCATCGTCACCGAAGAATGCCCCGGCCTCAAGGACACGTAAGCCGGCGAGGCCGCAAGATGGGGTCACCCGCTCGGCGGCATTCGCGGGATGAAGCCGGCCCCGCTTCCACGGCCCGAACCACCCGTGTCCCCCGTACCCTCCGCATCCGGCGCGCGATCACGTCTCCGGCGTCAGCCGGGCGATCTGGGCCCGGACGGGCCGGCTGAGCCCGTTGAGGAGGCGGCCGGCGCGGCCGTCCGACGACGCGGCCAGCAGTGCGGCGAGGACGGCCGGCGGCGTGTATTCGAGCACCCGGCACGCGCGCTGCAGGGTCATCGCCTCGACCAGGCGGATCGCGGTGGAGCTCACGCCGAGCGCGCCGAGGATTCCTGCGGCGACGCGCTCCCCGGTGTACGCCAGAATGCCCGCTCCCTCACTGGGGGACATCACTCGCATCAACTCGGCCGCTCCCTCGGCGGTCATGTGATCGAGCATCCGTCCCGCCCGCGAAGGCGGCACGAGGGTCAGCGCCTCGACCGCCCGAGAGGGGTCGGCGGCCATGCCGTCCAGCAGCGGACCGGCCACGTTCGGCTCGATCGCGGCGAGCAGCGACGCGGCACGCCGCCGTGGCTGCGCGAGCAGCAAGCGGCCACCCGCCACCGGCCCGGCCCTGCGGACCTCCTCGACCGACAGAGCCGACAGAGCGGGCGGAGGGGGCGTAGCGGACGGAGACGGCGGAGCGGGCAGACGAGACCGGACCGGCATTGTCGAGGCAACCGGGGAGTCGGCGCGCCGCGAGTCATCGGGCTCACGCCTCACCTGAACGCGCGGCGCCGGTTTTGGCGCCACCCGAGGCGGCGGCTCGGCGTCCACCCGGCGCGGTGCCGGCTTTGGCGCCACCCGAGGGGACGGCTGGGGGTCCACCCGGCGCGGCGCCGGCCGAGGCGCCGGTTCGAGGATCGCCCGAAGCCTCAGGTCCAGTTCCGCCGCGGTCATCCTCCGGGCGGGGTCCTTCTCCAGCAGTCCGTCGATCACGTCCGACAGCGGCCCGGCCCGCCGTGGCGCGGGTGGGCTCTCCGCGACGATGGCGTGCAGGGTCGCGGGATAGTTGCCGCGCCGGAAGGGCGAGTAGCCCTCCAGCGCGTGGAAGAAGGTGATCCCGAGCGACCACAGGTCGCATGCCCCGTCCGGCGTGTGCCCGTTGATCCGTTCCGGCGCCATGAACTCCAGCGTTCCCAGCAGCAGGTTCCGCGAGGTGAGGCCGCTCTCCCCGGAGATCTGGGCGATGCCGAAGTCCACCAGGACGACCCCGCCCTCCCGTCCGACCAGGATGTTGGCGGGCTTGACGTCCCGGTGCAGCACATTCACGGCATGCGCGGCCGTCAGCCCGTCCAGCACCTGCCGTCCGACCCGGGCGATCTCCCGCGGGGACAGCACGTGCTGTTCGATCCGGCTTTCCAGCGAATCACCCTCGATGTAGGCCATGACGATCCACGGCGAGCCCTGCTCCTCGAACACGTCGTAGATGTGGACGATCGCCGGGTGCCTGATCCGGGCGGCGGCGCGCGCCTCCCGCAGGGCCCTCTCCTTCTGGACGGCGACGTCCTCCCCGTACGGCGACAGCGTGATCTCCTTGAGGGCGACCGTGCGCCCGAGGACCGTGTCACCGGCGAGCCACACGGTGCCCATGCCGCCCTGCCCGACGCGCGACAGCAGTTCGTAGCGGTTCCTGATCATGCGTCCCGTCATGCCCGGCGCCTCGGAGCTCGTCATCGCAGTTCGTCATGGATGGTCGTCATGGATGATCGCCCCTGAGCGATGTGCCGTCAGTCGTCGCCGGCATCAGTACTCGTCGTCGGGGAGCAGTTCGACCCCGCCGGGGCGCTCGCCGCCCGCTCCGGGGAACCGTACGGTCCGGGTGTCCTGCATCCGGCGCAGCACGTCGTCCTCCTGCGAGCCGTAGTCGTCACCGTGGTCCACCGGCTCGGGCCGGGTGCCCGTCGGCCCCTGGTACGACGGCCGGCCAGGCTCGGGCATCCGGGTGGTGCCCTGGGGTCCCGAGTCGCCCTGGCGGGACCAGATTCGCCACAGGTTGCCGGAGCCGGGCGGGGCGGAGCCAGGCGTGGGTGGCCGGCTCATGGAGTGCGAGTTGAAGCTGCCCCGCGCGTCGCGGAACTCGTGCTGCTCCGCGAGGGCGAGCACCTTCTCGTAGTTGCCCGGCCGCAGCATCAGCTTGACCGTCACCGGCAGGCACTCGATGACGAGGAAGAGCAGGAACAGCAGGACCCGGGCGGCGCTGAGGGTCGCGTCCTTGCCGGTGACCTCGTTGAGCGCCTGGAGCCGGATCAGCAACCCGTCCATGGTCACGTTTTCGGCGTCGAAGGACTTCTGCAGGTCGGACTGCTGCCTCAGCTTGGCGTCGAGTCGCGCCCGCGCCTTCGGCAGGTCCTCCTTGGCGCCGGCGAGACGGGTCTGCTTGGCCTGCTCGTCGTTGGCGGTCAGCTCCTTCTTGCGGCCCTCGATCTGGCGGTTGAGCTGGTCGATGCGGTGCTTGTTCTTCTCGTACGCGCTCCGGCTGTCCTGGGCGAGCGGGCCGTCGCCCTTCTTCGGACAGGTCGGCCCCCCGTAGAGCTGGCACTGCCATTCCTTGTAGTGCTTGTCGGCCAGCTTCTGATCGGCCTTCCGCTCCGAGGTCAGGGCCTGGATCTTCGGGTCCTGTTCCGGGTTGACGGGCACATCGCCCCCCGAGGAGACGACCTTCTCGAGGGCCGCGACCTCCCCGCGGAGCTGGTCGACGTCCTTACCGACCGCGCCCAGTTTCTGCTGCGTTGTGAACGTGTCCGCACGCCTCTGCTTGATGAGGACTATCTGGGCGTCGATTTCCGACTTGAAGATCTGGAGGACCAGCGGGGTGGAGATCACGACGCCGAGCAGCACCGCCATGAGAATACGGGGAGCGGCCAGCCGCCAGCGGTGCGGCGCGTCCGCCCTGATCGTGCCGACCAGCCACCGGTCAAGGCTGAGAATCGCCAGGCCCCACACGAGCCCGGCGAGGACGGCGAGGACGATGTTGACCCCGAGCGCGCTGAACAGGGCGAACATCATCGAGATGGCCGCGAGGACGCTCGTGGTGAGAACGGCGCCGCCGATGCCCTCGAACTTGCCGTACTCGGTCGGGCAACGTTCCAGGACCTCCGGTCGTGCCCCGGACAGCGCAATCAGAAAGCGTCTCATGTTTCTCCTCGCAATGGGGCTCCACCCTTTAGTGTCTACATTGGAACGTCGCAAAACGCGCCCAACCCGGGCTATCGTAGTTGTCCCATGTCAGATGTCGTGGAATTGGCAAGAATCACCCTGATGACTCGACCAGAAGCAGACACTTGCGACTTTGGTCCTATTTCGATCGTTGCCTCCATTTACGGATATTAAGGACAGGCCGTAACGGATACGACATACACCGGAGGATCTCCCGTGTCGGAGCCCGACAAGGACCTGCTCCGTAAGGCCGTCGCCCGGGGCGTGGCCGGGCTCACCGGCACCGCCCGCCTCACCGTGGTGGAGCTCGCCGCCGACGGCCTCACCACCTTCAAGATCCATCGAGACGACAACGGCGTCCCGCGCGGCCGACGCTGGTCGGTCGCCTGGACGGATCTGACGGTCGAGCCGAACCGGGGCGAGGACGCCCGCCAGGCCGTGCTGAGCGCGGCCGACGCCGCCACCGGCGAGGTGATCGTCGTGTGCTCCTTCCCCGACGGGCCAGAGGCCGGCCGGGCGCTGGAATGGCTGCAGGAGGCGTATGCCGCGCCCACGTTCACGGTGGACGTCCCCGTCACCACACTCGTCAGGGACGTCCTCGCCGACGACCCGCTCTCACAGTCGTACGACCTGGTGGTCATGCGGCCCGATCCGGTGACCGGGCGGCTGGTGCTCGCGACCACCCCGCTGTTCCCCATCGGGACGCGCCCCCGCACGCGGACCGACGTCACCGTCCGCTGCGAACCCGGAGACGAGTACGGCACCGCGTTCGCCGTGGTCACCTGGCAGGGCCGTGAGCCGCGGCTGCTGTCGGTGCGGTCGGCCCGCCTGCCTCCCGGGCGCTACGAGGTCACGGCCGAGCTGGTGCGTCCCGGCCGGGTCACCTTCACCGGACTGCCCGAGCTGGCCCCGGATCCGCGCGGGTGGGCCGAGCTCGTCCAGTCCGTGCCCTCACGGCTGCCGCCTCCGGCGGGCCCCGCCCATCTGATCTGCGCCGTGGAGGTCTGCGGCGCCGACGCCAAGGTGGCCGAGCGGCTGAGCCGCGCGCACCAGGTCATCACGTACCTGTCCGGCGAGCTGGCCGACCTGTTGCGGGTCTCCCTCGTGGCCTATGGAGCGCACTCCTTCGACCGGTCGGCCAAGGACCGGCCGGTGGAGGTCGCCGCGTGGCAGGCCACCGCCGATCAGGCCCTGGACGCCCTGCGCGTGCTGGAGGAACGCGGGGCGATCACTCAGGGATACCCGTACCACCCGCACGCGGCGCAGGTCGAGGACATGCTGGAGGCGGTGGCGCGGCGGCTCGACCCGGACGGCGCGGCGCAGGTCGTCCTGCTCACCGTGGGCGACCGGCCGCCACACCCGGCTCGCGCGGACCGGTCGCGGATCCTGCCCTGCCCGCACCGGCACGACTGGGAGGTGCTGCTCGGCCACCTGGAGCACCTGCCGGGCGCGGCTTTCGGCGCGATCTGCGACCAGCCCGCCGAGCAGGCGCATCCGGTGTGGCGCCGCCTCGGCGCGAGAACGCTGGCACATCTGAACGCCCTCGACCTGCGCGGGCTGGCCGCCGGCCTCGGACTGACCGCGCCCGCCGCCGGTCGCGTCCCGTTCCCCCTGATCGACGAGACGGAGTGACACCCTCGCATGACCGCTGACCCCGCTCCGGCGCGTCCCGGCCACAACATCGCCATGTGGGGCGCGCCGGGCAGCGGCAAGACCACGCTGCTGGCCGCCCTGTTCATCGCGTTGACGCGCAGGAACGACGACTGGAAGATCGTCGGATCGGATCCCGCCTCATCCGACTATCTGATCGAGAAGACGAGCGCGCTGTCGCTCGGCAAGATCTTCCCCGAGGCGAGCACGGCGCTGGAGCGCTACCACTGGACGCTGATCGGGCCCGCCGAGCCTCCAGACGCGCGATGGAGCCGCAGGCCGCGGCCCGCCACGCCGCCGCGCATCGGGATCAGCATGATCGACGCACCCGGCGGTCTGTTCAGCGCGGGCCGGCGGCGGCCGGGCTCCACTCCCGACGGGCAGGCGGACCTGCGCAGGCGGGAGCTGCTCGACAACCTGGTCGACAGCCGGGGGGTCGTCTTCCTCTTCGACCCGATCCGGGAGTTCGAGGTCGGCGACGCCTTCGATCACCTGCACGCGCCGCTCACCCGGCTGGCGGAGCGGATGCTCGGCTCCGACGACTTCAGGGACGGCAAGCTCCCCCACCACATCGCGGTGTGCGTCACCAAGTTCGACGACCCCCGTGTGCTGGAGACGGCCGAGAAGCGGCGGCTGCTGTCCGCCAATCCGGACGACCCGTACGGCTTCCCCCGGGTGAGCAGCGAGGACGCCCGGGAGCTGTTCCGCGAGCTGTGCGAGGTGTCGGCGAGCGGCAACGCGGACATGGTCCTCAACGCCCTCGACAAGTTCTTCCACCGCGACCGCATCAAGTTCTTCGTCACCTCGTCGATCGGGTTCTACGTCGACCCCCGCACGAAGTCCTTCGACTGGCACGACTACCAGAACCTGCTGCCCGAGGACGAGGGTGAGGACCTGCGCATCCGGGGTCAGGTCCACCCGATCAACGTGGTGGAGCCCATGCTGTGGCTCGGAGAGCGACTCACCGCCGGCGAGCCTCGTGCGGAGCCCTCCCGATGAACGGCGACACCGTACGGAAGATCTCCTTCGAATGGGCGCTCGAAGGGAAGGAGCCCGGCAGCTACGACGACTACGAGCTGCTGTCATGGAGCGACGGGCGGCTCGGCTCGGAGGTGTTCGAGGAGATCAGGAGCCGCTACGCGACCGGCGCCTCCCCCGAGCTGCCCCAGGTGACGATCGCGGGAGCGGCGACCAAGGAGCAGGGGCGGGTCTCCCGGCACGTGGTGCTGGCCATCCAGGAGTGGTCCGGGCACCGGGACGGCACCAACCGCAAGGTCGCCTACACCCGCTGGTTCTTCGTGCCGTACGAGCAGCTGATCGAGCACCGGGTGTCGTACGAGACTCTTTATGGCGCCTTCGCGAGGCTTCCGGTCACGCCGGGCCCTCCGCTGACCGTGGATGTGCCGGAGCTCGACCCGAAGGCGGCGTCGCCGGGGCCGGACGCGATGTCCGCCGCGGCTCTGCTGATGACCGGACGGCCCGTGTGCGTCGTGGGCGCCGAAGGGGTCGAGATGCCCCAGCGGTTGCGGTTCCTGGACGCCGTCGCCGCGCTCATGCCGTACGGGCTGCGGACGAGGCTTACGGCGTCGACCTGGGCCAGCAGCACGGCGGAGCACAAGATCAGGCTGTTCTTCGCCCGGCACGCGCCCGAAGGGGCGCACGCGGTGAGCTGGGGGCGCGGGGTGCAGATCCCCCGCGACGAGGGCCGGGCGCGGGCCTGCCTCGACATGCTCACCTGGCCCGGCGTCGAGCCGGCGGACGTGATCGGGCGGCTGAGCGAGCAGACGGCGCCGTTGTCGTTCGCCCAGGCGGACCGCCTCACGATTCTCGATCTGATCGAGCGTGCCTGTTTCCCGTCGCCGGAGCAGGAGCCCGAGCCGGATCTGGCGCGAGCCCCCGGGCCGGCCGTTGGGCGGGACGTTGGGCCGGACACGGCCTTGACGGTCGCGACGCCGCGATCGGACGTCCGGGGAGCGGATCTTCGCGGGACGGACGTTCGCGGAACCGGTGGCGGGACGGACGTTCGCGGAACCGGTGGCGGGACGGACGTTCGCGGAACCGGTGGCGGGACCGCGGAGCCGACGGTGCCTTATCAGGTCTCCTCTTCCCTCAAGCCCTCCGCCAAGCCCCCAGCCAAGCCCCCGGCCAGCTTCGGCGCGGCCCCGCACGCCGACGACGAGGAGCCTGGCCCTGCCCGGTGGAAATGGTCCACGTGGAACAGGCGCACCCAGCTCGTCATGACCGTGGTGGGAACGGTGCTGGGCATCGCCCTGGCCGGCGTCTCCACCGTCGCGGTCGTGAATGCCGTCGGCCAGGACGACGCCCCTCCGGCTCAGAGCACCGTCGCCCCACCGGCCCAGCCCGTCGTCGTCCAAGCCTCCGCCGGGGGCAAGGACCGGTTCGTCGCGGAGGTCGTGGCGGAGACGCTCCGGCGGGCGGGCTTCGAAGCAGCCGTCCAGGTGATCGACAAGATGCGCTTCCCTCAGGGCCCGGCTGTCACCGTCGCGTACGACCTCGACACGCTGGAATTCATGACGCAGGGCCGCTTCGACGGCACGCGTCCCGACGACTTCCGGGAGCGGCTCCGGGCCGAGCTGCGGGGCTGGGGCCTGTCCCAGCTCGCGTCCCTGCCGTCGGTCAGCCGGGACGTCCTGATGTTCGACCCCGGCCAGGTCAAAGCCGACAAGCTGGAAAGCGTGCTCAAGCATCCCTCCGCTGACGACGTCGTTCTCGTACGGGACAGCTTCGGCGAGGGGCTCGCGGACGCGCTGCTGCGGCGCTACCCGGAGGTGAAACTGCGCCGTGCGCCCGCCCAGGAGCTGCCCCGGGAGATGGGTCAGAAGGCCGCCAAGGTCGTGATCGCGCCCGAAGACCTCGGCGTCGACGGTTACCAGCCTTCGGATCTGCTCGACGACGTGCTGCCCGAGCGCACGCTGATCGTCCTGGTCAATGCCGCGGTCGACCCCGCGGCGCGGCAGGCGTTGACCACCGTCACCGCGGCGCTCGACCAGAAGCGGTTGGAGGCGGCCGGCCAGGCCGAGCCCCAGCAGGCGGCCAGAGAGCTGGTGGACCAACTGGTGCCGCTGAATCCGGCTCAGCGGGCCGCGTCTTCGCAGCCCCAACCGGCTCAGCAGGCGCCGCCTCAGGACAAGCAACCAGGCGTCGCCCCCCAGCCGGGCGACTCCTTCCCTCTGTCTCTGATCTTCATCGTCGTCGCGGCCGTCATCGGCTTCCTCGGGCTGGTCCTGTTGTTGTTCCGGTTCCCCGACCGGTATGAGTCGAAGGCCCGGCACGGCTCCCGACGCTGAACGGCGTCACCAGCCGTGCCCGGCCGTCCGGAGGCTGTCGCCGAGTGTCCGTGAGCGCCGGAAAGGCGGGTAAGACCAGGCAGCCGTTGTGAAGCCACGCATCGTGGACGCATCGCGGATCTATCAACAGGGGCTCCCAGGATCGGTGTCACAAGAAGGCACCAGCTAGGGAGTGTTCCCATGTCCACCACCGCCACCGTCGTCACCGTCCTGGCCGCCCTCTGGGTGGGTTTCTCCGCCTTCTCGCTCCTTCGCCGCGCCGAGTGGGTCGTGAAGCCGCTGACGGACTACGGCGTCCCCCGCTCGTGGTGGACCTGGCTCGGCGCGGCCAAGGCCGCGGGGTCCGTGGGGTTGCTGGCCGGCCTGTTCGTGCCGGTCGTCGGCCTCTTGGCCGGGATCGGGCTGGTGCTGTACTTCGCCGGAGCCGTCGTCACCGTGCTCCGGGCGCGCTCGTACTCGACCGTCGTCTACCCACTGCTGTACATGGGCCCGGTGATCGCCGCCTTGGTGCTGGGATACACCGCCTGACAGCAGCGGGTTCACCTCCCGAGGTTCGGTGGGGCCGCGTGCGCGAACCGTACGGTGACGGTCAGGCCGCCTTCGGGGCGTGCGCCGGCGGTGAGGGTGGCGTGATGAGCCTGGGCGACCGCGTTGACGATGGCGAGGCCGAGACCGTAGCCCTCGCGGCGGCTGTCACGATCGGGCGCCAGCCTCTGGAAGGGTTCGAAGAGTCGCTGGATCTGCCGGCCGGGGACGACCGGCCCGCTGTTGGCGACCGTAAGGGTCGCCCGCGTGCCGGAGGTCTGCGTGGTGATCTGGACGTGCCCGCCTGGGTGGTTGTGACGGACGGCGTTGTCGACGAGGTTGGTGACGAGGCTTTCGATCAGTCTCGGGTCCCCGGCCGTCACCGCGGGCGTCAGGTGTACGGCAAGGCCGATGCCTTTCTGTGTCGCCTGGTCGCGGCGGGAGGCGAGCACTCCCTCGACGACGCGGGCGAGGTCGACGGTGTCCCAGCGGGTGACACCGCGCTCGCTGCCGGCCAGCGCGAGCAGTGCCTGGACGAGCCGCTCCTGGTGTCCGCCGAGAGCCAGGGCCTCCTGGCAGGCCGAGCGCAGGGTGCCGGCGTCGGCATCGGGGTCGGCGAGGGCGACTTCGAGGAGGGTCCGCAGGCCGGCGAGAGGGGTGCGCAGCTCGTGGGAGGCGTTGGCGACGAAGTGCCGCTGGGCTTCGAAGGAGGCTTCGAGGCGGGCGAACAGCTCGTCGAGGATGCGGCCCAGCTCGGTCAGCTCGTCAGCGGGCTCGCCCAGGTTGAGGCGCTGGTGGAGGTTTCCGGCGGAGATGGCCCTGGCGGTGGTGGTGATGGCCCGCAGGGGCCTGAGGAAACGGCCGGCGACGAACCAGCCGGCCGCGAGGGCGACGGGGATGAGGATGGCGAGCGCGACGGCGGAGCCGGCAAGGAGCTGGTGCGGACCGATCCCGTTCCCGGTTCCGGTGATCGCGCCTGAGGGCGGACTGCCGACGGGAGTGGACGACTTGACGCCGGCGAGCGGCACCTCGACGATCACGAGCACGACAAGCCCGGCGATGAAGATCCCCATGGCGTAGAAGAGCGTGAGCCGGGCCTGCAGGGACCGCCCGGGGAGTGGCTGGGAGTCCGTCATGGTGGCCCGATCCGGTAGCCGCCTTCGCGGATGGTCTCGATCACGGGTGGGTCGCCGAGCTTGGCTCGCAGCCGGTGCATGGTGTGCTTGACCGCGGACGTGAAGGGGTCGGCCGCTTCGTCCCAGACCCGTTCGAGTAGTTCCTCGGCGGGAAGGACCATGCCGGGTGAGGCGAGCAGGCATTCGAGCAGCGCGAATTCCTTCGGGCTGAGTTCAAGGCGCCGGCCGACGCGGAACGCCGCCCGGCGAGCCGGGTCGAGGGTGATGTCCCCGCAGGAGAGGGTGGGAGGAATCGGCGGGGTGGCCCGGCGGGCCAGGGCCCGGACACGGGCGACCAGTTCGGCGAAGGCGAACGGCTTGGGCAGGTAGTCGTCCGCGCCGAGGCTGAGCCCTTCGACGCGGTCCTCGATCGTGCCGGCCGCGGTCAGCATCAGCACGCGGGTGCCGGAGCGGGCGGCGGCCAGTCGACGGCAGATGTCGTCACCGCCGACGCCAGGCAGGTCCCGGTCGAGGATGACCACGTCGTAGCGGGTGGCGTTCAAGCGGTCGAGGGCATCGATCCCGTCAAGCACGACATCGACGGCCATGCTCTCGCGGCGCAGCCCGGTGCCGATGGAGCGGGCCAGCACCTCGAAGTCCTCGACCACCAGGACCCTCACAGCGGATCACCGCCGGTCGCGCGAGGAAGGCGGCGGCGCGGGCCGCCGGTTCGACGTGTCACGTACGCAACGATGCCAGGTCGCAGGTTCCAACCGGGTCGCAGCGGCTGCGACCGGGCTGGAACCGGGCGGTGTGTACATCTACCCGCATGAGACCACATCGACCCGGCTGCTCACCCCGATGAGCGCCCCAGCGATCGCCGTCACCGGGCTGCGCAAGCGGTACGGGGTGACCCAAGCCCTCGACGGCATGTCCTTTTCCGTCCATCCGGGGCTGGTGACCGGCTTCGCAGGGCCGAACGGGGCCGGGAAGTCGACCACGATGCGAGTGATCCTGGGCCTGAACGCCGTGGAGGAGGGCACCGCGCTGATCGAGGGGAAGCCGTACCGAAGCCTTCGGCAGCCCCTGAACCACGTCGGCTCACTGCTGGACGCGGCGGCGCTCCACCCCAGCCGGAGCGCTCGCAACCACCTGCTCTGGCTGGCGCATTCGCAGGGCCTGTCAGCGCGGCGGGTGGACCAGGTGATCGAGCAGGTCGGCCTGACCTCGGCGGCCAGGCGCAAGGCGGGAGGCTACTCGCTCGGCATGCGGCAACGGCTCGGGATCGCCGCGGCCCTGCTGGGTGACCCGCCGATCATCATGCTCGACGAGCCGTTCAACGGCATGGACCCGGAAGGCATCATCTGGATGCGGGGTTTCCTGCGGTCCCTGGCCGCTCAGGGCCGTGCCGTGTTCGTGTCCAGCCACCTGATGAGCGAACTGCAGGACACGGCCCATCATCTCGTCGTGGCCGGGCGCGGCAAGGTCGTCGCCGACACCAGCGTGGCCGGTCTGATCACGGCCGCGTCCCGGAACCGGGTGGCCCTGCGCACCACGTCTCGTGCAGACGCGATGAGAGTGCTCGCGCGTGCCGGCGCGACCGTGACGGCCGCCGACCCGGACGCCGTTGCCGTCTCCGGCCTGCCTCCGGATCGTGTCGTGACGCTGCTGCGCGACAGCGCGGTCCCGTTTTCCGAAGTATCGGCGTATCGCGCCACTCTGGAGGAGGCCTACCTGGAGCTCACCCGCGACGCTGTCGAGTTCCACGCCGCGACGCCCGCGGAGGTGTCGCGGTGACCCCCACCATGACGCGGTACCGATCGGCCCAGCCGGCCGGGCGGGACGGCTTTCCCCAGTTGCTCCGTACGGAGTGGACCAAGTTCCGCACCGTACGGGGCTGGGTGCTCGGCATGGTGGCCGCGGCGGTGATGATGGTGCTGGTCGCCCTGCTCGCCGGGGCCGGCAGCGATCAGCACGGCTTGCCGGCCGTTCCGATCGGGCCCGGTGGTGAGCCGGTCACCGACAGCTTCTACTTCGTGCACCGGCCGCTGGGCGGGAACGGAAGCATCACGGTCTCGGTCGCCGCGCTCAGGGGCGGCATCTCCTCGGATCGCGCGGGCCTGCGGCCCGGCATCGTGCCGTGGGCGAAGGCCGGGATCATCATCAAGGAGAGCACCCGCCAGGGATCGCCCTACGCGGCGATCATGGTCACCGGCAGCCACGGCGTGCGGATGCAGGACGACTACGTCAACGACAGGGCCGGCCTGCCCGGCGCCGTATCCGCAGCGTCTCCACGCTGGCTGCGGCTGGACCGCTCCGGCGACGCGGTCACCGGCTATGAATCCGCCGACGGCACCCACTGGACCATGGTGGGCACCGTTCACGTGGACGGGCTCGGATCGACCGTGCAAGGTGGGCTCTTCGTCGCCTCTCCGCCTTCCGTGCAGGGCTTCGGCACCGTCCCCAGCGTGGCCACGGCCGTCTTCGGGAACCTCCGTGTTCAGGGAGGCTGGCTCGGCGGTCACTGGAAGGGTGGCCAGGTGGGGCCCGAGTCACGCACCTTCTCCGGCTACCCGGCGAACGCGCCGGGTTCGTTCACGGACTCCGGCGGCAGCGTCACAGTGACCGGAGCCGGCGACATAGCACCCGCCGTACGCGAGACCCTCCCCACGGGCGGCACCATCGGGGACATCCTCACCGGCACGTTCGCCGCGCTGATCGCGGTGATCGTCGTGGGCACGCAGTTCGTCACCGCCGAATACCGGGACGACATGATCTACGTCACCCTGGCCGCCAGCCCAAGACGAAGCCGGGTGCTGGCGGCCAAGGCCATTGTCCTGGGAGCCGTCACGTTCGTCGCCGGGCTGGCGGGATCGGTCGTCGCCATTCCACTCGGCAAGAGGCTCGCGGAGGCCAACGGCGTGTACCTGTTCCCGGTGACGTCGTCGGCCCTGCTCCGGGCCGAGGTCGGGACCGCGGCCCTGCTCGCGACCGCCGCGATCCTGGCCCTGGCCGTCGGCGCCATGCTCCGGCGCAGTGCCGGGGCGGTCACCACCGTTGTCGTGGCCATCGCGCTGCCCTACATCCTGGTCGCGCAGATCCCGTTTCTGCCCGCCGGCGCGTCGAGCTGGCTGACCCGGGTGACGCCGGCCGCGGCCTTCGCCGTCCAGCAGACGCTTGTGCCGTACCACCAGGTCACAAGCATCTCCACGCCGTACAACGGCTATTACCCGCTGGCGCCGTGGGCCGGGTTCGCCGTCCTGGCCGGCTACGCGGCGGTGTGCCTGGCCGTGGCAGCCGTCCTTCTCCGCAGGAGGGACGCATGAAACCGGCACTGCACGCGGAGTGGACGAAGGTACGGACCGTCGCCGGCCCTCTGTGGCTGCTGCTCGGCGCCATCACGGCGACCGTGGCGCTGAGCGCCGCGGTGACCTCGGTGATGAGCTGCGGCGCCGCCGGCTGCGGCGACGACCCGACCAAACTCAGCCTCACCGGCGTCGGGCTGGGCCAGGCGCCGGTCGCCATCCTGGCCGTGCTGGTCATCAGCGGCGAGTACAGCTCGGGCGCCATCCGCACCACCCTGGCGGCGATGCCGCATCGGGTCACCGTCCTCGCGGCCAAGGCCGTCACCCTTACCGGCGTCGTGGCCGCGGCCGGGATCGTTGCGGTTCTCGGGGCGCTGGCGGCGGGGCGGCTCATCCTGCCCGGCCGGGGTTTCACCGCCGCCCGCGGCTACCCGGCCCTGTCCCTGGCCGACGGGCCCACGCTGCGTGCGGCCGTCGGATCCATCCTCTACCTGGCCCTGATCGCCCTGCTCAGCCTCGGCGTCGCCACCGTCGTACGGGACTCCGCGGCCAGTATGGGGGTTGTCCTGGGCCTGCTCTACCTTCTCCCCATCCTCTCCCAGGCGATCGGCGATCCAAACTGGCAGCGTCTGCTCCAGCGGATCGGGCCCACGAGCGCCGGGCTGGCGATCCAAGCCACCACCGATCTGCGTAGCCTGCCCATCAGCCCGTGGGCCGGTCTTGGCGTGACCGCTGGGTGGGCCGCCGCGGCGCTCCTCGCAGGCGGCCTGCTGCTGCGCATACGCGATGTCTAGAGCACCCTTGCCGTGGATGGTCCTGGACGACTGAAACGCCGTGGCGACCGCGGGACGCCGGACGGCGATCTTGTTCCGATCGGCAGGCGAAGCATCATTCGAACCCTGGACCTAAGGGGCGCAGACGTGCTTGAGCCGTAGGAGCTGGTCTGCCGGGGGCTTGCCCGGGTCGATGGCAGAAGTCATGCGCGGGCTCCACACCAGCCGCCTGCGGCCCGCACTCCCCGGCTCGGTGGCATCTCGGAACCGGAGGCTCTCTTCAGGGCTTCGCGATCACGATCGTCCGAACGAGCTTGTCGTGGAGACACTGACGACTGCCGTTCAGGCCCATCCAGGCGAGGTCGACCAGGGCGAGCAGCCAGCCGATGAGGGGGACGAGGGGTGCGCCGAGATAGAAGAGTCCACGAATCGCGGCCTGGCCGAGTGTCGGCGTCCGGCCGCTGGAGAGTGATACGACCTTGATCTTCAACATCAGCTTGCCGATCGTCTGTCCCCAGCGGGCATGTGCCAGGCCGAAGTACAAGACCCCGAGAAGAATCTGAGCCGCGCCAAGCGCCCAGACTCTGGGATTGCTGCCCCAGGGATTCGCAATCGAGGAGTCGTCGGCGAGCGCCAAGGAGTCCGGGATGAAGGTCGCGACGATGGCGGTGAGGAGTATGAGGACGACTGCATCGATGATGCTGGCCACGAGACGGCGAAGAGGACGCGCTGTCTGATGGACAAGTTGGGAGGAAAGCTCGGTCACGCCGCAAGTGTGCCGCGTAGTGTTGAAAGGTCCAAGCAGTCGTTTGCACCCTCGGCCGCCACGGAAGGCGACCGCCACGACGGGGGCGTCCTCGACGGGGGCGTCCTCGACGGGGGCGGGCGCGTCGTGCCGGCGGGGCCGGAACCTGTGAGGGGGTCGGCGGTGTAGAGGTAGCGACCACGTACGCCCTCGTGACGGGAGCCGCCATGCTTCGCGCCGCTCTGACAGTGCCCCTGGCCTGTTCCCTGCTGGTGGGGTGTGCCGAGCAGCCGTCCGGCGGATGCCCTGACCGGTTGTCGCCGGCTCCCCTTCCCACCTGGGCCCGTACGGGGTTCCAGCCGCCCGACCAGGCGGTGCCGTACGTCATGGGGGACCGGGGCGACATCGCGGCCGTGGTGTTCGGAAATCCGTTGCTGTCGCCGCCGGGCAAGGATCGCGGCAACAAGATCCTCTGGGTGTCGCGGGTGTCCCAGAACGGGGATCCCCTGCTGATCGAGGCGCGCCTGGACGGCTCGGGCACGCCTGTCATGCGTGAGGTGCCGGGCGGTCCCGGTCCGTCGGGCGTCGACCTGCCGAAGGCGGGCTGCTGGCACGTGACGTTGCGCTGGTCCGGGCACGCCGACACCCTCAGGCTGCGGTACGTCCGGCAGTGACGCGGGGCGGCGGGTGCCGCCCGCCGCCCCGCGCCGGGTTGTTACTGCGGCCCGGGCCGGAGCGCGCGGCCGCCGCCGTATGCCTTCACGCGGCACTCGTCCTGAATCTTGGAGATGTCGACTTCGGGCCCGGGAATGCTCGCGTACCGCCAGCCGAACTTGGCGGGGCCGTCCACCTTGAAGAGGTGGACGTCGAAGCCGTGGTCCTGCAGGCACTTGGCCTCGATGCGGACGCTCTTGGCGTAGTTCGGGTTCTTGGCCGGGTCGAGCTCCGGCGGCAGCAGCGGCCGCAGGTGCTCGCAGGCGGCCCGCGCGGACCTCTCCGCCGCCCTGGACCAGGTCCCCTTGCTCGGCATGCTGTGCTTCCTCAGGCAGCCGGCGTACGCCTCGCGGAACTTCCGCACCTCGGCCTCGGAGCTGTCGAGGCGCAGCTGCGGGCGGGACTTCGCGGCATGGGCCGGCTTGGGCTCGGCCTGCGCCGCCGCCGGTCGGGTGGCTGACACGTGGCCTGCCGGGACGGGAGCGGGGGTGCCGGGGCCGCTCGCCGCCTCGGCGGCGCCACAGGCGGTGAGGAGGCCGCAGGCGAGGGCGGCGACGGAAAGCGCGGTGGCGTGCCGTGCGGACACGCGCCGGTCGGTTCGGTTGCTCATGCCGGAGAGGATGGTCGAGCAATGTCAGGAAGTTGTCAGGAACTCTTGGCCGGCAGATGAGCACAGGCGAGGTGGCCCCAGGCCGACGGCGGCGGTTCGACCTTCACGCTCCGGCTGCCCGCGCACGGTCACGCCTGGGAGAGCAGCGAGGCGTAGGCGCTGGAGTGCTGTTGCCCGGACATGCTCGTGTCAGGACCGCACGCTCATCCTCGGGGTGCACGCCATCCGCAGGGCCAGGCCCGAGGACATTTCGGCCGTCATCCGCGCGCTCTCCCGATGGGGCCGGAAGCAGCACCAAGCGGCCCGAGCTGCCGCCGGCCGGGACCGGCCCCCAGGCCGCCACCCTTGATCCTTATAGGCACGATCAGCGGTCAGACGCTCGCTACGGTGCTGCGACTCGTGGTGGTGGGCTTGACCGCCTGGACGATAGCCGAATGCAATCCGCCGGTCGCGGCATGGGTGCGTGTGATCGTGTACGTGGTGAATCCGGCCTTTGCGAGCATGGCGCGGTACTCGGTCTCTGTAAGGGTGCCGACCGAGCAGCCGACGAGGTGTTCGGCTCGGGCGCGCTGGGTGGAGTCGAGTCCGTCGTCGGCGATGACATCGGAGATGCCAAGCCTGCCGCCGGGCTTGAGCACGCGGAATGCCTCGGTGAGCACACGGGGTTTGTCTGCGGACAGGTTGATGACGCAATTGGAGATGATGACGTCCACGCTGGCATCCGGGAGCGGGATGTCTTCGATGTGGCCGTGCACGAACTCGACGTTGGTCGCTCCGGCCTCGGTGGCGTTGGCCCTGGCCAGTTCGATCATCTCGGGGGCGGCGTCCAGGCCGTACGCCTTGCCGGTCGGGCCGACCCTGCGCGCTGACAGCAGGACGTCGATGCCTCCACCCGATCCCAGATCAAGGACCACCTCGCCAGGCCGCAGGTCGGCGACAGCAATCGGGTTGCCGCATCCCAGGCTTGCTCTGAGGGCTCCTTCTGGCAGGCCGGTGGTGTCGTCGTAGCCGGCGGCGCCGAAGCAGCCGCCGGTGAACTCCTGCGGCTCACAGTCGACCACCTGTCGTCCCTCCCGTGCCGCTTTGGCGAGCTCGCCGTAACGGGTGACGACATCGGCTCTGATCTGCTCGACGGCGGACTCGGCGCGTTCGGACATGGTTGCTCCGTTCAGCAGGACGGGGGCGGCGAGGCGGGAACGGGGCGGCCCATGACGACGTCGGCGGCGGTGGGGAAGCACTCCACGCAGGCGTCGTTGATCCGGTAGAGGCTGGCCGTCCCACGATGCTCGACCAACACGAACCCCACGTCGGCCAGCACCTTCAGGTGCGCGGAGACGGTCGATTGCCCGATCTCGACGGCCTCCACGATCTCTTTGACCGCCATGGACGTCTGGGCGCGGGCGAGCAGGGTCACGATCTGGATGCGCGTGGCATCGGCCAGGGCCTTGAACCAACTGGCGTATTCGGCGGCGGTGGCCCGGTCGAGCGGCCTCGTTCCCTCATTCATCGTTAATCGACGATAAACGATGAAGTGTTCTAGCGGAAGAACCAGAAACCAGCCCAGCGGATGCCGGACCGGTCCGAGATGACGTTTCTCTAGTAGAGCTCGGCGAGCAGGTCGCGGACGCGGCGGTCGATCTCGTCGCGGATCGGGCGGACCTGGTCCACGGGCTTGCCTGCGGGGTCGTCGAGCTGCCAATCGAGGTAGCGCTTGCCGGGGAAGATCGGGCAGGCGTCACCACAGCCCATGGTGATGACCACGTCGGCGGCCTGGACGGCCTCGGTGGTCAACGGCTTGGGGAACTCCTTCGACAGGTCGAGACCCAGCTCCTCCATGACACCGATGACCGCGGGGTTGATGGTGTCGGCCGGCGCCGATCCGGCGGACCGGACTCGTACCCGACCGGCGGCGTGGTGATCGAGCAGAGCGGCGGCCATCTGGGAGCGTCCGGCGTTGTGCACGCAGACGAACAGCACCTCGGGGACGTCGGACACGTGGGGCTCCTTGACGGGTGAGCAGCGGTGATCAGGACGAGTGCGGTACGACGACGTCATGGTCCCCGTCGTCCTGGCGGGCGTCGGCTCCGGCCGGGCCGGATGCGGGGTACAGGGCGACGGCGATGACCGTTCCGACGAGGGCGCCGAGCAGTTGGGCGGCCACAAACGCGGGAATGGAGGACGGGGCGATCCCGGCGAAGGTGTCGGAGAAGCCGCGGGCGATCGTCACTGCGGGGTTGGCGAAGCTCGTGGAGCTGGTGAACCAGTACGCCGCCCCGATGTACGCGCCGACCAGCGGCGGGGCCAGATGCGCGCGGCCCTGCCGGGACAGGGCGACGATCAGCGCGACCAGGCCGGCGGTGGCGACGACCTCGCCGAGCCACAGCGACGGGCCCGACCGGACGTGCGTGGAGGCGGTCACGGGCGGCAGGGCGAACATGAGGTTGGCCAGCAGTGCCCCGGCGATCCCCCCGGCGACCTGGGCGGGCAGGTAAGCGGCCGCCTCGCGGGCGGTCAGCCCGCTCCGGTCGCGGCGTCCGAGCAGCCAGTCGACCAGGGAGACGACCGGGTTGAGATGCGCACCGGAGATCGGCCCGACCAGGATGATGATGACCGGCAGAGCCGCCGCGGTGGCCGCGCTGTTGGCCAGGAGTTGTACCCCGACGTCCTGTGACAGGCGCACGGCCATGACACCTGACCCGATCACCACGGCGACGAGCAGGCCGGTGCCCAGGAACTCGGCGAACGCCCGCCGTCCGATGCCCGTGGTCACGCCGTACCGGCGAGGGCGGGCGACGCCGGGCCGATCAGGGCCGACATGCGGGCCAGGACGGCGGGGTTGATCCAGTAGTAGACCCAGGTGCCCCGGCGCTCGGAGTCGATCAGCCCGGCTTGCTTGAGCACCTTGAGGTGGTGGCTGATGGTCGGCGGGGTGAGGTCGAAGGCCGCCGTCAGGTCGCAGACGCAGGTCTCGCCGCCTTCGTGGCAGGCGATCAACGACAGCAGGCGTAGCCGTACGGGGTCGGCGATGGCCTTGAACAACGGGGCCAGCTCAGCGGCCTCGCTCTCCGACAACGGCTCGCACACCAGTGGTGCGCAGCATGCCGCGCCGGACACATCCATGCCTGCGTCGAGGATTGGCAACACTTGCTTCGACATGTCTCTAATTTGACACAGGTCTAGGCAGTGGCACAAACTCCGGGTATCTGTTGATTAGAAGTTCATCGAAGCAGGCGGGCATGGGCTACGGCCGCCCGCCCGCTCCACGGCCAAGGGAGGACACCCATGTCCCGTGTTCAACTCGCTCTGCGCGTCGCCGACCTGGAAGGCTCAATCGCCTTCTACTCGAAGTTGTTCGGCGTCGAGCCTGCCAAGCGGCGGCCTGGTTACGCCAACTTCGCCATCGCCGAGCCTCCGCTCAAGCTGGTCCTCCTGGAGGGCGAGGAGGGGGAGGAGACCCGGATGGACCACCTGGGCGTCGAGGTGGAGGAGACGGATCAGGTGACGGCGGCGACCGAGCGCCTGAGGGAGGCCGGCCTGGCCACCTTCGAGGAGAACGACACCACCTGCTGTTACGCCCTTCAGGACAAGGTGTGGGTCCACGGTCCCGGGAACGAGCCCTGGGAGGTCTACGTGGTCAAGGCCGACGCCGACACCCTCACCAAGGAGGCTGAGTCCGTCTGCTGCGCCACCGACGACGCCGAAAAGCAGAATGTCAGCGCGGGTAAGTCCTGCTGCTGAGCAAGACCGAAGACGCCCGCCGCTCACCCTGGTGGTCGGGTGGCCGGGAGGTGAGACTCCTCCCGGCCACCTGACCAATCTCCGGAGCTCGAGTCAAGGGACGCGTCATTTCTGTCGTCAGCGGACGCTCACGCGGGCGGCCGGCCGAGAGTGGCGAGCAGGTCGGCGAGGCGATCCATGGATTGACGGCCACCCTCGGGGCCGCCGCCGCGGATGACGGCGTCGCGGGCCTCGACGGTGGGGTGCACCGACCGGGCGACGTACCTCGTCCGGCCGCCGAGGTCCTCCAGGGTGACCGTCTCCAGCGCCACATCGTCCGGGGCCCCTTCGAACTCCCAGGTGCGCACGATGCGTTCAGGCGCCAGCACGTCGTGGTAGACGCCGCGGAAGCCGTACTCCCCGCCCCGGGCGTCGGTGTTGACGAACCGCCAGAGGCCGCCCGGCCTGACCTCCATGCGATCGACCCTGGTGGTGAGGAAGCGGGGCCCCCACCAGCTCGGGATGAGGTCCGGGTCGGTGACCGCGCGGAACACCACGTCGCGGGGGGCGTCGAAGACCCGCGTCATGACCACGTCCTGCCGGCCCGGCTCGACCACGAATTCGGTGTCAGCCATCGTCCCGTCCTTCCTGCCCGCGCTGGATCTTCCTGATTTCCCGCTCGAGCCGGTCGAACTGGTCGGTCCAGCAGTCACGGTACCGCTGGATCCAGTCCGACGCGCTTGCGAGCGGGGCCGCCTCCAGGCGGCAGGGCCGCCACTGCGCCTCGCGGCCGCGGCTGATCAGCCCGGCCCGTTCGAGCACCTTGAGGTGCTTGGAGACGGCCTGGAGGCTCATGTCGAATGGCTCGGCCAGTTCGTTGACCGTCGCCTCGCCGTCCGCCAGCCGGGCGAGGATCGCCCGTCGCGTCGGATCGGCGAGCGCGGCGAAGATGAGGCTGAGCTGGTCGTCGGGCATCCTCGTCGGTCTTTCGGTCCTCGGTCGGCCGGGGTGGGCGCTGTGGGCAGTGGCGACCAGCCTGCCATGGCCGCCGGGCGGGCCGGCCCGGCCAGGCGGTGCGTCTAGTGGTCCACGATCGCGCCGCAGGAGATGTTGACGGTCGCGGAGGTCATGGTGCGCGCCCGGTCGGAGGCCACGAACGCGGCGACGTCCCCCACGTCGGCCAGGGTCGCCGTCCGCCCGAGCAGGGTCGCCTCCCGCAGCCCGCCGGCGATCTCGTCCTTTCCCGGGAAGCCGTCGGGGATGGTCTCGGGCACGCCGCCCGTGACCAGGGTGATCACGCGGATGCCGTGCGCGCCGACCTCGCACGCCCACTGCCGGCGCATGCTCTCCACGGCGTCCAGCGCGACCTTGAAGCCGCCCAGCCCTGGAAGCGTCTGCGGGCCCCCTCCCCCGAACATCAGGATCACCCCCGAACGGCGCCCGGTCATGTGCCGCACGGCGGCCCTGGTGGTGAGGAACTGCGTCCGCGTGGCGATCTGGACGGGCCGGAGGAACTCCTCGGCCGAGATCTCGGCGAGCGGCCTCTGCACGTCCCCCACCGCGATGACGTTGAACGAGATGTCAATACCGCCCGCCCGCTCGGCGACCGCGTCGGCGAAGGCGTCGACCGCCCGCTCGTCCAGCGCGTCGACCCGGGCCGTCTCGGCCGCGCCGCCCGCGGCGCGGATCTCGCCGGCCACCTTGTCGAGCGACGACGGGGTGCGCCCGGCGAGGTAGACGCGGGCCCCCTCGCGGGCGAACGCCCGCGCGGCGGCCCCGCCGATCGAACCGCCGCCGCCGTACACCACCGCGACCTTGTTCTCCAGGAGCATGCCGGCTCACCTTCTCAACCAATCGGTTTATCAACGCATTGGTTGAATACAACGCCTGGCGCCGTCACCTGTCAAGGCCGCGCCACACCCTGGGGACCCCTCCGCCCAGGACCGCATCGGCGAAGGCCCATCCGACACGGTTCGGCGGGCATCTCGGGCGTTCGACACCCGTCATGTCAGTGACCAGGGAATTCACCGCATCGCGCGCCTCGCTGATGCTCAGCGACTCTTCCGTGACACCAGACCCGAAAGACCCTGGGATGGAGAACACCGGCTGAGGCTTTCAGCGAGCATCTCGACTTGCTGCTGAGCAGCAGCGTTGCGACGACCGGTTGAACCTGAGTTGCGCCACCGCACTACGGCCCGTCGCCCGCTCGCCGTCCGGGCATGCGGCCTGGGGGCCGGTCCCGGCCGGCAGCGACTGGCTCGGGGCCACCCGCCGCACGCCTACCTCGCCGTAACCCACACACTCGCCGCTCACAGCGCCGCGTCGCCGACCACGTGACGGCCTACTGACCGCCGTTCCTCTTCCGGTCATGCCGCAGCGCGAGCCGTACCGCGAAGTAGACGACCGCAAACAGTACGGCCACTTCCAACACGATCAGCACCAGCTCCGCCAGCCCGAACATCGACCACCCCTCAGAGACGAAGGAACCAGCGCAGTATGCGCCAATAATTCGACGCGGTCGATCGCATACCTCCGGCGGGGGCCTCGGCTCCGGGATGATCGCCCGCACGTCAGCCGAGACCGTGGCCGACTGAGGTGGAAGCCTGATCGTCCGCGCAGGAAGACCCCCGATCGCGCGCCCCAGGCGTGCCCTAAGCCGGGGGCAAACACGGGGAATCAGGGATACTCACGGAACAAGCAACGAAGAAGCCCCCGACCCGCATCTCTGCTGGTCAGGGGCTCTTCATGCTGGTGTGGCAGGTCCAGGGTTCGAACCTGGGTAGGCTGAGCCGACGGTTTTACAGATGCCGTGCCGTTCGCTCCCCCGGGTTCGCATCCTGCCTGGTCAGGCAAGGGAAAGCACGCTCGGCGGATCCTCGTCGTCCTCTTCATGTCACACACGTGCCACCCGGTCCTGCGAACCGCTCCCCGTGCCATGCTCGATGTCGAAACCATCCGCGATCTCTCTATCCCGCCCTTCCACGGCTCGCGCGTAGTGCCGAGTGGTCACGCTTGCATTGGAGTGGCCGAGACGACGAGCCACCGCCATGACGCCGTGCCGATCAGCAACCCAGGTGGAGTGCGTCGCACGGAGATCATGAGGCGTGACGTCGTCCAGGCCCGCCGTCTCGACAGCCGGATCGAAGTGCCATCGCCGCCAGGCGTTGTAGTGGAGGGCCTTACCCGTCCTCCCGTGAAGGGGAGAGCGTCAGAGTCTTCCGGGAGCCGGCCGAAGTGAGAGCGCAGCGCCGAGATCACGAAGCCGGGAAGTGTGATCTCCCGCCGCTGGTGTGACTTGGGCGTGTCGAAGATGTGCTTGCCCGCGATCCCCGCCAGAGATTCCGCGACGATGAGGCACCCCTTATCGAGCTGAACATGTCGACGCCGCAGTGCGAACGCCTCGCCGATGCGGAGGCCACCGTAAGCGAGGAGCTGCACGATCAGGCCGTGGGGTTCCCGCATCGCCGCAGTCAGCCGGGCGACTTCTTCCCTCGTGAGAATGTGCGGCTCCGTCTCAGGCATTCTGGGAAGCCGCACGCCACGGCACGACGTCGCCTTGATGAGGTCGTTGTTCACAGCCGCCGTCATGATCTGGGACATCAAGCGGCGGCGCGGCGCGCCGCCGTACTCGGCCCTCCGCCGCCCGCCGGCCGGGCGTGCGGCGTGGGCGCCGGTCCCGGCCGGCGGCGCCCCGGGCCGTAGCCGCACCGCGCGCTCGCCGCACACAACGCACTCGCCGACTCCAGCGCCACCCCGCCGCATGCCAGCCGAACCCTTCCGTTCACTTAGAGCGGCTCCAGCTCCATCAACCGTCCTGCAATAACTCGGATGCCGAAACTCAGAGCCCGATGCGACACTGCCGGAATGGTCCGAGCAGAACTCAGCGAGCCTGAGTATCTTCGCCACATCGAGCACCTGACGCGCGAGATAGTCAACGCGGCAGCAGACGAGGGGTGGCTCACCTACGGCGATGACCCCTTAGAGTTCACGCCGCTCCAGCGAGCGGTCAACGAGGTAGCCCGCCATATCCGCCACTACCACTTCGACGGGGACGGATGCATCGACCCCGAACTACCTACCATGAAGCTCGCCGGAACCGTCATTCTCCAGCCGCAAGCCATACCCATAGGCATGGAAGGCACCTACTCCCAAATCTGCGCCCGCCTGGGAGTCGAGGCTCGACCCGAAGGATGGGCAATCTGGAACACCTGGGCCACTGACGGACACCCCATATCGATCATCATGGTCGACCTGGAAGGGACCGAAGGCATGCTCATGAACTGGACGAGAGGTATCGAGGTCTACCCCGCCACCCCACTCCCCGCTCAGATGGCACTCACACGGCAAGGATGGGTCACCCCGATGACCCTCTCCCCGTTCAGCACACGAAAACTCGGCATCCACCGTCCCCTCTACTGGTCACCCGCCACACACCCAGATGCCTCCGGCGGGGGCACTCCGGCTCCAGGATGATCGCGGTTCCAAGCCGGAGCTTCCGGGGTGGCTGAGGAGGAAGCGTGCGCGTCGCGCGAGAGCTAGCGGCATGATCGCGTGCCAGATGCGTGCCAGATCTCACGGGAACAGCGGGGAATCGCGGTCAGTCACGGGCCGGGAACGAAGCCCCCGACCGGCATCTCTGCTGGTCAGGGGCTCTTCATGCTGGTGTGGCAGGTCCAGGGTTCGAACCTGGGTAGGCTGAGCCGACGGTTTTACAGACCGCTCCCTTTGGCCACTCGGGCAACCTGCCGTGTCTTCCGCTTGCCGCGGCGACAGGTAGAAGAATAGCGGACTTCCCGGGTACGCGTGACACGGGTTGTTCCCGGCCCCGGGGTGGCGTCACGGCATGCGAACCGCATCGTCGCGCGGCATAGTGGATCGGGTGATCAGGTGGGCGCGGCATGACGAGCTGGCCGGCCTGGCGGAGATCGAGCTCGCGGCGGACGAGATGTTCGCCCCCCTCGGCATCGTGTTCCCGCCGGGCACGACGATGATCGAGGAGTGCGACGATCCAGGCCAAGTGATCGTCGCGGGCGATCCGCCGGTGGGCTTCGCCATGCTCGGGCGCGTCGACGGCCTCGTCCATCTTGAGCAGCTCGCCGTACATCCGGATCACGGAAGGAAGGGCGTCGGCACCCGCCTGCTGGAGGCGGTGTGCGACGCGGCGGCCGCCGTCACGACGGCGGTGACGCTGACGACGTTCCGGGACGTCCCGTGGAACGCCCCCTGGTACGCCCGCCGGGGCTTCGCCGTACTGCCCCGCGCGGAGTGGGGGCCCGAGCTGACGGCACTGGTCGAGCGTGAGCGCGCGCTGGGCATTGAGCTGGCTCCGCGTGTCGTCATGCACAGGACCATGCGGAAAGACGGGGAGAAACACGTGGGCGCACACCCCTGATCTCATGCGGGCCACTAATCTCGGAGATTAACGAGGAGAGGACACGGACACCGATGGCCGACAGCAGTTTCGACGTGGTCAGCAAGATCGACCGGCAGGAGGTCGACAACGCTCTGAATCAGACGGTCAAGGAGGTCGGACACCGCTTCGACTTCAAGGGCACCGGCGCGAGCATCTCCTGGTCGGGACAGGACGGCATCGAGATCAAGGCGAACAGCGAGGAGCGGGCGAACGCCGTCCTCGAGGTGTTCAGAGACAAGATCGTCAAGCGGGGGCTTTCGCTGAAGGTCCTCGACGCGGGTGAGCCGAAGCTGTCCGGCAAGGAGTACAGGTTGATGGTCTCCCTGAAGGAGGGCATCGACCAGGAGAACGCGAAGAAGATCTCCAAGATGATCCGGGACGAGGGCCCGAAGGGCGTGAAGGCGCAGATCCAGGGCGACGAGCTCCGGGTCAGCTCGAAGAAGAAGGACGAGCTCCAGGAGGTCATCTCCCTGCTCAAGGGCAAGGACCTCGACATCGCCCTTCAGTTCACGAACTACCGGTAACGCCAGGCCGGGCACACGCGGAAGGCGTACGCCGGCAGCGCGCGCGATCCGATCAGGCGCGCGACCGCGCGTACGCCGATACCGCTTACCAGCAAGCCAGCAGACCCGACCGGCGCGTGCGCCATCAGCGCACGTCCGCAACCCCACAAGCGCACGTGTGCCGTCGACCGGACAAGCGCGATGCCGCCCCGCACAACCCCACAGGCGTGCCTCCGGCGCGCCCGGTACCCCATTACGCACGGCCCATAGGCGCCCCTTCCCGCGTAGCCGCGCAGGCGTTCCAGCGCACGGCCCCAGGGGCCAGCCGTACGTCCCTCACCGCGCCATAGGCCGCAGCCCGTCACCGCCCACCCCGGCCACCGTCACCCCCACACATGGTTGCCTCAAGCAACGATCAGATATACTTACTTAGGCAAACTAATTGGAAAGGCTCCGCCAGGTGCGGCCTCGTACGACGGCCACCAGCAGCCGGAGGCACGGCGGCACGCTTGCGCCGGGGCAGTGGAAGGAAATCATGGCGAACACGACACCGGCCGAGGCACCGCCGGCGGCAACCGACGCGCCTGTACAGATGACACACCGGGAGATCATGGAGGCCCTCTCCGGGCTGCTTCTCGGGATGTTCGTGGCGATCCTGTCGTCGACCGTCGTGTCGAACGCCCTGCCGACGATCACGGCGGCGCTGCACGCGGACGAGACCACCTACACATGGGTGATCACGTCATCGCTGCTCGCGGTGACGGTCTCCACTCCGATCTGGGGCAAGCTGGCCGACCTGACGAGCAAGAAGATCCTCGTCCAGCTCGGGATCGTCGTCTACGTGGTCGGCTCCGCGATCGCCGGTCTCTCCCGGAACTCGGAGATGCTGATCGCCGCGAGGGTGATCCAGGGCATCGGCGCCGGCGGCCTGCTCGCCCTGTCACAGGTCATCATGGCGGCGATGATCGCGCCACGGGAGCGCGGCCGCTACTCGGGCTACCTCGGCGCGGTGTTCGCCATCGCGACCATCGGCGGCCCCCTGGTCGGCGGCGTGATCGTGGACACCTCCTGGCTCGGCTGGCGGTGGTGCTTCTACGTGGGCGTCCCCTTCGCCGTGATCGCTCTCCTCGTCCTGCAGAAGACCCTTCACCTTCCCGTGCTCAAGCGACGCGTCAGCATCGACTGGGGCGGCGCCGTGCTGATCGCCGCGGCCGTCTCGTTGCTTCTGGTGTGGGTCTCCTTCGCCGGCACCAAGTACGACTGGATGTCGTGGCAGACCGCCGCGATGGTCGGCGGGGCGCTCGTGCTGACGCTGCTGTTCCTGCTCGTGGAGTCGAGGGCCAAGGAGCCCATCGTCCCGCTGCGGCTGTTCCGGGTCCGTACGATCAGCCTCGCCGTCGTGGCGAGCGTGCTCGTCGGCGTCGGGCTGTTCGGCGCCACGACGTTCCTCAGCCAGTACTTCCAGCTCGCCCGGGGCGAGACCCCCACCATGGCGGGGCTCATGACCCTCCCGCTGATCCTCGGGCTGGCGATCGCCTCGACCACCGCCGGCCAGATCATCACCCGTACGGGACGCTGGAAGGTGATCCTGGTCATCGGCACCGTCCTGCTCACCGGCGGGTTCGCCCTGATGGGCAGCCTGCGGTACGACACGGACTACTGGCTGGTGGCCGTGTACATGTTCTGCGTCGGCGTCGGCCTCGGCATGACGCAGCAGAACCTCGTCCTGGCCGTGCAGAACCAGGTGCGGGCCGAGGAGCTGGGCGCGGGCAGCTCGCTCGTCGCGTTCTTCCGCTCCCTCGGCGGCGCGATCGGCGTGTCGGCGCTGGGAGCCGTGGCGGTCCACAAGGTCACCCAGTACACCGAGGAGGGCCTGGCCTCCCTCGGCATCCACGGGGCCGTCGGCGACGGCTCGATCCCCCGGCTCGACGCGCTGCCCGCCCCCGTACGCGCCGTCGTGGAGAACGCGTACGGTCACGGCGTGGGCGACCTGTTCCTGTACGCGGCGCCGGCGGCGTTGCTGGCGCTGATCGCCGTCCTGTTCATCAAGGAGGTCCCGCTGCGCACGGCCTCCGGCGGCAGGACGGACGTGGCGGAGCCCTCCCCGGGCAAGCCCTCCCCGAGCAAGAACGGCACGGCGCCGGGACGTCACGCGCAACGGGAGCGCCAGCCGGCCGCGTACGCCCAGACCGCCCGCCCCCGGGAGGCCGCCCAGGCCGGCGAGTTCGACCCGTTCGCGGAGGCCACGCCGACGCACTCCTTCGCCGGCGAGCCGCGCGGCGAGATCGGCGCGGGCGTCGAGATCAGCGGTTTCATCAGCGGAGAGGACGGCTTCCCGGTCCGCCAGGCGACGCTCACGCTGATCGACGTACGCGGCCACCAGCTCGGCCGTACGACGACTCAGGCGGACGGCGGGTACGCCATACGGGCCCCCGGCGGCGGGACGTACGTCCTGATCGCCTCGGCGGTGGAGCGGGACCCGCAGGTCGCGACCCTGGTGGTCGGCGACCAGCCGGTCGAGTTCGACATGGTGCTCGCGGGCTCCGGCGGCCTCGTGGGGACGGTGCGCGACGCCGCCGGCAAGCCCGTCCCCGAGGCGGTCGTCGTCCTGACCGACGTGCGGGGCGAGGTCACGGCCGGCGGCACGACGGACGCCGAAGGCGCGTTCGCCTTCTCTGCGGTCGTCGCGGGCGCCTACACCCTCGCGGTGAGCGCGGAGGCGTACCGTCCGGTGGCGGTCCCGGTCGAGATCGCCGGCACCGGCCGGACCAGGCAGGACGTCGAGCTGCTCCCCGGGGCGCGGGTCCGCGGCACGATCCGCGTGCGGAACGGCGGGCCGGTCACCGACGCGCGGGTGACGTTGCTCGACGCCGCGGGCAACGTGGTCGGCACCGCGACCACCGGAGAGGACGGCGAGTACGCCTTCGCCGACCTGACCGGCGGCCAGTACACCATCATCGCCACCGGCTACCCGCCCGTCGCCGACACCGTGACCCTGAACGGCCAGGGTGACGACGGCTACGACCTGTGGCTCGGCCACGCCGAGTGAGGATCCGTACGCCATGACGCGCAGTGAGAGCAGGGGCACCATGGACACCGGCACAGGAACCGGCCCGCAGGTCTCGCAGGTCTCGCCCGCACCCGCCGCCCGGCAGGGCCTGCGGGCCCGGATCCGGACGAGGGACGGCTGGGCGGTGCAGCACGCGGTTGTCACCGTGACCGACATGTCGGGACGCCAGGTCGCGCGGGTGGACGCGGACGGCGACGGGCTGGCCGCCACGGGCCCGCTCCCACCCGGCGTCTACACCCTCGTGGTGACGGCGCTGGGGTACGCGCCGGCCGCGTCGACGGCGATCGCGTCGGCGGCGGGCACCGCCGACCTGGGCACGATCGTGCTGGCCAGGCAGGGCGGCACCGAGCTTCCCCCACCCGGGGAGTGGACCATCGACCCGGCGCACTCCACGGTCGCGGCCACCGCCCAGCACCTGGGCCTGAGCAGCGTGCAGGGGCGGTTCGCCGAGTTCGGCGGGCTCATCGAGATCGGCGCCACCGCCGAGGCGTCGTCGGTCACCGCCGACATCGTGGCGGCCTCGATCGACACGGGCAACGGCACCCGCGACGACCATCTGCGCTCGCCCGACTTCCTCGACGTCTCCGTCCACCCCACGATCTCCTACCGGAGCGCCGGGCTCTCCCCCATCGGGCCGGATCGATGGACCGTCCATGGCATCCTGACGTTGAGCGGCGTGGTGCGCCCGGTCGATCTCGACATGCGGTACCTGGGCACCGGCCCGGATCCTTGGGGCGGCCTGCGCGCCGCGTTCCGCGCGGTCACCGAGCTGCGCCGGGAGGACTTCGCGATGACGTACAACCAGGTGGTGCAGGCGGGCATCTCCCTCATCGGCGCGACGGTGAAGGTGGAGCTGGACATCCAGGCCGTACGCGGGTGACCTCGGCCTCACCGGAACAATGCTGAGCCGGACAGTGCTGAGCCGGACAGTGCTGAGCCGGACAGTGCTGAGCCGGACAGTGCTGAGCCGGCAGGACGCGACGAGAGGAGGCGGCCGATGACGAAAACGGGCTCCGCCGACAGCTTTCCGAGCGTCCAGGCCAGGGAGGTCTCCGAAGCCCCTTCCCGCGTCGAAGCTGACGAGAGCGTCAAGGTGGCCGAGGACATCCAGGCGTACCACGATGTCGAGCATCAGCTCGCCGTCCTCTTCCGGCGCGCTCACGGCATCTCCGCCGAGCTCAGCCGCTCCGTGCATTCCGAGCTGGACCCGGGAGCCTATGGCCTGCTCGTGCGGATCTGCCAGGTCGCTCCCGTACGGCCGAGCGACCTGGCGGCGTACCTCGGCGTCGGTAAGGCGACCGTCAGCCGGCAGCTCAAGGGCCTGGAGGACCTGGGGCTGATCGGCCGGGAGCCCGACCCGCTGGACCGCCGGGCCCACCTGCTGGGTCTCACCGAGGAGGGACGGCGGCGGCTGGAGAGTGCCCGGGACGCGCGCCGGGAGCTGCTCCACTCCCTGCTGTCCGCCTGGCCCGAGGAGGACGTACGGCTGCTGGCGCGGATGCTCGCCCGGTTCAACGCGCTCACCGGGTCGGCCGCCGAGCTCGTCTGAGCTTTTCGGACATCGCTATTTGGTAACGCCCCTTTCTGGTGCTCCCGGAGGGACTCATGTGCTCTGATCAGCGTCAAGAGGTTTTCCACAGCCGTAACACCCGAGAGCAAAACGGTGTCCTTATTCCTCTAAACTGCGCGTGACAAGCAGCACACGTTCACACAAATCGCGAGGAGGCCGGTGTGGCTCCCTGGTCCACCAGTCGGATAGCGGGCATCGGCGCGGCGGCGCTGGCGGCGGCGTTGACGATCTCCGCCTGTGGCGGAGGGTCCAGCGATACGACGACCTCGGCCACCGCGGCGGGCGGAGTGTCCCTGGTCAACGGGGGCAAGCTGACCACCTGCACGAACATCCCGTACGAGCCCTTCCAGTTCAATCAGAACGGCAAGGTCGTCGGCTTCGACGTCGACATCGTCGACCTGGTCGCCAAGAAGCTGGGCGTGACGCAGGACATCGTCGACATCGACTTCGCCGCCATCAAGAGCGGTGCGGCGCTCAACGCCGGCAAGTGCGACGTCGCCGCCGCTGGCATGACGATCACCGACGAGCGCAAGAAGAACCTGCTGTTCTCCGACCCCTACTTCGACGCGACGCAGGCGCTGATGACGAAGAAGGACAGCGGGATCACCTCCCTCGACGACGTCAAGGCGAAGGGCCTCAAGCTGGGCGCCCAGGCCTCCACCACCGGCCTCGACTACGTCAAGAAGGCGGGCCTGGACCCGATCGAGTTCGCGGACTCCCCCAAGGAGCTGCTCGGCCTGCAGACCGGCCAGGTCGACGTGATCGTGCAGGACCTCCCGGTCGTGCTGACCTGGCTGAAGAAGCCGGAGATCGGCGCCAAGTTCGAGATGGCCGCCAGCCTCGACACCGGCGAGCAGTACGGCATCGGCATGAAGAAGACCAACACGGCGCTGGCGAAGACGATCAACGAGGTTCTGGCGGCCGCCAAGAAGGACGGCACCTACAACGCCATCTACAAGAAGTGGTTCGGCACCGAGCCCAAGTCGTCGTGACCTCCATGACCGAACCGCAGACTCCACGCCCCAAGCGGGGCGGGATGAGCCCTCGCAAGCGGCAGCGGATCAGCCGGGCCATCCAGTACGCCGTGCTGGCCGTCATCGCGGTCGTCCTTGTCTCGCTGGCCGACTGGGGCTCGATCCGCCAGTCGTTCCTCAACACCGAGGTGGCCGGCGAGGGCCTGCCGGCCCTGTTCACCGTGGCGTTGAAGAACACGGTGATCTACACGGTGAGCGGATACGTGGCGGGCTTCGTCCTCGGCCTGCTGCTGGCGCTGATGCGGCAGTCCTCCGTGGCGCCCTACCGGTGGATCGCGACGACGTACGTCGAGATCTTCCGGGGGCTCCCCGCGCTGGTCATCTTCCTGATGATCGGCAGCCTGCCGCTGGCGTTCCCGGGCTACCACGTCCCCGGCGACGTGTACGGCCAGGTCGCGCTGGGTCTGGGCCTGGTCTCGGCCGCGTACATGGCCGAGACGTTCCGGGCCGGGCTGCAGGCGGTTCCCAAGGGGCAGATGGAGGCCGCCCGCTCGCTCGGCATGCCGTACCTGCGGGCGATGGTCTCGATCGTCATCCCCCAGGCCGTCAGGATCGTGATCCCGCCGCTCACCAACGAGGTGGTCCTGTTGTTCAAGGACTCCTCGCTGGTGCAGTTCCTCGGTCTCACCGGCGCCCAGGTGGAGCTGGCCAAGTTCGGCAACGACCAGGCGTCCACGTTCGCCAACCCCACGCCGATCTTCGTGTCCGGCCTGACGTACCTGCTGCTCACCATCCCCCTCGGGTACGCCGCGCGGCGGCTGGAAGCACGTCAGAGAGCGGGCCGATGAGCACCGTAGAGATCAGGAACCTGCACAAGTCGTTCGGGCGGCTGGAAGTCCTCAAGGGCATCGACTTCACGGTCGAGAGCGGTCAGGTCGTCTGCGTGATCGGACCGTCGGGCTCGGGCAAGTCGACGCTGCTGCGCTGCGTCAACCTGCTGGAGCAGCCCACCTCCGGCCAGGTGGTCGTGGACGGCATCGAGCTCACCGACCCCGACGTGGACATCGACGCGGCGCGGCGGCGGCTCGGCATGGTGTTCCAGCAGTTCAACCTCTTCCCGCACCTCACGGTGCTGCGCAACGTCACCATCGCGCAGCAGCGGGTGCTGAAGCGCGGCCGCGCCGAGGCCGACCGCGTCGCCCGGGAGAACCTGGAGAGGGTGGGGCTGAGCGACAAGACGGACGCCTACCCCGGGCAGCTGTCCGGCGGCCAGCAGCAACGGGTCGCCATCGCCCGCGCCCTGGCCATGAGCCCGTCGCTCATGCTCTTCGACGAGCCCACCTCGGCTCTCGACCCGGAGCTCGTCGGCGACGTGCTGTCGGTCATGCGGCAGCTCGCCGAGGAGGGCATGACCATGCTGGTGGTCACCCACGAGATGGGGTTCGCCCGCGAGGTCGCCGACCGGGTGGTGTTCATGGACAACGGCGCGATCGTCGAGGACGGCCCGCCGCAGCAGGTCATCGCCGATCCGCAGCATGAACGCACCCGGGAGTTCCTGCGCCGTGTCCTCCATCCGGGGGTGTGAGGAGCTCCCTCAGAGCGTGGCGTCGGCGGCCACCCCGCACTCCGGCCGTACTCGGCGTCGTCCCGAACGTGGATCCGGCCACCGGCGTCACGTCCGGCCTGCTCAAGATCGAGTCCAGTGCGTGGACCTGGTCGTTGGCGGACGAGTGACCCGCGTTATGGTCAAACCATGGGCAAGAGCTATGACCGGCTGACGGACCGGCTGCGCGAGTTCATCTCCGCGCAGCCGGTCTTCTTCGTCGCGACCGCCCCGGAGGCGGGTGGGCACGTCAACGTCTCCCCCAAGGGGTACGCCGACACTTTCGCGATCATCGACGACACCACGGTCGCCTACCTCGACCTCGACGGAAGCGGCGTCGAGACCATCGCCCACATCCGCGACAACGGCCGCGTGACGGTCATGTTCTGCGCCTTCGCCGGGCCGCCGAACATCGTCCGGCTCTACGGCACGGGCCGCGTGGTGACCCCGCACGACGACGGCTTCGACGAGCTCATCACACTGTTCGGGCCTCACCCGGGAGTCCGGTCGATCATCGTGGTGAGCTGCGACCGCATCACCGACTCGTGCGGCTTCGCCGTCCCCTTCATGAAGTACGACCAGGACAGGCCGCTGCTCGACGAGTGGGCGGGCCGCAAGGACGTCCAGCAGAGGCGCACCTACCGGGCCACTCACAACCGCGAGAGCATCGACGGCCTGCCCGCCCTCAGCCCCGGCGAGACCGACCCCGTCCACCGGCGCTCCTGACCGGGTCGCGCGCCCGCGCTCATTCGAGCCGACGGGCGGCCGCTGAGACGAAGGCGTCGAGGGCATGGCGCGCGATCTCTCCCCGGCTCGCCCGGTCCTCCTCAGTGTCGGCTTTCACGATCTCCGTAGCTCGTTCTACGGCCATGTGGGCAGACTCGACGAGATCGCGGTCTCCGGTCAGCAACCGCAGGCGCAGCTGGGCGTTTCTGGCGACCGCGTAGAGCCGGTAGTACTCATCGCGTGCGGCGTTGAACTCGCCGCCTTGAGGATCCTCCTCGTACCGATGCCAGCGGTCGTAGGCCGCACGCCGCAGGTCGGTCGCGGCGCCGGCGAATTCGCTGTACGCCGCGAGCCGTTCCTGTCGCAGCCGCTCGGTCCGGGCGATTCGTTCTGTGCGCTCCGCGCTCTGGCGCTGGAAGTAGTAGGTGACCACGGACCCGAGCAAGGTGCCGAGAACACCGATCAGTCCGCTGAGAACCGCTTCCACACGAGCAGTGGATCACGCCGCGCCGCCGAACGGGACAGGTTCTGAAAATCCCCGGCTCAGCGGCGGTAGCCGGCCATCCGTTCCAGCCGGGAGATCCGGGTCGCGATCGGCGGATGGGTCGAGAACAGCTTGCCGAGGCCCGCCCCCCGGAACGGATTGACGATCATCAGATGGCTGGTGGACGCCAGCCTGCCGTTCTCCGGCAGCGGCAGGCGGCGGACCCCCAGCTCGATCTTGCGCAGAGCCGAGGCGAGCGCGAGCGGATCGCCGGTGAGCCGGGCGCTGGACTCGTCCGCGGCGAACTCGCGCGAGCGGGAGATCGCCATCTGGATCATCGACGCGGCGACCGGGCCGAGGATCATCACCAGCAGCGCGCCGAGGAAGCCGGGCCCCTCGTCGTCGTCGGACCCGAAGAACAGGCCGAGGTATCCGAAGTACGTGATCATTGTGGCCAGCGCGCCCGCGACCGACGAGATCAGGATGTCCCGGTTGTAGACGTGCGACAGCTCGTGGCCCAGCACGCCCTTGAGCTCGCGCTCGTCCAGCAGGGCGAGCACGCCGTGGGTGACGCACACCGCCGCGTTGCGCGGGTTGCGGCCGGTCGCGAACGCGTTGGGCTGCATGGTCGGGGAGACGTAGAGGCGCGGCATGGGCTGCCGGGCGTCGTAGGACAACTCCCGGACGATCTTGTAGAGCACCGGCTGCTCGACCTCCGCGACGGGCCGCGCACGCAGGGCCGCCAGGGCGAACTTGTCGGAGAAGAAGTAAGCGGCACAGCTCGTCGCCAGCGCGACCACGAAGGCGAGCCGCACACCGGAGCCGCCCCCCAGCCAGGCCCCCGCCGCGAGGATCAACGCGGACAGAGCCCCCAGAAGGACCGCGGTGCGCAGACCGTTGTGGTGCACGCCTCCTCCTCCCGGTTGGTGCTTCCAGCCCTACAACGCGTACGGCCTGGGAGAACGTTCCCCGAGGAAGAGGCGCCGCGATCAGCCGGCGGCGGACAGCACGAGCTGCGGGGCCACGGAGAACGCGACCGTCACGACGACGGCGAACGCCACCGCGACCACCACCGGCACGGCGGCAGGCGCCGGTCTCGGAAGTCCCCCGCCTGCCGGCTCAGGAGTGAACAGGCGGGCCGTCCACGCGATGTAGTAGTAGAGCCCGATCACCGTGTTGACCGCCATCACGACGGCGAGCCAGCCAAGGCCGCCCTGGATGACCTCGCGGAAGACCACGACCTTCGCGAACAGCCCGGCGAGCCCCGGCGGGAGCCCCGCCAGGCAGACCAGCGAGAAGGCGAGGGCGAGCCCGGCCGCGGGGCTCCGGAGGGCCAGCCCGCGGTAGTCGTCCATCTCGTTCCGCTCCCGCCGCCGGGAGACGAGCATGACCACGCAGAAGGCCACGAGGTTCATCGCCGCGTAGAACACCAGGTAAGCGATGGAGGCCCGGGCGACTCCGGCCACGTCGGCCGGCGCTCGGTGGCGCACACCGGCGAAGGCCGCCAGCGGCGCGAGGACGTACCCCGACTGGGCGACCGACGACCAGGCGAGCAGCCGCACGGCGTCACGCTGCCGCAGGGCGAGGACGTTGCCGGCGGTCATGGTCAGCGCGGCGATCACCGCGACGACCGGAGCCCACACGCCGGCCTGGCCGGGCAGTGCGGACGTGAGAATCAGGATGAGACCGGCGAATCCCGCCGCCTTGGACACGACCGACAGCAGGGCGGCCACCGGGATGGGCGCGCCCTGGTAGACGTCCCCGGCCCAGGAGTGGAACGGCACCGCGGCCACCTTGAAGGCGAAGCCGGCCAGCACCAGCACCACCGCGACGGGGACGACCCCCGAGGTCGCGAGCTCCGGCGCGGCGGCTCCTGAGCCGGCGGAAGCCGAGGCGAGCGCGCCGGCGACGCGGTCGAGATGCACCGATCCCGTCACGCCGTAGAGCAGGGACACGCCGAACAACATGACGGCCGTGGAGACGACCGACACGAGGAAGAGCTTGAGCGCCGCCTCGGTCGCCCGGCCGTCGTAGCGCCGCATCGCCGTGAGCGCGAAGACCGGCAGCGACGCCAGCTCAAGCGACACGACCAGCATGATCAGGTCGCGGGACGCGGGCAGCAGCGTCGCGCCGGCAAGGGTCGCGAGCAACAGGAAGTACCACTCGCCCGCGGGGATCCGCCCGTCGGCCAGCTCCGCCATGGACAGCAGCACGACGACCAGCCCGGCGGCGAGGACCACCGCCGCGAAGACGAGGGTGAACCGGTCGGCGACGTACGAGCACGCCTGCGGGCCGGGGCCGGCCGGCGCGTCCGGGACGCAGAACGTGCGGCGCTCCCCGCCGCCCGCCGCCTGCAGAGCCACGACGGCCAAGGACGCCGCGACGCCGCCGAGCGTGACGAGCCCGAGCAGGCGGCCGCCGCCGGGCCGGTCCGGCAGGAAGGCGTCGAGGAGCAGCACCAGCCCGGCCACCACAGCGAGGATCAGCGGGACCGCCAGCGCGGCGTAGTCGATCGACTGGATCAGCCCGCCGCTCATGGCGCCCCCACCCCGAAGATCGCTTGGACGGCGGGCGTGGTGACGGCCAGCAGAGCCTTGGGCCAGAGCCCGAAGAGCACGATCAGCGCCACCAGGGGCACCCAGGCGACCAGCTCGCTCCCCGTCACCTCCCCCAGCAACCCCGGCCGCGCCGCCCTCACCGGCCGGCCGGGGACCGCCTCGATGTCTCCGCCGTCCTCGGGGTGCTGGGGGTGCTGCGTCCACAGGGCCTCCCCGGCTGCCGGCCCCGCCTCGACGTCGGCGACGGCAGCCCCGGCGGCCACCGGCTCGACGGGCTCACCCGTCCCGAGCACCGCGCGGATCTCCTCCGCCGTGGCCAGCGGCGGCCCCACCGGCACGGTCTCCATCGGCCGCCCATGGGTGATCCGTGACAGCATGACGAGGAAGTACGCCGCGGTCAGAACCGTGCCCACGCCGCCGACCGCCATGAAGACGAGGAACAGCGGCCGGGACAGCGCGGCGGCGGGCCGGAAGGCGCCCAGCAGCGCGAGCATCTCCCCCCAGAAGCCGGCGAGCCCGGGAAGACCCAGCGACGCGACGCAGGCGAAGGTCAGCAGCGACCCGACGTACGGCAGGCGGCGCAGCATCCCACCGCCCATCCGTACCATGTCGGCCGTGCCGTACCGCTCCTTCACGGCTCCGGCGAGGAAGAACAGCAGGCCGGTGATGAGGCCGTGAGCGACGTTGCCGAACAGGGCCGCGTTCATGCCCACGGGGGTGAGCGTCGCCAGGCCGAGCAGCACGAATCCCATGTGGCCGACGGACGAGTAGGCGATCATCCGTTTGAGGTCGCGCTGTGCCAGGCAGGCGAGCGAGCCGTAGACGATGCCGGCGACGGCGAACGCCCCCAGCCATGGCGCGAGCGCGGCGGCGCCCTCGGGCAGGACCGGGATCGCGATGCGCGCGAAGCCGTACGTGCCCATCTTGAGCAGCACGCCCGCGAGCAGGACCGAGCCGACGGTGGGCGCCTCGGTGTGAGCGTCGGGCAGCCAGGTGTGCAGCGGCCACATGGGCGTCTTGACGGCCAGGCCGAGGCCGATGGCGAGGAAGGCCGCGATCTGCGCCGTCCTTGTCATGCCCTGCCCGTGCCGGGCGGCGAGGCCGACCATGTCGAGGGTCCCGGCCTGGGTCCAGACGACGAGCAACCCGATCAGCAGGACGGCCGAGCCCAGCAGGGTGTAGAGGATGAACTTCACCGCCGCCGCCCGGCGTGCCCCGCCGCCCCACAACGCGATCACGAAGTACATCGGGACGAGCACGACCTCGAAGAACACGAAGAACAGCAGCAGGTCGAGGGCGAGGAACGTGCCGATCATCCCGACTTCGAGGATGAGCAGCGTGAACACCAGCGCGCGCGGACGGCCGGCCTCCGGCGGGTGGCCGGCGAGATGGACGAGGCACAGGAGCGTCAGCAGCGCGGTGAGCACGACGAGCGGCAGCGAGATCCCGTCGATCCCGAGATGGAACCGCAGGCCGAGCCCGGGGATCCATGGACGGTCCACCTGGAGTTGCATCCGGCCGGGACGCCCGTGGTCGAAGGCCACGGCGACCACGACGGCGAGGGCCAGCACCACGGCTGAGACGGCGACGCCGTAGACCGCCGCCCCCCGCTCGCGGAAGGCGGGAGCGAGGAGTCCGGCGGCTCCTGCCAGGGGCACGGCAAGCAGGGCGACGAGGAGCGCGCTCATGCGACCGCCTCTGCCGGTGGGGTCGCGCCCCGCTCACCGGTGACGCCACCGCGCACACTGGCCTGTTCGCTCACGCCAGCACCACCGCCGCCACTGAGAGGATCAGCAGCCCGGCCACGACGCCGGTCACGTAGAGCTGCGCATTGCCGTTCTGGATGAGCCGGACCAGACCGGACAGGCCAAGGGTGGCCCGCCCGGAGCCGCGCACCGCCCCGTCGACCACCGTCGCGTCGGTGCGTACGACACCTCTCGCCAACCGGAGAACGGGCCGGGCGACGAGGGCGGCGTACAGGGCGTCGACGGAGAAGGCCCGCTCGCACGGCCCCCGGAACGGGCCGAGCAGCCGTGCCGGGTCCTGCTCGGGCGCGGCCCGCCACAGCGCGTAGACGATCCCCGCCCCGAGCAGCGCCAGGACGAGGCTCACGGCCGCCGCACCCCAGTCGGTCTCGACCCCGGCCATGCCGGGCCCGGCGAACCCGAGCAGCAGGGCGGGCACCGCCAGCACGCCCACCGGCCACAGCATCGAGCGGGGCGCCTCCCTGCCGTCGAAGACATGGGCCGTGCCGGGAGGCGGCTCGGGCAACGGCTCGATCCGCTCCGGGCCGAAGAAGGTGCGCAGCCACGCCCGGGTGGCGTACGCGCCGGTCACTCCCACGGTGAGCAGCGCCGACGCGTACAGGAACGGCTGGGCCGGGCCGTGCGCGTGCTCGATCGCGGAGATGACGGCGTCCTTGCTGAACAGGCCACTGGCCGGGGGCAGGCCCATGAGAGCGGCGAAGCCGATCGTCATGCTCCAGAACGTGACCGGCAGCGCCGCGCGCAAGCCGCCCATGTGGCTCATCAGATTCGACCCGACGTGGTGGATGACCACCCCCGCGCACAGGAACAGCAGCGCCTTGAACGCCCCGTGTGTCACGAGGTGGAAGATCGCCGCCCCGTCGGACCCGGCTGCCAGCGCCCCGGCCATGTACGCGAGCTGGCTGATCGTCGAGTAGGCGAGGACGCGCTTCAGATCGTCCTGCGCGAGTGCCGCGAGCGCCGCGCCGAGCATGCCGATCGCGGCGATCACGGCCAGCACGTCAAGGGTGGGCTGCGCGGCGAGGAAGGCCGGGTAGAGCCGGACGACGAGGAAGATGCCCGCCGCGACCATCGTGGCCGCGTGGATGAGCGCGCTGATCGGCGTGGGGCCCGCCATCGCGTCCGGGAGCCACGTCTGCAGCGGCACCTGGGCGCTCTTGCCCGCGACACCCGCGAGCAGGAGCAGCGTGGCGATGATCAGCGTGCCTCTGGGAATGTCGGCGCGCAGCACGTCGTCGATCCGGAAGCTGCCGGCGGCGACGCCGAGCGTGAAGATCCCGAACAGGAACCCCACGTCGCCGAGCCGCGTGACCAGGAACGCCTTGACCGCGGCCCGGGAGTTCGCCCGGTCCTCCCACCAGTGCCCGATCAGGAGGTAGGAGCACAGGCCCATGGCCTCCCAGCCGGCGTACAGGACGATCAGGTCCCCCGCGTAGACCACGAGCAGCATGGCGCTGGTGAACAGGCTGATGAACGCGCTGTAGGACGGGTAGCGGGAATCGTCCCGCATGTACCCGACCGAGTAGACCTGCACCGCCAGCGCCACCACGACGACCAGGATGCCGGCCAGCACTGACAATCCGTCAGCGCGCAGTGACACGGAGATGGGCACCGAGCCCGTCTCCACCACGGTGAGCGTTCCCTCGGCGTGCCCCGGCAGGAGTCCCGTCCAGAACGGCGCGCCCGGCCCGCTCCGCCCGGCCCCCCGCGACAGGTCGAGGGCCAGCCACAGGGTGAGCGCCGCCGAGGCTGCGCCCGGCGCGATCGCGAACCACGCCGCCCTGCGGCCGGCCGCGAGATCGTCGCGGTCCGTACGGCTCACGCCACGCGGCCATCGCGAGCCGAGCAACCCCAGGACGGCGGCGGCGAACGGCAAAACGATGATCAAGGCCACCACGGAGATCACGAGCGCCCCTCCCCGTCGTCGTCCCCGGACGGCACCCGCTCCGCCACACCGGTCGCCGGATCCCGCTCCGCCACACCGGTCGCCGGATCCCGCTCCGCGAGAGCACGGAGACGGTCGACGTCGATCGTCTGCCGCGTGCGGAACACCGCCAGCACGATGGCGAGCCCGAGCCCCACTTCGGCGGCGGCGATGACGATCACGAACAACGTGAGGACCTGGCCGCCGTGCAGCCGGTCGCGCAGCCATACGTCGAAGGCCACCAGATTGAGGTTGACCGCGTTGAGCATGAGCTCGACCGACATCAGGACGAGGATGGCGTTGCGCCGGGCCAGCAGGCCGTACACGCCGATCGAGAACAACAGGGCGGACACCACGACTGGATAGACCACGTGCATCCGCGTCACCGCCCCAGCGCGCGGGCCGCGTTCATCGCCGCCCCTTGATGTCGGTGCGGGAGAGCACGATGGCGCCGATCAGGGCCGCGAGGAGCAGCACGGACAGCGCCTCGAACGGCAGCACCCACGTGCGGAAGATGCTCGACCCCAGCGGCTTCGCGGCCCCCTGGCCGGGGTCGAGAGGGGCGTAGGCCGTACGGAATCCGGTGGTCACCACGGTCACGAGCACGGCGGCGGTGGCGACGGCGACGGCCGCGGCGGCCCAGCGGTTGCCGGAGTCGAGGTCGGCCGACCTGCCGATGGGAGCCCGGGTGAGCATGATGCCGAACAGCAGCAACACCACGATCGCGCCGACGTAGATCAGCACCTGCACCCACGCCACGAACTCGGCGGTCAGCACGAGATAGCTTCCCGCCAGCGCGCCGAAGCACAGGACCAGCCACAGCGCGGCGTGAACGAGCTGCCGCGTCGTGACGACCAGCAGGGCCGAGATGAGCGCGACGACGCCGAGGAGCAGGAAGACGACCTCCGGCCCGGAAGGCGGCCAGAGGCCCGGCGCCTGGGATGTCACGCGTCCTCCTCTGGCCCGTCCTTCTTCTCGGGGTTCTCGGGGTTCTGGGGGTTCTCGGGCTTCTCGGGCTTCTTGGGCAGCGATCCCGGCGGCCGGATGGAGCGGACGTCCCTCATCGGCCTCGGCGGCTCGCGGCGGGCCGGCCTGGCCACCCTGCCGGCGGAATCCGCGGCGTCCCCGGCGGCTTCAGGCGTGGGGACGGCCGGAGCCGGTGCGCCCGGGGGTGGCGTGACTTCGGAACGGGGGGCCGGCGAGGAGCCGCCGGAACCTGGGACGGCTGCCGAGCTCTCGGAACCTGCCGCGGCCGTCGTGTCAGGAGTGTCTGGTCCGGTCGGCGCACTGCCGGCCGGAGGCGGGGCGATTGGAGGCGGGGCGGGCTCGGCGCGCGGTGCCGTACGGACCGGGCGGGCGGGCCTGGACGCGGCCGCGATCTCCTTCGGCGGCTCCGCCCCGCTTTCGTGGGGCGGCGGCGGAGGGACGGTCGCCGCCCACTCGCCAAGCTGGTCCTTCTCGTGGATGAGGTCACGGATGTCGTACTCGGAGTACTCGAACTCCGGGGACCAGAACAGCGCGTCGAACGGGCAGACCTCGATGCAGATGCCGCAGTACATGCACAGCGAGAAGTCGATGGCGAATCTGTCGAGCACGTTGCGCGCCCGTGGACGGCCGCCTTCGGGCGCGGGGAGCGTCTCCTTGTGGGAGTCGATGTAGATGCACCAGTCGGGGCACTCCCGGGCGCAGAGCATGCAGACGGTGCAGTTCTCCTCGACCAGGGCGATGACTCCCCGGCTGCGAGGAGGAAGCTCCGGTTTGACCTCCGGGTACTGCTGCGTGTCTGACTTGCGCAGCATGTGCCGGAGGGTAACGGCCAGCCCCTTGGCAAGCCCTTCTCCTGGTATGCGCGCCACATGCAACATCATGGCGCACTATCGCCCTGAGGAGAACGTGCGGCCCGCCCCCCGGAAGTTATCCACACCGGCAGGCACCCTTTCCCCATGTTGTCCACAAGCGGGAGGCAAAGAAAGGGCGTCAGCCCGGAAATAAACGTATTGTCTAATCCATGAACGGCTACGGGGGACCGCCACCGTACGGTCCCGGACCGCAGGGGCAGAACTGGCCGCCGCCCAACCCTTACACCATGTACCCACCACCGAGGAAAGCCGGGCCGCTCAGCTTCTTCTGGGCGCTCGCCCCCTTGTTCACCTGCGGATTCGCCACGCCGTTCACCATCGCGTTCGCGGCCGTCCGCAGGCGCAGCGCGTGGCTGGCCGCGTCAGCGGTCCTGTACGCCGCGTGCGTCGTCGCCTGGATCTCCATCGTGAACGCGTACGAGCCCGAGAAGATCCCGGAAGGGCAGTCGGCGCTCATCGCCGTCGGAATGCTGGGCGCCTGGATCGGCGGGACCATCCAGTCGCTGGTGATCAGGGAGCAGGTGTTCGCACCGAGACCGGACCCGTCCACGCCAAACGAGCGCGCACTGGCGCTCGCCCGGCAGCGGCGGACCCTGCGGGACCAGGCACGTGAGCTGGCCCAAAGTGACCCCTCACTCGCCCGTGAGTTGCGCGTGGGCCGCCCCGACCTGCCCCGGCAGTACGACGACGGCGGACTCGTCGATCTCAACCACGCCCCACCTCACGTCGTCGCCGGCCTGCCCGGGATGACGCCGCAACTGGTCGGTCAGATTCTGCGGGCACGCGAGACGGTGGGCTGTTTCGTGTCCGCAGAAGACGTGTCGGCGGCGGCGTCCCTGCCACCGCATCTCACCTCCGAGCTGGCGGAATACACCGTTTACCTGCCGTAGGCATCAGGTAATCCGCATTGTCGACGAGCGGTATCCCTGGTCGATGCTCCGCTGCTTCCCTAGGCTTACGGACAGCCTTACCGTCTGGGGGGCCAGTGGGGTCATCCGACAGCGCCGAGTGCAGGGCGGACATGGAAGCCGCCGCCGTAGCCGTACGGAAGATCCTCGACGCGCTCGGTTCGGTCCCGCAGATGTTCGGCGACCACACCTGGCAGGGGCAGCCGGCCGACACGTGGGCCGCCGATTGGAACGCTCGAAAGGCTCAGCTGTCAGCGCCGCTCAATGCCGTCCTCGAGGAACAGCCCCATCTGATCGCCCGTGTGGAGGAGGCGGAGCGCCGGAAGCTCGCCTCGTAGCCGGACCGAAGGGGACACCTCGTGGGGGAGTTCGTCGGAGTCGATCCGGCCAACCTCAAGGAGCTGGCCAGACGGCTCCAGCGCTTGCACGACCTCCTGGCCCGGCACAGCCCGGTGATTCAGCAGAAGATCCAGGCCGTCGCCGAACGCCTGCGCTCCCACCTGAACGGCCCCCAGTACCTGTCGGCCTTCTGGGAGTCCGCCGCCGCGACGGCCGCCGGCCTTGCCCGCACGCTCCACGAGAACGGCCCTCGTGCAGTGGGTACAGGAGGCGGAACAGGCGATACAGATGCAGGCGCCGCAATGAAGCGTGTTCACCCATCCGTGATTTCTGTAACGGCCGGCCTGATGGTGATTGCTGCGCTGGCTTCCTGCGACGCCGAACCGCCTGTTCCTTCACCCAGCCCCTCACAGTCGCGTGTTGAAGCCGTACACCGAGCCGTCGAATGCCTTGTTCAGAAAGGCGCCATCGGCTCTGCGGACCTTGACAACGCCACCTGGTTCAAAAGTGGAAAGGTCGTACCGAACACCGACTTCAACGATTGGTACAGCACCCACGAACAGACCATGTACGACGGCAGGACGCTCGTTGAGTGGACGAGCGATGCTCAAGCCGCCGGCTCAGCGTGGAGATGTCCTGCATAGCGGCAGTCAGAGGCCGGCGGACGAAGCGGCTTCAGGCTATGAGGACCTTGACGACTCCGGTGAGGGCCAGCTGGAGCAGGGCGAGGGGGACGAGGCCGACCCAGGCGAGTTTCTGGAGCTGGTCCTCACGCAGCCGCGGATAGCTGACCCTGACCCAGATCACCACGAACGCCAGCGCGAAGACCTTGATGAGCGTCCACACCGGTCCGGGCAGCAGGGGTCCCTGCCAGCCGCCGAGAAACAGGACGGTCGTCAGCGCGGACAGCACCACGATCCCGACGTACTCGGCGAGCATGAACAGGGCGAACCTGATTCCGGTGTACTCGGTCATCGGGCCCATGATGATCTCTGATTCGGCGATCGGCATGTCGAACGGGGGCCTGCGGAGCTCGGCCAGCCCGGAGACGAAGAACACCACGGCGCCGACGGCCTGCCACGGCAGCCACCACCACCGCCACTGCTCCGCGATGCCCTCCAGCGACAGCGTCCCGGCGGCCATCGCGACGCTGGAGGCCGCCAGCACCAGTGGCAGCTCGTACGACATGAGCTGGGCCGCCGACCGGATGCCGCCCAGCACGCTGTACTTGTTCGCCGACGCCCATCCCGCCATGATCGAGCCGAGCACGCCGATCCCCATCACCGCGAGCACGAAGAACAGGCCCGCGTCGAGGTCCACTCCCACCAGCCCGGGGCCGACGGGGATGACGACCATCACGATGAGGTACGGCACGAGAGCCACCGCGGGCGCGATCGCGAAGACCCGGCGGTCGGCGGCGGCCGGGATCACGTCCTCCTTCTGGACGAACTTGACGCCGTCGGCGATGAGCTGCGCCCATCCGTGGAAGCCGCCCGCGTACATCGGCCCGAGGCGCGACTGCATGTGCGCCATGGCCTTGTGTTCCATCTGCCCGACGATCAACGGCAGGACCAGGAAGGCCGCCACGACGGTGACCAGCCGGACCCCCACGTCGAGCACCTCAGCCATCGCGCGCCTCCCGAGAGCCCCCCTCTTGAGAGCCCCCCTCCCGGGGACCCGCCTCCTGACGACCTGCCTCCCGAGAGTCCGGCTCCCGTACCGCCCAGTCGGCCGGCACGCCGGGGGGCAGCATCCGGCGGCGGCTCGGCGAGCCGTGGTCCGACTCCCCCGGCTCCTTGGCCCCCGGCCACGCCTTGGCGACCCGCGCGGCCAGCACGAAGTCCTTGCGCAGCGGATGCCCCTCGAACCCGTCCGGCAGCAGCAGGGGACGCAGGTCCGGGTGGCCCTCGAAGACCACGCCGAACATCTCGTACGTCTCCCGCTCGTGCCAGTCGGCGCCCCGGTAGACGCCGGTCGCGGTCGGCAGCCGGGGATCGGCGCGCGGCACGCGGGTGCGGACAAGCAGGTGCGCCATGGCGACCGGGTCGAAGAGGTGGGCCACGACGCCGAACGCTTCCGGCGGCTCGTCGACGCCGGTCAGCCAGTCGAAGAACTCGAAGCCCTCGGAGCGCGCGAAGGCGAGCAGGCCGACCCAGTCGCCCGGCTCGACGTCCACCACGGGCTGCCCGAAGGAGTCGGACATCCGGGAGCCGTACCTCTCCCGGACGGCGGCGGCGCTCATGAGCCCGCGCCCGGAAGGTAGCGGTCGCTCAGCGTCTCACCCGCGATGCGTTCCTGCAGCTTCATGATCCCGTGGAGCAGCGCCTCGGGGCGGGGCGGACATCCGGGGACGTACACGTCGACCGGGATGATCTGGTCGACGCCCTTCGTCACGCAGTACGAGTCCCAGTACGGTCCGCCCGAGTTGGAGCAGGCGCCGAAGGAGATCACGTACTTCGGATCCGGCATCTGCTCGTAGAGCCGCTTGACCGCCGGGGCCATCTTGTCCGTCACCGTGCCGGACACGATCATCAGGTCGGCCTGCCGGGGGCCGTTCGCGAACGGGATCACCCCGAACCGGATGAAGTCGTGCCTGCTCATCGAGGTGGCGATGAACTCGATCGCGCAGCAGGCGAGCCCGAAGTTGAACACCCACAACGAGTAGCGGCGGCCCCAGTTCAGCACGAATTTCATCGGCTTGGGCGCCAGCCGGGACGCCGGCCCAACCGAGGGCATCGGGAGATCGCTCACCGCCATGAGGCCATTGTCCTCCTCGGCGGGCCCCCGGTCATGTCCAGGCCAGCACCCGCTTGCGCCACGCGTACACGATGCCGAGGGCGATGAAGGCCAGGAAGACGAACATCTCCACCAGCGTGGTCATGCCGTACCCGGGGGCGGAGAAGATCGTCGCCCACGGGAACAGGAAGACGGCGTCGACGGCGAACACGACGTAGAGGTATGTGAAGACGTAGTAGCGGATCTGCGACTGGGCCCAGCCCTCGCCCACGGGGTCGACCCCGCACTCGTACGTGGTGAGCTTTTCCGGCGTCGGGCGGTCCGGCCGGAGCATCCGGCTGGCGAAAAGCCCACCCGTGAAGATCGCCACGCCGATGAGGAGAAGCACCGCGACCACGGCATACGAGCCGAAATATCCGTGCATGTCGCCTCCCAGCACTTCGGCCTGCGTACCCAGCCTAACGGCGACCCGCCATCTCAAGGGTTGAGTAGGGGAAGGCCACATCGCGATCCCCCGCATATAGTTGAGGATCGTGACCCGAAACCTGCTCTTCGCCCGCTTGCACGTGGACCTGTGCCGGCTCGCGGGGGGCCTGTGTCGCCCGGACGGTTCACCACCCCGATCACGACCCTGACCGGCGACGTCACCGACCGGGTGACCGGCCCGCGTCAGGCGCGCTCCCCCTCGCCACCCACGGCGAGCCCCAGGAGCGGGCGCGAAGTGCGCACGGCGCAAACACGAAGCGTGACCCGATGGATTTAGCATGGACATGACAAGGTGCCTCGAGCTGACTGGCCCGAGTGCGTCGAGGAGGACTGAGGGGCTGTGACCAAGCAGGTTCAGCAGCTCGACCGCGTGATCATCCGGTTCGCGGGTGACTCCGGCGACGGGATGCAGCTCACGGGAGACCGGTTCACGGCGGAGACGGCCCAGTTCGGCA